>CAMORM010000027.1 GCA_946623785.1 uncultured Verrucomicrobiota bacterium
TCCGCAGCTGCGGAAGACACGCCAAACCTGAAACCGCCGCGCCCGTTGTGGGCGCGGCGGTTTGCTGCCGGCGAAACGACCGCACGCGTGCGGCTCTTTCGTTTTTGTGCGGTGAGATACTTTGCACCGGGCCGAAAATTTCAAAATACCGCGCTTGCCATTTGGAAGCGCGGTGTGGTATTATCAAGAGAAAGTCACAAAGCAAGAAAGGCAAAGGCATGGGTGTCATAGGAATCCGCAGGGCATATTTCGGTGTTTTAGTCTCGGCAGTGGCTGCTGCCGCCGCGTTTTGCGAGACCGTCGCTGCTGCGGATGATGCGGTCGTGAGACCGGAGAACACGGACGAAATCCTCGTCAACCCCGACATGGGGCTTGTGATGTTCCACTACTCGAACAGGCAGTGGGCGTACGGCCAGCTCGAGGATCGCGGAGACACGCTGGACTGGTTCCCGGGAGTGTCCGCCGTCTATTTCCGCCTGCCCTGGTGCCTGCTCGAGCCGAAGGAGGGCGTGTGCCGCTGGGACCTAATCGACAGCTACGCCGCGCCCTGGATCGCGGCCGGGAAGCAGATCGGGCTGCGAGTCACGTGCTGCGAGTCACGATACCCGTTCGCCACGCCGGAGTGGGTGAAGGACGCAGGCGCGAAGGGCTGGTTCTTCAAGATGAAGATGGACCCTGTCTTCGGCAAGGACCCGCCTGGAGGCGACACCGACCTCTGGGAGCCTGACTACGGAGACCCCGTTTTCCTCGCCAAGCTCGAGAACTTCCTCAAGGCGATGGCGCGCCGCTACGACGGCAACCCGAACGTGGCGTTCATCGACGTCGGCACGATCGGCATGTGGGGCGAAGGGCACACGCGCGCGTACAAGCGCGAGATGGAGAAGCAGGGACGCGACATACGCGAGGCGTTCCCGCTCCACTACAGGATGCACAAGCGCGTCTTCCCCAACTCGACGGTCCTGTGCATTGACGACCAGGCAGGCGGCGTGAACAAAGACCCCGATCCGCCGCTCATGCGCCTTGGACGCGAGCTCGGGTTCGGTTTCCGGGACGATTCGATCCTCGTGAACAAGAAGCACAGCTGGTTCCACGACAACTGGGCGGAGCTCTTTGCTCCGAATGCGCCTGTGTTCGTGGAGCACGAGCACTACGATATTTCGTCGGAGCGCGGTGCGTGGAGCAACGAGAAGCTCGTCGAGTCCGTGGAGGCGTACCGCGCCACCTGGCTCTCGATACACGGCTGGCCGAAGGTGTGCTACGACAAGGCAAAGGACGCCTATGCGCGTGCCGCGCGGAAGATTGGGTACCGCTTCGAGCTCAGGGAAGTTTCGTATCCCAAGTCCGTCAAGATTGGCGAGCAGTTCGCCGTCAAGTCGCAGTGGGTGAACGTAGGCGTTGCCCGCCGATACAAGGGGGCGACCCTCGCATGGACGCTTCTCGACTCGAAGGGGCGCGTCGCGTGGGTTTCGTCGGACGAGTCGTTCGACTTCAAGGACGCTGAGCCGAAGCTCGGCGGGGCCGAGCATCCTGTCTCGCTTTCGTCGCGCTGCACCGTGGGCTTCGTCGGCGAGATCCCGCAGATCAACGACGGCGTGTGGGTCTACACGGTCGCCATGAAGGTCGGCAACTTCGCGCAGGACACGCGCGTGCCAACGATCGAGCCCGGCGAGTACACGCTCTGCGCGTCGCTTGGCGATCCGGACGGCACGCCCCGCATCGCGCTTCCGCTGAAGGGCGGAGTCGGTCGCCGCTATCCGGTCGGCAAGATCACGGTGGAATGAGCTGAATGCGGATCGCTACCCGGACGGTAGCTTCGTTGGAGGTGTAGTGTGCGCAAAGGAGTGGCGTTGCGAGGCGGGATTGCTGCGGCGATTGCCGTCCTGACGTCGGCTGCGTACGGCGTCAATCTTTTTTCAGCAGGTGACTTCGAGAGGTGGAACGACGCCAAGGGGCAGCCCGCGGGGGCAGACTGGCGATGGGGCTTCGCGCAGAGGGGGACGAACGGATTCACGGTGTGCGAGCTCTCCGAGGTAGAGCGCCACGGCGGGAAAACGAGCCTGCACCTCAAGGACGCCAACGCGGGGGACTTCAACCACACGATGTGGTATAGCTTCACCGGGGACGAGATGAAGGCGATGGCCGGCAGGATCGTCCGCGCATCGGCCTGGATCAAGCAGGTCTCCGCGTCGAGTCCGCCCCAGGTTGGCATTGCGCTCGTCGCGACCGACGCGGACGGGAAGTCGGTTGCGCGTCACAACGGCACAGGGTCCGCCGGCGCGACGGACTGGGTCAACGTCCAGGTGAAGCTGAAGATGCCGGACAAGCTGAAAGGCGTCAAGCTTCGCTTCGAGTGCGCCAACGGGTTCCACGCCACCGGCGAGATGTACATAGACGACGTAGTGGTGTCCGCCGATCCCGAGGACCACCCGAAACTCACGCTCAGGCCTCTGACGGATGATTCCGCATACGCATACTCTCTCCCCGAGACTGACGACACGCCCGAGGAGGCGACGTACAGGAAGGGCTGGCGCGACGAGCCGCCGAAGGAGGAGGACGGCCTTGCGCGCCCCGAGATCAGGAACGGCACGTGGTACATGGGCGGCAGCCCGGAGTTCTACCTTGGCGTCTGGCTCTACAATACCGACAAGCAGTGGGGGCCGAAGGCAAATCCGCTAGGCATCGACCACCCGGCGTACAAGGAGCCGCCGAGCAAGGAGCTGTTCGCCGAGGTCGGTTTCAACTCGTCGCAGATATCGGCCGCGCATTCGCAGATAGGTGCGGCCGTGCGCGGCTTCCCGCTCAAGCACAAGGCGAAGCCGCACGAGAAGGACTGGAAGGACGATGACGCGGACATCGCGCGCTTCTTCAGGCGGTTCGGCGACATGCCGATGGTCCTCGACTTCGCGTTCGGCTACCATGCGATGTACGGGAAGGAGGAGCATGCGCTCCTCTCCCAGCGTAAGGTCGGCAGCAGCTGGTGCTCGTTCGTTCCCTTCTGTCCGCACATGCCGGAGGGGTGGCGCTACTACCGCGACTACTTCCTCGGCGGCACGCGCGCGGCGATGCGCAACGGCTGCAACGTGTTCCTCTACGAGCTGTTCAACGAGTCGTCGTGGAACGACATGTGCCGCTACAACGTGGTCGCATTCGCGCGTGCCATGAAGCAGAAGTACGGGATCATTGCCGCGGCGAACGAGACTTGGGGAACTTACTTCGACAGCTTCGCGGACCTCGCCGCGCAGTCGGACATCAAGCAGTTCCCCGGAGTGTGGTACGACTGGTGCCGCTTCTCGTCGAAGTCCTACTGCGCGCTGCTGAGGAAGGGCGCGGCGACAGTGCGCTCGGCGGACCGCCGGAAGAACGTCTACTTCACCGAGCAGGAGCATGGAGTCCCCTCGCACCACCGCGGCATGGACTACCGCGACATAGCGGACGCGCTCGACGTCCTGGCGATTGAGGGCGGATGGCAGTACGGCTTCAGCACGGAGTTCAAGGCGAAGGACGACATGGAGGCCGTGGTTGCGTCTTCGAGGTCGCGGCACTTCTTCAACTGTGACTTCTACCAGGCGCTCGCGAAGGGCAGGAAGCCCATCGTCGACGACGAGCACTACTGCACGCGCTTCGAGCAGGGCAAGCGCGTGCCTTCGCACCGCACCGACTACATCACCTCGATGTGGCTGGAGCTGATGCACGGCGTCTCCGGCAGCTTCGTGTACGTCTGGGACAAGCGCCACTGGGAGGCGAATACGCCCGAGAAGGCGTACGCCAACGTGGTGAATCCGTCGTACAAGTCGTCGTCGCTCCTCAACCCCTACAACGTGAAGCCCGAGGACCTGTGCGCGTTCAAGATGTTCATGGACGAGCTCGCGCCGTACAAGGACAAGGTCCTTCCGTTCCCGAGGACAAAGCCGGCGTCCGTGGCCGTGTACTACTCGAAGGCGACGGAGATACACCGCGACTCGCTTCCGCCAATTAAGGGGCGCCCTGGGGTGTCGGAGTGGTACACGACGCTCCTCCACGCGAACTTCCCTTGCAGGGTCGTGTTCGACGGAGACGTCGAAGGCCTTGGACCCGAAGTGCAGGCGCTTGTGTTCGCCGAGTCGGCGTGCTGCCCCGACAGGACGATCGAGGCTGCGCGCGCATTCCAGAAGCGCGGCGGGCTGGTGCTCGCGGAGGATGGTGCGTTCCGCTACGACGAGTACATGAAGCCCGCACCGGAGGAGACTTCGTTCGCGCGCGTCAAGACGCCGGCTGACGCAGTCGCGCGTCTTCTGTCGGCGGATGTAAGGCGGTACGGGGTGCTCGAACCGACGGACGGCGGAGGCCCGATAGCGGCGGCCGACGTGCAGATAGTGGACCGCGGCGACTTCAAGCTCGTGTGCTGCGCGGCGATGCAGGAGAGGTCGACGCGCCGCGCGCGCCTCCGCCTCGCCAACCTCGAGCCGGGGAATGGGCCTTTCCGCGTATGGGACCCCGTAGGCAAGAAGGCATACTCCTCCGGCGGGAAGGAGCTTTGGACTGACAAGGAGCTTGCGGATGGCGTCCAGGTGGAGCTTCCTTCGCAGGAACGTGTGCTGCTCGTGCTGACGGCGTCCGGCAAAAAATAGCAGGCCAAGAGGCTTGGCAGCTGGCGTTGCTATGGTTTCTTGTTTGCAATCAGGTGCAGGATATGCGATAATACCTGCATGAAAAATGCAGAACTCTTCAAGCGCGCGGCAGTTTGCTGCGCAGTTGCGACGGCGGCTTGCGCCGGCTTCGGAGAAGGCGTTCCATGCCGCACCGGCGCGGTGTTCGGCGAGGCGCGCCACGTGGATGGCTCGAACAAGAAGGTGATGGCCGTATGCATTGAGGGCAATCGCCTGTATGCCGGCGAGGGCTCCGAAATATGCGTATACGACATCTCCGACCCCCTGAAGCCGAAGCGAGTCGGCCAGACCTCGGGCGCTGGCGGCTCGAGGCAGATCGCCGCGAAGGACGGCATGCTGTACGTCACTGCGCGCGAGAACGCACTCTGGATAATCGACGCGACCAATCCGTCCGCCCCGAAGATACGTTCGCGCTTCGACACCTGCGAACTTGCGACGGGCGTTGATGTGGCTGGCGACGTGTGCTTCGTGGGGCAGCGCCAGAACGGCGTCGAGTTCATCGACGTTTCGAATCCGGACGACCCGCGCCACATCGCGATGCGAAAGACGGACGAGTCGCAGAGCGTAAAGTACCTGAACGGAATCCTCTACTCGGGCGACTGGGGTTCGGGCAAGCTCACGGTCTTCGACGCGAAGGACATGAAGAACATCCGCAAGATCGGCCTTTTCCCGCTCTGGGGCTTTGGCGACGGCGTATGGATCAAGGGGCATTACCTCTATGCGGCGACGGGCCACCACCTAAAGAACCGCAAGGCGGCAGACCATCCCGCCACCGCGGAGATCGTAGCCTCCGGCAAGAAGGCAGGCGAAGGATGCGGGCACGGCCTTGACATCTTCGACATCAGCGACCCCGAGAACCCGAAGCGCGTCGGTCGCGCGGACTATCCGCCGTTCTACCAGAGGGGTCTCGACATGTGGAGCGCTCGCACGAGCGCGAACTCCGACATGGTTTTCTGCTCTGCGACGCACAACGGGCTTTTCGCCGTGGACTGCACCGACAAGACCGCGCCGAAGGTCGCGGACAGGTGGGTTTCTCCGCTCGACGGCCACGGCGAATGGCCTTCGGCGTGCGTTGCCTCCGTTGCAGTCGGCGATGGATGCGTGTACGCCGCCACGATGGGCAACGGGCTGTTCGTGATTCCGGCGAAGGGCGCGGCGAAGGAGACGGTCAATAGCGGCGTGCCGCCCAAGAACGCGTCATTCCGCGAGGTGTATCCGACCGACGAGAAGGAGTTCTACGTGTGGAAGCCCGAGCAGGTCGGGCAGGCGCGCGGCGTGGCGCTCATCGGCAGCACCGTCTATGCCGCCTGCGGCGACGCGGGGCTGCATGTGCTCAAGATCGACCCGAAGGGCGGGCTCCGCAAGATCGGCGAGCTCAAGGGGCATGCGCACGTCTACGACGTTGTTGCCGACGGGCGTCGCCTCTATACCGCAGAAGGCCCGGACGGATTCGGCTTCTACGAGATGGATGCGCCCACGAAGTTCCGCGAGATCGGACGCCTCGACTCGCTCGGAAAGGGAAGGAAGAGCTTCGGGTTCTGGGTGTGGGCTCCTGCTCCTGGGTTCCTCGGCCTTTCGGCGCGGTCCAGCGGAAACGTCATCTTCGACATCTCGGACATCAAGAACCCGAAGCGCCAGGTGTCCGTCTCGGGCTGCCCCGGCTGGGACAAGTTCCTCATGGACAAGGCGATCGGCGGCGGACGCTACCTCGCCCACAATGCCGCCGGGCACCACATCGACTGGATCGACCTCGAGGCGAAGCCGCTCGCGACGGTCTGCGCGTCGACGTCCAAGAACTGCATATTCCTATCGGACGGAATCTGCAGGTTCTCGGACGACAAGGCGCTGGTGACAAGGGGCGACACCTATTACTTTGCCAAGCCAGGCGAGCTAGACCCGCCGGACGGCAGTCTCTGGGCGTTCAAGAAATTCCCGCCTGTGCCTGATGCGAAGAAGGTGCAGGGCATTCCTCGTGCGTCTGGCGACGGGCTCGTCGTCCTTACCGACCGCATCCGCCGCCGCGTCGCGCTCTACGACTTCAAGGATCAGGAGAACCCGAAGCTTCTGAAGTTCTGGAACGTGTCAGGAAATCCCGACACAGCTGTTTTCTACAACGGCAAGGTGTTGATCCCCTGCGGATACCAGGGGGTGCTTCTCCAGAAGTGATGTTTCACGGCATGCGGAATCAAGGCAATGAAGAATTCAATCGTGGTCAAGTGCGCGGCGGCATGCTGCGCGGTGGTTGCCGCCGGTGCGGCGTTTGCGGCAGTGAAGCCGGGGGCGCCTTTTTCTGATGGCGCAGTCCTCCAGCGAGGGATGAAGGTTCCCGTGTGGGGAAAGGTTTCGCCACCCGTCAGCAAGTTGCTGCGTACGGTGAGGGTTGAGTTCGCCGGACAGAAGAAGACCGCCGTAGTGGGGAAGGACGGCGTATGGAGGGTCGATCTCGATCCCATGGAGGCGTCCTGCGAAGGACGAACGATGACCATCAGCCAGCTGTCGCCAGGATTCCTCTTCGACTCTGTCATAGACAAGGTCGAGGTGAAGGACGTGCTCGTAGGTGAGGTGTGGTTTGCCTCGGGACAGAGCAACATGGAGTGCCCCATCTGGGGTCCGGCGCCGCGCTACCGCGACGGAAACGGCGCCCTGATGATACAGAAGACGCACAAGCCACTCGTTCGTTTCGTGAAGAACAGGCGCAACTGGTCGCTCAATCCGGCCGAGCTGAAGGCGGAGTGGCGCAAGTTCGAGCCCGAGAGCTTCGACATTACGGGAGGCGCGCTCACGCTTTCTGGCGTCGCGTTCTACTACGCGCTCGAGTTGCACGATGCGCTCGGCATCCCTGTCGGCATAGTGGACTCCAGCTGGGGCGGTTCGCCGATCGAGGCGTGGCTTCCGCGCGACGAGATCGCCAAGCGCCCCGAGCTCGCGAATGTAGCGGCGTACAAGGTCTGCGAGAAGAAGGACTGGAAGAAGAACCCGGACTGCCCTCAGTGCTGGGGGGCCGAGATGCAGCCGGGCGTCCTGTTCGACGGCATGGTCGCCGCGTATGCGCCGATGGCGATGCGCGGGATGATCTGGTACCAGGGGTGCACGAACTCGGGCGACGGCGATCTGTACGCGATCAAGATGCACGTCCTGTGCGACGGCTGGAGCAGCAAGTTCGAGAATCCCGGGATGAAGCTCTACTTCTGCGCGCTTGCGCCTTACAAGAACACCTGGTTCGGCGCGGTCAAGGCGCAGGCGAAGTTCGTCAGCGAGGAGCCGCGCGCCGCCATCGCGTACCTCTCCGACCTAGGCAATCCAGCCGACATCCATCCGAACGACAAGCGCACTCCGGCGATGCGCCTCGCGCTCCACGCGCTGAAGCGCGACTACGGGTTCGCCGACATCAATGACGAGTCTCCGCTGTTTGATTCTGCGAAAGTCGAGGGAGACGAGGTTTCGATCACCTTCAGGAACGCAAGGGACATCTACGTCTACAACCGCGACAACACGCTCGAAAGCGGGTTTGAGCTTGCAGGCGAGGACGGCAAGTTCGCGAAGGCCGCGATCCAGAACGTCAGAAAGGACGGCGGCCACCTTGGCGCGATAGGCGGGAACGTCCTGAAGCTGAAGGCCGAGGGAGTGTCGGCGCCGAAGAAGGTGCGCTACCTCTTCAACGTGCCGGTGAAGGGCGCTGTATACAACGAGGCGAACCTCCCGCTCGGCGCGTTTGAGGCCGGTTTCTGAAGCGATCCCCCGCGGCATGTATGCGCAACGACATCGCGTCACGCAGCCTCGGGCACACGGGGCGTCGCAGCGGACGGAATCCATTTGCCAGGGCTGCGCGGAGTTGGACACGCGGCAGGTCATTTGGTATAATCGCCTGAGTAAAACAAGGACTTGAGGCTGGAACAGCAGAGGAACATCAAATGCACGTAGTTGTATGCGTCAAGCAGGTGCCGGACACGACGAACGTACGTATAAACCCCGAGACAAACACGCTCATGCGCGAGGGCGTGGAGTCAATCATGAACCCGTTCGACGAATACGCGCTCGAGCAGGCGCTTGAGCTCAAGGACAAGTGCGGCGCGCGGGTGAGCGTGATCTCGATGGGACCGCCCCAGGCAACGGCCGTGCTCCGCGAATCGCTCGCCCGCGGCGCCGACGACGCGGCGCTCGTCTCCTCGCGCGCATTCGGCGGAGCTGACACGCTTGCGACGTCCTACACCATCTCGATGGCGATACGCAAGGTCTGCGGCGGCGTTCCCGACCTTGTGCTCTTCGGCAAGCAGGCGATAGACGGCGACACTGCGCAGGTCGGTCCGGGAGTCAGCGAGTTCCTGGATGCTACGCTCGTGACATACGCGAAGTCGATCGAGGTGAAGGACGGCGGATTCGAGGTTGTCTCCGTGATGGACGACGGCGAGCATACGGTCGCAGGGAAATTCCCCGCCGTTGTGACCGTCCTCAAGGAGGCGAGCGTTCCGCGCTTCGCGCCGCTCGCCGGGACGCTCACCGCGGCAAAGGCTCCTATAGCCGTCCTTGACGAGAAGGCCCTCGGCTGCGACCCTGGGCAGATAGGCCTCAAGGGATCGCCCACGAAGGTCGTGACAATCTTCCCTCCGCCTGTGAAGGGCGGGGGAAAGAAGATCACGGCGTCAGGCGACGATGCCGCGAAGGCCATTCTCGAGATGCTTTCGGAGAAGGGCATCCTGGCGAAGTGAGCGCGCGGCGGCACACGTAAATTGGACAACGACAACTAAATCACAGACATCATGGCAGACGCACCAATCATAATTGACGAGAAGAAATGCGCTGGCTGCGGCAAGTGCGTGAAGGGATGCGGCTTCGGCGCGCTTTCGATGGTGGAGGCGCCGGGCGTGAACAAGCTCGGTCGCCTCGCGCAGGTTGACCCGGCCGCGTGCAAGGCCTGCTCGGCTTGCGTTTCGGCGTGCCCGTTCAAGGCCATCACCGAGGTGAAGCGCGAAGTCAACGGCACGAAGGGCCTTGAGGACTACAAGGACATCTGGGTGTTCGCGGAGCAGACGGGCGGTACGGTCGCTGAAGTCGCGTACGAGCTTCTGTCCAAGGGCATTGAGCTCAAGGCGCAGCGCGGGGAAGGATGCCGACTCGCCGCGGTCGTGCTTGGGCACAACCTCTCCGAGGAAGTCAAGCGCTCGCTCGTTGCCGCAGGTGCAGATCTCGTCTACTGCGTTGACGCGCCTGAACTTGCGGACTACGAGGCGAACGTCTATGTCGACGCAGTCGCTCAGCTCGTCGAGAGGCACAAGCCCGAGGTCATACTCGCAGGCGCCACGGCGATCGGGCGCGCGTTCTTCGCGCGCGTTGCCGTTAAGGTGCGCACGGGCCTCACCGCGGACTGCACGATGCTCAAGGTGGAGTCCACCAAGAACAAGGACACCGGCGCGATGCAGATGCTGCTCCACCAGACGCGTCCCGCGTTCGGCGGAAACATCATGGCGACGATCATGACGCCGAACCACCGTCCCCAGATGGCGACGGTCCGTCCGAAGGTGTTCAAGAAGCTTCCGCCGTCCAAGGACCCGTCGAGCGGCGAGATCATAGCGGAGGCGCTGAAGCTCATTGCGCCCAAGACGCGCCTGAAGGGCGTGAGCCGCGATTCCGACGCAGTGGACGTGTCGGCGCACGACATACTTGTCTCGGGCGGACGCGGGATGAAGAAGCCGGAGAACTTCCAGGTTCTCGCCAGGCTCGCGAAGCTCCTCGGAGGTGAGGTCTCGTGCTCGCGCGCATGCGTGGACGCGGGCTGGTGCAAGGCGGACCGTCAGGTGGGGCAGACGGGCAAGACCGTAGCGCCGAAGCTCTACCTCTGCTTCGGCATATCGGGCGCCATCCAGCACCTGGAGGGCATACGCGGCGCGGACACGATAATCGCGGTAAACACCGATCCGAATGCGCCGATATTCGGCGTGGCGGACCTAGGCGTCATAGGGGACGCGATGGAGACGGCAAACGCGCTCATCAAGGCGCTGGAGGAACGCGGCGGAGCGGCCGTTGCTTGAGAGCAGTCGTGGATTTGCAAGGGAGAATTTGAAAATGGCGATTGAAACTGATGTGCTAGTGGTCGGCGCGGGGCCTGCCGGACTTTCGGCGGCGATTGCGCTGAAGCGCGGAGGATTCAAGGGGCGCGTAGTTGTGCTCGACAAGGGCAAGAGCCCGGGAAGTCATGTGCTTTCCGGTTGCATCATCGACCCGAGCGGGTTCAAGGGCGTGCTCACTGACGAAGAGGTTGCGAAGCTTCCCGTTGAGGCGCACGCGAACAAGGAGTCGTTCAGGGCCATCCTCTCGAAGAACTGCTCGATGAAGATCCCGTGGGTACCGCCGATGATGCACTCGAAGGGATATCCGGTTGCATCGCTCACGAAGGTCGTTGGGGCGATGGCGAAGATCGCCGTCGCAGAGGGTGTGGAGCTCTGCACCGGCTATGCGGTCGTCGAGCTGATCGAGGAGAACGGTCGCGTTGTTGGCGCGCGCACTGGCGAGAAGGGCGTAGACAAGAACGGCGCGAGGAAGTCGAACTACCTGCCGTCCGAGGAGATCCGCGCGAAGCATGTCGTGCTCGCGGAGGGCGGATGCGGAATCCTCACCGAGAAGCTCATCAAGGCGAAGGGGCTCCAGGGCGTCAGGCCGCAGTCGTACGCACTTGGCGTGAAGGAGCTCGTCGAGGTCCCCGCGAAGGAGGGGAGCGGCGGAACGGTGATGCACACGTTCGGGTATCCGGCGGACATGCGCACGTACGGCGGCGGGTTCGTGTACCACGTGTCGGACAGCCAGGTGATGGTGGGCTACGCGTACGCGCTGGACTACAGGAAGAGCGAGGTTGACATACATCGGCTCTTCCGCAGGTTCAAGGCGACGAAGGCCGTGCAGGAGCACATCGCGGGCGGCAAGTCCGTGGCCTACGGCGCAAAGGTGATTCCGGAGGGTGGGTTCTATTCTGTTCCGAAGCCATACGCGCCTGGTGTTCTCATCGTCGGCGACGGCGCGGGGCTTCTCGATTCACTGCGCATCAAGGGCATCCACATCGCGATGCAGAGCGGCGCCGCGGCGGCGAAGGCGATAATCGAGGGCGGCGAAGACGTCGGTGCGCGCTACTTCGAGCTCCTGAAGGCGACGAGCGGATGGAAGGAGATGAAGCGCGTGCGCAACGTGCGCGCCCCGTTCTCCACATGGATGCCGATAGGCGTGGCGAGCGCGGGGCTAGCGTGGGTGACCTTCGGGAAGATTCCGCCTTTCCGCATGGGCGGGCTGGAATTGGGAGACGCGGCGGAGACGCGTCCCTGCACGGCGGCGAAGGTCGAGGCCGAGGCAAAGGACGATCCGCCCGCTTCGCCCACCTCGCCGGACAGGCTCACGGACGTCTTCATGAGCGGCACGATCCACGACGAGGACCAGCCATGCCACCTGAAGATCGGCGACAGGGCGAAGTGCGCGGAGTGCATGGAGAAGTTCCGCGCGCCGTGCACGCGCTTCTGCCCCGCGGAGGTCTACAGGCTCGACGAAGGCAAGCTCGAAGTCGACTTCTCCAACTGCCTGCACTGCAAGACGTGCGCGATCAAGTGCCCGATGCGCAACATCGAGTGGACGTTCCCGCAGGGAGGCGACGGACCACGCTACACGCGCATGTAGCTCGTCGGCTGTTGTGGTGACGAGCGAGCGCGTCTATTCGTGGCGCGGGTGGACGGATCCGTCGTTCGGAACTGACTGTATCGCCACTAGTAGCTCATGCGTCTCGCCTGGCTTCAGCTCTATCCCGTCTTCGCGGAAGAGTGTCGCGGGTTCGACGCAGAGGAACTTGCGCCAGTCGTCTGGCGCGAGGTCGGATAGCGTGTTCCCTGGCCCTGGGTTCCACACCACGAGCTTGGAGTTTCCGCGTGAGACCATTGCGATGGCCCTGTCCAGACCGGGGTCCATCAGCACGTACTCGTGCTTGTTCAGCGTGAAAACGTGGTCGGTCTCGACGTCCGCCTTCAGTTCGCCGCACTGCGTGTGCTTCGACATGTCGCGCGCGTCTACGTATTCGCATCCCTCCACGCCGTATACCGACACGGCGGTCCTGTCCTTGACCTTGAAGTAGGGGTGGAAGCCCTCTGTGTACTTGAAGGGCACGTCGCCAGTGTTCTTCGTCGTCAGGTAGAGGTTCAGCTTCATCGAGAGCTGGACACGGAAGTCGAGCTCGAAGTCGTAAGGCCAGAGCGCCTTGGTCTCGGGCGATGACTTGAGCGTCAGCGTGACCTCGGTGGTCTCCTCCGAATACTCGCTCGACTTCACGCGCATTATCGAATGGCGCACTATGCCGTGCGACTTCGACCCGGGTTCCCCGCATTTCCCGAACCATGGCCAGCAGATCGGTATTCCGCCGTGGACTTCGGATCCTGGACGGAACTGCGCGAGTACCGGCATGAATATAACGGGCTGGTTTCCTGTAGGGCGGTATGAGATCACGTTGCCGCCGTAGAGGGAGACTTCGGCGGTGCCGTACTTGTTGGCGAGCGCGACTACCGGATACCCGCTGTCGGAGGCGCGGAAGACTATGCGTCCGGGCGCCCCGTAGCGGGTGTTGAGTTCCTGGCAGTCGCCGTTCGTCGGTGGCTTGGACTTGTCGAAGGGCATTGCCATTGATCCTTCCATTCAGGCCTTTGGGGCGGCATCCGCTGGGGATGCTGGCGCTTCGGCGGGAGCGGCAGGTGCCGTTTCGGCGGCGGGAGCGGCCTCGGCCTTGCATTTCCCGCGGCGGCAGGGGCAGAAGTACCAGAGCGCGCCTGCGGCGATCGCGAGCAGGATGAGCACGACTATCAGGAAGTTGCGCACTGGATGGCCGTCAGCGTACGGGTCGCGGGCGAGGCTGGCGCTCGCCGGGATTTTCGCTTCGTGCGTGAAGAGCTTTGCGCGCTTCATTGAGAAGTAGAGCGGACGGTTGACGGCCCAGCCGCATGCGTTGAGGATCGCGCCGATGTCGCGCTTGCGGAGCTTGAAGTACGTGAGGATCACGCTTGGCAGCGAGACGATCAGCAGCACGCAGAGAAGCCCGAGCGCAACCTTCCAGAGCGGGAGCCCCGCGACGAGGCCGATGAGCGCGGCGCAGGCGGTGCCGAGCATGCCGACGCCGATTCCGATCGCGGCGATCGAGGAGGCGATGGCCGCTCCGTTCGAACCCTTGTCGGCCGGAGCGGCCGCGGGGGCTGCGCTTGCCTTGGCGGTGACGTTCGCGACAGCGGCGTCCTGCTTCGCGCCGAGGAACTTCTTCGCCTGCTCGGCCACGGTGGTGAATATCTTCTTCCAGGGAGCCCAGAAAGCCTCGCGGAGGGATATCTGCTTCTCGACCACGCTCGTGACGGTCGCGTCCCAGTCGAGTCCGTCGCGGTCGATGAACACGCCGTTCTTGCCGGGCCAGAGAGAGCCGGCGAAGCCGGTCGTCACCGCTGCGCACACGGTGCGGGAAGCTGCTCCGCCGTTGCGCGTGAGCTTGAGGTAGAGGAGGTAGCACTCGCTGCGGCCGGCGAGCGCCGAATGGGCTCCTGCGTCGTCCACGTGGAACGTGAGCGGCATTTCGCGCGCGTCGATGTAGAGCGTGCCCGTCTGGTAAATCGCGAGCGAGCCGTAGTCGTAGAGGCCGCCTTGGTTCACGAAGTTGCGCAGGAACTCCACGAAGTTGAGCTTGAGGCGGAGGAGCTTCTCCTGCTCCTCAAGCTTCGCCTTGGCGTCAGCGGCCATCACGGGCTTTGAGGCGAGCCATGCGCGGTAGGGCGCGAGCTTCGCCTTTGCTGCGGCCCAGTCGGCGCGGGAGAGCGATTCGGTCCCGGGGTCGACCGCAACGGCGGCGAAGGCGCCGACTGCTGCGGCCCACTTGGGGTTGAGGTTCTTCTTGAGAGGGAGGACCTTGTCGGCTTCTTCCGTAACGAGCGGCATGTCGGCGGGAACGGCGAAGAACTCGTCGATCACTGGCTCAACAGCCGCGAGCGCGTCGTTTGCGGCGGCCGTCTTGTCGCCGAACGGGAGAATGGCGGCGTCCTTGGAGGGCGCTTCCTCCCACGCCTTCATGGCGGCGAGGTCCTCCTTTGAGGGCGGGGCCTTGTCGAGCGCGGCCTGCTGGGCGGTAACGTCCTCAAGCGCCTTTATGTCGGCTTCGTCCTTTTTGAAGAGCGAGTCGAGGTCCACTCCCTTGCCCTTGAGCCAGTTCGCTGCCGCAATCACTTCTGGGGCGCGCACATGGCCGTCGTGGTCGGAATCGAGGAACTCGAGTGTGCGCTGGTCGAAGCGGAGGCCCTTCAGTGGGCATGAGAGTACGGTCCAGAGCTTTCTGTCGAGTTCCTTGAGGTTTTCTATGTCTGCTCCGCACTCTATCTTGACCTGCGGGATGCGTCCGGCCTTGAAGAACTTCCAGTTGTGCATTTTGTCTCCTCCTGTTGTGTGGTTGTTTTTATAAAATCGTCACTTCACGGCGAGCATGGCGTCGATGGCTCGTTTCGCCCGCTCCGCCACTGCGGGATCCACCTTCACCACGTGCTTGAGGTCGCGCAGCGCGTCGCGCACGTTCTCGAGCGTCGACTTCTTCATGTTCGGGCACACGAGCGAATCCGACACTGGGAAGAACTCCTTGTCCGGGTTTTCCTTGCGGAGCCTGTGGAGTATTCCCTTTTCGGTGCCCACGAGGATCGACTTCGCGGAGGACTCCCTTGCGAAGCGGCACATGCCGCCGGTGGAAAGCCGCTCGTCCGCCGCATCGCGCACGTCCTTCGCGCATTCCGGGTGGACCATCACCGGCGCGCCGGGATGCGCCGCGCGCGCGTCCGCAATCATCTTCGGTGTGAGTCGCGCGTGGGTGGGGCAGTAGCCCGGCCAGAGGACGTAGGTGCGTCCCTCCTGTCCGGAGATGTGCCCGCCGAGGTGCTGGTCGGGGACGAATAGTATCTCGCGGCCGCGCGGAATTGTGGCCATGACGCGCTCCGCGTTCCCGCTCGTCACGCAGATGTCGCATTCAGCCTTGACCTCGGCTGTGGAGTTCACGTAGCATACCGCCACGGCGCCGGGGTGCTCGCGCTTCATCGCGCGCAGCTGCTCGGCGTTTATCATGTCGGCCATCGGGCATCCAGCCGTTGGGTCGGGGATGAGTACGGTGCGGGATGGGTTCAGGATCGCTGCGGTCTCCGCCATGAAGTAAACTCCGCAGAAGAGGATAACGTCCGCATCGACCTGCGTTGCCCTGCGGGCGAGCTCGAGCGAGTCGCCCGTGTAGTCCGCGACGTCCTGCACTTCGCCGCGGCAGTAGTTGTGCGCGAGGATTACGGCGTTGCGCCGCTTCTTCAGGCCAGCGATCTCTTCCTGTATGTCCATGCGCGAAATTATACCAAAAACAGGCGCATCGGTGAATTGCGATTTGAACCTTTTGGGACGGCACCGCGGAAAGCCGGTTGCGCCTGCGAGGTTATCGCCCCGGGTATAGCGGCGGCAACAGACGGTTTCGCTTTGGTTTTGATTGTCTATTCGCTGGGGTGCTGTTCGGGGTGCATGGATTATGCTAGAATCGTGGCGATGAAAAACGAGGACAGTTATGCCGAAAGTGGAGAGGGCAAGTTGATGCCTCCTGTTGACGTTCTTGTGATCGGCGGCGGGCTTGCCGGATGGCGGGCCGCCGAAGCGGCGGTCAAGGCCGGAGCTTCCGTTGCGCTTGTCGCAAACGGCGCGGGGAACTCTCCTGACATACATGCGATCAACGTCCCGGTAGGGGCGGACGATTCCGTGGATCTGTTCATGGAGGACACGCTCAGAAGCGGGCGCGGCGGATGCGAACGCGAGCTTGTCGAAGTGCTGTGCCGCGAATCGGTCAAGCTGGCGGAAGAGTTTCCGTTCGACCGCAATCAAGACGGATCCTACAAGCTGCTCCAGCCGCTCGGCTGCAGCGTGCCGCGCTGCGTGTCGATCGACCACAAGATCGGCGCATGGGCGCTTGCGAAGATCCGCCGCGAGCTCGACGGCAAGGTGCAGCTGATCAAGGGGCGGGTAACGGCTCTCTCCTTCAACTCTCAACTTTCAGCTTTCAACTTTCAACTAGGCGATGTCGACGCAGCGGGCGAAGTCAGAAGCGTCGTCATCGCCACGGGCGGCTGGTGCGGGAAATACGAGTTCTCCGACAATCCGCCTGAGCTGCGCGGCGACGGAATAGACATGGCGGTCAAGCTAGGCGCTGCGACGCGCGACATGGACGCCGTGCAGTACGAGCCGACCGTGGCGCTTGCGCCCGAGCAGCTGAGGTGCATACCTGTAATAACGACGATGCTGTTCGAAGGCGCGACGTTTCGCAACAAGGACGGCGAGGAGTTCCTTCGAGACAAGCATGCGAACAAGGACGAAGTATCGCGCGCGATATTCGCCGAGGTCAAGGCTGGACGCGGCGTGGATGGCGGTGTCTGGTTCGATGCGACGGGCGTTCCCGCCGAGATACTCGACTCAGTATACGCCGATACCGTGGGTCGCTACGCAGCGGCTGGAGTCGACATCCACAAGGAGCCGATGCTCGTAGCCCCTGCGCCGCACACTTCGCTTGGCGGGCTTGTGATCGACGCGCGCTGCCGCGTGCTGAAGCCGGACGGGTCGCCAATCCCCGGCCTGTTCGCGGCAGGAGAGGTTGTCGGCGGAATCCATGGATTCAACAGAATCGGCGGAAATGCTGGCACGGAAACGCTGGTTTTTGGTAAAATCGCCGGCGAACAGGCTGCTAAAGGAGAACTAGGATGAACATTGTTGCGATATTCGCCGCGGCGGCGGCGCTGAACTGGACCATGCCGGACGGCAAGGTCGTCACGGAAACTCAGGAGCTTGTGCCGTTCGAGGACGGCGTAAAGCTCGAGCTGAGCCGCGAAAAGATACTCTCCATGAAGGCGAAGCGCCTTGACATCATACCGGACTTCGCGCATGCGAAGAAGGGCGAAGGCGGCTTCTGGTTCTCGTCCTACGGCGTGTACGGAGAGTACGACTGCGACAACGGACGCTACTTCGCCGGTTCCGAGCGCATGTCGATGCCGATGTTCGGCTGGTCGAATCCGCGCGGCGCGTGGCTTGCTGTCGTCACTTCGATGAAGTACTTCGTGCGCGAGACTGTCTCGGCGAAGAACGGCGAGTACGCCGTTGGAGGGACGATTGAGGAGAACCTTTGCCGCAATCCGTACGAGGACCTGGTGATAGAGTACCACAGGCGTCCGGCCGGCACCTCCTACATCGACCTCGCGAAGATATACCGCAAGTACCAGATCGACCGCGGCGAGGTCAGGCCTTTCCGCGAGCGGTTCGCCGAGAACAAGGTCCTCGAGAAGGCGATACTCGCTCCCGAGGTGCGCATCCGCCAGGCGTGGAAGCCTGTGCCGAGCCCGGTTATCCACCAGGCGCCAGAGAACGAGCCCGAGGTCAGGGCGATGATAACGTTCGACCGCGTGAAGGACATCGTCGACGAGATGAAGCGACAGGGAATCGGGGACGCGGAGCTCTGCCTTGTCGGCTGGAACATCGGCGGGCACGACGGACGCTGGCCGCAGGCGTTCCCGTCCGAGCCCAAGCTCGGCGGCGACGCGAAGCTGAAGGAGGCCATCCGCTACGCTAAGGACGCGGGATACCTCATCGTGCCGCACGGGAACTTCTTCGAGGGTTACACGATTTCCGAGGACTGGGACGGCGAGTGGGCGCTGAAGGACGAGAACGGCTTCATGCTCCCGACGCGCAACGGAAAGGTCACCTGGGGCGGCGGTCGCCCGTACCACATGTGCCCGCAGCGTGCCTACGAGAAGTTCGCCTCGCGCGACATCCCGCGCATGGCGGCCTTCGGGTTCAAGGGCATCGGGTACTTCGACGTGGTGACGATCTGCGAGCCGCTCGCCTGCAACGACCCGCGCCATCCCTGCTCGCCAGCGGACGGCGCGAAGTTCTGGGGCGCTGCAGCTGCGATCTCGAAGCGCGACCTCGGCGGCTTCGCGAGCGAGAGCAGCAACGACTACTTCGCCGGCAACTTGGACTACGTGCTCTACGCTCATTTCGGCGATCCGAAGAAGTTCGAGGACGCGCATGCGGCCGGAAAGGGCATCGCGAAGCGAGTGGTGCCGATCTGGCAGGCAGTCTACAATGGCATCATCGCGAACAACCCGTTCACTACCACGATGAACGTGACCATCAAGGACCGCTACGCTCAGCTCAAGGCTGTCGAGTTCTCCACGCGCCCGTGCTTCTACTTCTACGCCAAGTTCCTGTCCGTCGGCGAAAACTGGATGGGAAACGAGGACCTCGGCTGCGCAACTGACGAAGAGCTGAAGCGTTCGGTGGCGAAGATCAAGCAGGGCTACGACGTCTACCAGAAGCTCAAGCACCTCCAGCTCGAGTTCATCGAGTCGCACGAGGAACTCGCGCCAGGCGTGTGCCGCACAGGCTATTCCAACGGCGAATCGGTCGTCGTGAACTACACCAACAAGCCCTTCGAGTGCGCCGGGGAGTCCGTCGGTGCGCAGGACTGGAAGCTTGTCGGCGCAAAGCGGTAGGTCCATGACATGGACGGTCTCGACATCTTAGAATACGCGGGCGAAGACTACAGCCGCCTCGTGAGCGGCGCCAAGTGGACGGTGGCCGCGCTTAACTACGCACCGCGTTTCGACGAGGCGAACATAGTGGACCTCGAGCGACATCTCCTTACGGACGAGTCGTTCGTCCTCCTTGCGGGCGAGGCTACGCTTCTCGTGGGAGAAAAGGCGGAGCGCGTTAAGATGGACCCCCTCAAGGTCTACAACGTCCGAGCTGGCGCGTGGCACAACATCTTCGTCTCGCGCGATGCTCGCGTGCTCGTGATCGAGAATGCAGACACGTCGAAGGACAACACCGAATACCTCGACATCGCGAAGCGCTGCGTCTTCCGCAAGCGTCCTGCGTTTGATGAGATCCTGCACGGTACATATTTGCTGAAGGTGCCTTTTGGGCCTGTGTGGACGGGCATCTCGCTCATCCGCGGCGAAAAGAACTTCCTCGTTGACTCTTCGCATCTCGACCCAGACAAGTACCTTGTCCCCGCGCTCGCGGATCTGGGGATGAAGCCTTCGGACATCGACTGGCTCCTCTGCACGCATGTCCACGGCGATCACATCGGCGGACACTACGCGCTCCACGAAAGGTATGGGGTGAAGGTGGCTACTCTGGAAGATTCAGCCGACGCTCTGCGCGACCCGGTGAAGGTGGCGATCCGCGTCCGCACGCGCTTTCCCGAGAACTCGCCTCCGCCGCAGTCGTACCTGAAGGGCGTCGAGCCTGACCGCATACTCAAGGAGGGCGAATTCCTCGAAGGCCGCTTCCGCGCGATCCACGCGCCAGGTCACGACGACGACTGTCTTGTGTGGCTCGACGCCCTGACCGGAACGGCGTTCACCGGAGACTCGCTTCAGGCGAACGGGACTGTTTGCCAGGGGATCGCGTTCTACCGCGACCTCGCGGCATACCGCAGGACGCTAGCGAAGCTCGCCGGTGAGCAGATCGAGAACATTGTTTGCGGACACGACTACGACGGGATCGGGACGATAGTGCGCGGACGCGAGGCCGTTTCGTCTGCGATCCGCTACAGCGAATCGCGCGTAAGGCTATACGGAGAGCGCATCGCGGCATACGTTAAAGAGGGCGTGCCCGTTGAGAAGGAGCCCGTTTCGCTTGCCCGCAGGCTGATCGGCGAGGTTGGCTGCGGCATGCCAGAGAAGCTCTTCCTTGCGCTGCATACCGTCTCCGAGCACCTTAAGTCACCTGCGTCCATCTAGTTGGGGTGCAACGAGATATTTATGCAGGGTCAAACAGTTTTAGCCGCAGAGAACGCAG
>CAMORM010000028.1 GCA_946623785.1 uncultured Verrucomicrobiota bacterium
AAAGCCGCGCAAGAAGCAGCCTCGCCTTCTCGCCGCCGGAAAGCGCCTTCACCGGTGTGCGAGAGCGCTCGGGCGTGAAGAGGAAGTCGGCGAGATACGCGAACACGTGCTTCGTAACGCCGTTGACCGTAACGGTATCGCGGTCCTTCGCCACGATCTCAGCGACGGTTGCCTCCGGCGAAAGCTGCGCGCGCAGCTGGTCGAAGAAGGCGAGCTTCACGCGCGTCCCCATGTCGACGCTGCCCGAAGTTGGCGCAAGGCGCTCGGTGAGGAGATTGAGAAGAGTTGTCTTGCCCGCGCCGTTGGAACCAACAAGGCCAATGCGCTCGCCGCGCAGGACATCTGCCGTGAAGTCGCGTATGACGTCGCGCCCGGAACCAGGATACGAGAACGAAAGATTCTTCACCTTGATTACGCGCACGCCCGACTGCTCGGCAGTGTCCACGGCGAGATTCGTCTTGCCCGCGTGCCCGCGGCGCGCCGCGAACTCGAGCCTAAGCTTCCTCAGGGCCTCCACCCTGCCCTGGTTGCGCGTGGTGCGCGCCTTTACGCCGCGTCGAATCCACGCCTCCTCCACGGCGAGCTTCTTCGCCTTCTTCTCCCACATCGCCTCTTCGTCCGCAAGGAGCTCCTCCTTGCGCTTGAGGAACGTGGAGTAGTCGCAGTTCCATCCGGCGAGACGCCCCCGGTCGAGGTCGAACACGCGGTTCGACACGCGCTTCAGGAACGCGCGGTCGTGGGTAACGAAGAGGAACGATGTCTCCGTCTGGCGGCGGATGAAGTTCTCGAGCCACTCGATCGAGTCGATGTCGAGGTGGTTCGTGGGCTCGTCGAGAAGCACAAGGTCGGGCTTCGACGCGAGCACCTTGGCAAGCAGCGCCCTTCTGCGCATGCCGCCGGAAAGGGAGTTGAACACGGCGTCAGGATCGACGCCAAGCTGCGTGAGGTATCGTCCGTTGTCTGCGGAGGAATCGGAGTCCTCCTCGAACACCTCGCGGACAGTCCCAGGGCGGTCATGCGGGACATCCTGCTCGAGGAACCCGGTCTTGAGCCCAGGCGCACGGACAATTTCGCCGGAGTCCGGCTCGAGCATTCCCGCGATGACGCGCAGGAGAGTCGACTTGCCCTCGCCGTTGCGGCCGGTTATGCAGGCACGCTCGCCTGACTCGAGCGAAAGGGATACGTCATCGAGAACGGCGGGACCGCCGAACGCGAGCGAAACGGAGTTCAGGGAAAGGAGATGGCGGGACACTTATCGGTCCGCGGATTGCGGTCAGCGGGCAGGAGGCGGAGGCGTCCCCTCGGGCTTGTGGCGGAACGTGATGCGTCCCTTGCCCAGGTCGTACGGGGAAATTTCGACTGTCACCTTGTCGCCGATGGCGATCTTGATGAAGAACTTGCGCATCTTGCCCGAGATGTGGGCCAAGAGCTCGTGTCCGTTTTCAAGACGGACCTTGTACATCGTGGCAGGGAGGATCTTCACCACCACGCCTGTAACTTCTATTGCCTTGTCGTCAGCATTCGCCATGCGGTTTTTGTTCCTTTTTTGGCCTGGATTTTATTTATAATACCATAAAAACCGGCCGTTGGCAATACGCCAACGCACACTGGCGAGATCGCGGAAGTTCAGTCCACGCCGAACAGATCGGCCATCTCGCGGCCCACGGCCTCGTAGCGCCAGCCAGTGGCGAGCGGGTTCGAGTCGTCGTCCACGTTGTCGACGAACGCAGTGACCATGGCGCGGTTCGCTATCGCGAGCGGATCCAGGTGAATCTCCTCCGCCTTCGCCTTCAGCCACTCGGCCGCCTTGTCGGCAGCCTCCTTCACCTCGGAGATGTAGTGCGGGTGGGGGTTCGCGGGATACTCGGACTCGTCCAGCGCTGCCGCCTTTTCGAGCGCGGCCGCATATTCTGAGGCGAGCGCGTCGCGCATCCAGTTGTTCGGCAGCCGGTGGCGGAAGCGTATGCGCCCTACGGGGCCGTTGTAGTTCGCGAGGGTTGCAAGCGAGAGGTCCTCCGAGAGCCAGGCCCGCGGGAGGTTCCACTCGAGCGCCTTGCGCTCGCGCACAGCCGCAAGCTCGCGCAGGACGGCGAAACCGCGCCTGTCGAGCGAGACGTGCCCTGTCTTCACGCGGAGCCACATCTCGCGCGGATCGGGGTCGTCGTACCGCCCGGGGTCGTCGAGCGACGCCATCTCCTCCTCGAGCCACGCGCGAGTGCCGAGCTCCCCGGCGCGGCGCAGGAGGTCCTCGCGAAGGCGTCCCAGGAAGCGCACGTCGTCAAGGGCGTACTCCACCTGCTCTGACGTGAGCGGGCGCTGCATCCAGTTTGTGAGCGTCTCGGTTTTCGGGAGGCCGATGTTGATGGCGTCGAAAAGAAGCTTCTGGAGCCCGACGTTCGCCTTGAACCCGGCGAACGCAGCCGCGACCTGCGTGTCGAACACGTTCCGAGGGAAAGCCCCTGTGAAGTGGCGTATGTGCTCGAGGTCCTGCTGCGCGGCATGGAGGACCTTTGCGATCGAGGGGTCCTCCACGAGATGCGCCAGCGGCGAGGTGTCGAGTCCCGAAAGGCAGTCGACCGCAAAGCTCTCGCCGTCGGCCCCGGCGAACTGGAGGATGCACAGGTGCGGACGGTAGGTGCGCCGCCAGATGAACTCCGTGTCCAGGGCGAGAACGCCGGTTGCGGCAGCCTTCCCGCAGGCATCGGCAAGTTCGCGCGTATTGCGTATGAGCTCGCCCATAGCCTCAGGCCATGTAGGGGTTTGTCGCGACTTCGCGCGAAATCGTCGTTGCGCTTCCGTGCCCCGGCAGGACCTCCGTGGCGGGCTTGAGCTTCGCGAGCCGCGCGAGCGAGGCCTTCATCTGCTCCATGCTTCCGCCCGGGAAGTCGGTGCGCCCGCACGAGCCGGCGAAAAGCGTGTCGCCTGAGACGAGAAGGCTTCCGTCTTCGTCCTCGAAGAGCAGGCATACGCTGCCTGGAGTGTGGCCGGGCGTCGAAAGGACCTTCGCGGAAAGCCCGGCGGCAGAAAGGGTGGCACCTTCGGAAAGGTCGCCCACTAGCGTCGCGGGGCGGTCGATCGGCTCGTAGTCAGGCGGCCAAGCGTTCATCCTGTTGCCCACGTATGGGACATCACCCGGCCCGATGTGGACGGGCAGCCCGGGATACCGCTCAAGGAGCCCCGGCACGCCGTTGATGTGGTCGAAGTGGCCGTGCGTGAGCGCGATGAGCGCGGGCCTGAGCGAATGCTCCTTCATGAACGCGGCTATCTCCGCGGCATCCTCGCCGGGGTCGACTATCCAGCACTCGCCGGAGCCGTCCTTCCAAAGCACGGTGCAGTTGGCGGCAAACGGGCCTGTCGGTATCGTATGCTTTCTCATTCGTCGTCTCCTGTGCCGCGTCCCGCCCCTGGGCCGTCAGTTCGTGAGAGAGTTTATCGGCGCCGGGATTCGCCCGCCGCGGCGGACAAACGCCTCGTTTCCGGACGGACACGCCGGAGCGGTGACTGTGCCGGCTCCGAAAAGCCCGCCGAAGTCCACGTAGTCGCCCTTCTTCGCACCGGGAACCGGGATTATGCGGACAGCCGTGGTCTTGCGGTTCGTCACGCCGATTGCGGCTTCGTCGAGGATGATGCCGGCGAGGGTCTCGGGAGTCGTGTCGCCCGGGAGCAGGATCATGTCGAGGCCAACCGAGCACACGGCCGTCATCGCCTCGAGCTTCTCGAGCGTGAGCGTGCGCTTCCTCACGGCGGCGGAAAGCGCATGGTCCTCCATCACCGGGATGAACGCGCCTGAAAGGCCGCCGACGGCGGAAGACGCGAAGCTGCCGCCCTTCTTGACTGCGTCGTTGAGCATCATCACGGCCGCCGTGGTGCCGGGCGCGCCAATCTTCGTGATGCCCATCGACTGGTATATCTCCCCGACCGAATCGCCCACGGCGGGAGTCGGCGCAAGCGCGAGGTCTACGATCCCGAAGCGGATTCCGAGCGCCGCGGCGACTTCGTGCCCGATGAGTTCGCCGACGCGCGTCACGCGGTACGCCGTATGCTTCGCCTCCTCGGCGATCTCGTCGAGCCGGGGGTTCGACTTGCGCTGGAGCAGGCGGTCTATGGCGCGCTTCACCACTCCTGGGCCCGAAACGCCTACGTTGATCACGCACTCCGGCTCGCCCGGGCCGAGGAGCGCGCCGGCCATGAACGGGTTGTCCTCGGGCTGGTTCGCGAAAATCACGAGCTTCGCCGCCCCGAAGCCGCGCTGCGCGCGCGTGGCCTTCGCGATCGCGACAACCTGCTTCGCGGCGAGGTAGACGGCATCGGCGTTTATGCCGGCCTTGGTGGAGCCGATGTTGACCGAGGCGCACACGCGGCTCGTCTCGGAAAGCGCCTTGGGGAGCGAGTCGATGAGCGTGCGCTCGCCGCCGGTGAAGCCCTTCTGCACGAGGGCGGTATAGCCGCCGAGAAGGTTCACTCCGACCCTCGCGGCCGCGCTGTCTAGCGCCTTCGCGAGGGCGACGGCCGTCTTGACGCCGTGCCCCTCCAGGAGCTGCGACGCCGGCGAGATCGCGATGCGCTTGTTGACGATCTCCACGCCGTAGCGCGAGCCGATCGCGTTCGCCGTCTTCACGAGGTCCTTCGCGGTGCTCGTGATCTTCTTGTACACTGCGCGGCACATCGCGGCTCCGTTGCGGTTCGCGCAGTCGTTGAGGTTGATGCCGATTGTCACGGTGCGCATGTCGAGATGCTCTTCCGAGATCATCCGCAGCGTGGCCGAAAGTTCAGATGTTTCGAACATGTCCCTGCCTCACTCTCCGCTTTTCACGCGGTCCCAGATCGCGTCGAGCTCCTCCAGCGTGAGCTCCTTGCACGTCTTGCCGCTTTCCTTCACCGCCTGCTCCACCGCACGGAACCTGCGGGAAAACTTCGATGTGGCGAGCTCGAGCGCCGACTCGGAGTCGGCCTTCAGGTGGCGCGCCAGGTTGGCCACGGCGAACAGAAGGTCGCCGAGCTCTTCCTTGACGTGGACGTCGGTGGAGGTGTCGGACGACTTGCCCACGGCCTCCTCGAGCTCGCCAAGCTCCTCGCGTATCTTCTCGAGCGGACCCGACGCGTCCTTCCAGTCGAACCCGACGCGCGCCGCCTTCTCCTGCGTGCGCTGCGCCTTCAGGAGCGCGGGAAGGGTCGACGGCACGCCGTCAAGCGCCGAGTGGCGCTTTTCCTTCTTGTGCTCCTGCTGCTTTATCTGCTCCCAGTTCTTTAGGACGGCGTCCGGGTTGTTCGCAACAACGTCGCCGAACACGTGCGGATGGCGGCGGACGAGCTTGTCCGAGATGGCGTTCGCCACGTCGTCGAACGAGAACCGCCCCTCCTGCTCGGCCATCACGCACTGGAACATCACCTGGAGGAGCACATCCCCAAGCTCCTCCACGTGGTTCTCCCTGTCCTCCGGATGGTCCATCGCCGCAAGGAGCTCGTACGTCTCCTCCAGCACGCAGGGCTTGAGGGTCTCGAGCGTCTGCACCCTGTCCCACGGGCACCCCTTCTCGGGGTCGCGCAGGCGCGTCATTATCGAATGGAGGCGCTCGATTCCCGACCGCTCAGCTTCCATGGCATCCGCTTCCGTCCTGTCAGGCGATGTGCAGCGCCCTGAGGATCGCTGGCACGAGTTTGGCGTCGAGCTTCTCGACAACTGCGTCCGCTCCGCCGAAATCCTGGTATGCCGTGCGCTTGCACTGGACAGCGACGGCCGGAAGGCCGGCCACGAGCGCCGCGCGGACGCCGAATCCCGAACCGGTGACCGCAACCGTGAGCGCCTCATGCACCTGGTTCGCGCGGCAGGCGCGCTTCCAGGCGTCCCACTTGAGCGAGCCGTATGTGAGCGAGGGCTCGGCGTACACCGTGACGGCTTCGCCGAACTCGGACAGCGCCGAGGAGACCGCCTCTACGGGCGAGCGGGTGTCGACGATGACCTTGACTCCCTTGTCGACGAGGGCCTTCACGAAGCCCTTGAACTGCGCGTCGACTGCAGCGGGCACCTTTGCGGCGAGCTCCGCCTTGAACGCGTCGTCAAGCTCCTTCGCGAGCTTCGCGGCGTCGCCCTTCTTGCCGATCGAGGAGTAGAGCTCCGCGATCGCGCCCTGGTAGCTTCCGCCGGCGAGGTGGAGAGCCTCTAGCTTGTCGGTGAGCTCCACGCCGTGAGCCGCGAAGACCTTCTTTGCCGTCTCGAAGAGCGTCTCCGCTCCGTTGAACGCCGCGAAGTCGAATTCCACGATGACCGCGCGGACGATAGTCTTTTCTTCTGCCATTTCCTGTGATCCTTTCCCGTTTCGCCTGGCTTACTTCTTCGCCGTGCGCTTCTTGCGCGGATGCGGCTGCCCGATTTCACCGAGCATCTTGCGGAACGAGCCCTTGCGCACGTTGAACGGCTTGCCGCCCGCGATGCGGGTGAACTCGCACGCGCGGAGCTCGCCGCTCTTGTCCTCGTCCTTTCCGATCACGCCGCTCACTCCCGCAAGGGCGCACTCAACCGCCTTGGCGCAGCTCGCGTGTATGAGCGCGAGGTCCTTCTTGTTCGGCGCCGACGCGCGGGCGAAGTAGCCGCTCTTGAAGACCTGCGTCTTCTCGGCGCCGAGCTTCGAGCCGAACTGCTTGGCGAAGTACTGGCCGACGTTGACCTTGTCGAGGCGCGGATGCCCGAACGCGTCAACGGGAACCTCCTCGCCGCGGCTCTTCATCTCTGCGATGATCTCGGCGACGCACGCGCCCTCGGACACGAAGATGTTCACGCAGCCGACTTCGTCCATGATCTTGTTGAGGCGCGCTGCCTCGCCCTTGAGGTCGACCTTCGCCTCCGGGACGTACACGGCATGGACGTCGAGGCGCTTCTTCGTGAGGCCGAACGCGTCGAGGACCTTCGTGCGCTTGAGCATCTTGCGATACGCCATGGCTGTCGCGAACGTGAGCCAGCCGCAGTTGCGGCCCATCACCTCGTGGATGATGAGCGAACGCGGGTTTGCGGTGCACTCCTTGACGACGTGCTGGAAGAACCGCGCGCCCTCCTCGGCGGCCGTCCAGGCGCCGAGGGACTGCTTGATTGGATAGACGTCGTTGTCGATCGTCTTCGGGAGACCCACCACGATGAGCGGGTAGTTGTTCGTGGCGAGGTACGCCGCGAGGTCGGCGGCCGTGGTGTTCGTGTCGTCGCCGCCTATCGTGTGGAGAACGTCCACTCCGTCCTTCACGAGCTGGTCCGCGGCAACCTTGAGCGGATCCTCGCCTTCCTTCACGAGGCCGCGCTTCACGCAGTCCTTAACGTTCGTGAGCTTGACGCGGCTGTTGCCGATCGGCGAGCCGCCGTGGCGCGTGAGGACGAGCGCGTTCTTGCGGACTTCGTCCGTGACCTTGATCGACTGGCCCTTGAGAAGGCCCATGTAGCCGTCTACGTATCCAATCATCTCGACCTTGGGCGCCGTCTTCGTGTATTCGTCGATCAGGAACCCGATCGAGCTCGACAGGCACGGAGCAAGTCCGCCCGCCGTGAGAAACGCCACCTTTTTCACTTCCTTAGCCATAACTACTGTTTTTCCCCTTGTTGTTGATGTAACTTGAAGACGGAAATGGACGCGCTCAGATCTGCCTGAGAACGTCCACAGCCTCGATTGCGGCCTGGACGGCCGCGAAACCCTTGTTGCCCTGCTTCGTGCCGCAGCGCTCGACGGCCTGCTCCAGGTTGTCAGCCGAGACGATCCCGTTCAGCACGGGCGTGCCGGTGTCGAGCGAGAGCTGCGAGAACGCGCGCGCCGTAGTCTCGTTGATGAGCGCCGCATGAGGGGTCGCCCCCTGGATCACCGCGCCTAGCACCACAACCGCGTCGAACTTGCCGCTCGTCGCGAGTTTTGCCGCGACGACGGGCGACTCGTACGCACCGGGAACCCTTACGAGCGTGAGATCGGCCGCCTTGCCGCCAAGTCGCACGAACGCATCTTCGGCGCCCTTCACCAGCTGCTCCACCAAAAAGCTGTTGAATCTGCTGGCAACCAGCGCGAATTTCATCCCTGTCGCGCAGAGCTTTCCTGTAATCTCTTTCATAAACGAACCCTTTCTGCGGTAATGAAGCGCGCATTATCGCATTTTTTTGCGCGAAGCGCAAGCGGATAATGTGCAAAATCAGTGAATATTGCCGCGCGAAGGGTGAGATTTCTTCTTGGGAGGATCGAGTTTCAGGAATGTCGCGAACTTCATCGCCTCGGCCGGAATCTCGTCGCCCGTTGTGTCCGGCATCTCGGAAAGCGGCGGATGGTCGTCTGTCTCGCCATGGTGCCAGCCGCTCCGCGGCTTCGGGTTCACGATCTTGCGGAGCTCCTCCTTGAGGACGTCAAGCCCCGTTCCGTCCACGCAGTTGACCTGGATCGGCGTCACGCCCGTCTCCTTGACGAACCGCGGGAGGTTCTCCACCGCCGCCTCTTCGTCCATCTTGTTCGCGACAACGAGCGAGGGACGCTCCGCCAGCTCCTGGTTGTACTCCGATATCTCCTTCGAGAGGATTTCATAGTCCTTCCACGGCTCGCGGTTGTCTGTGCCGGCCATGTCTATGACGTACACCAGCACGCGCGCGCGCTCGAGATGGCGGAGGAAGTCGATTCCAAGCCCCACTCCCCGCGCGGCGCCTTCGATGATCCCGGGAACGTCCGCCATCGTGACCTGCGCGAAGTCGCGGTACTCGATCTGCCCGACGATCGGGTTGAGCGTAGTGAACGGATAGGAGGCGATCTTGGGCGTCGCCGAGGAAACCATCGAGAGTATGGACGACTTTCCGGCGTTCGGGAATCCGAGAAGGCCGGCGTCCGCGATCGTCTTGATCTCCAGGACGAGCTTGCGCTCCTCCGGCTCGCCGCCGAGCGTATGCTCGGTCGGGACCTGGTTTACGGAGCTCTTGAAGTGGCAGTTGCCGAAACCTCCGGGACCGCCCTTCGCCACGACGACCGTCTGCCCGGCCTCGGTTATGTCGGCCACGAGAAGCCCTGTGTCCGCGTCCGTGACTATCGTGCCGAGCGGCACGGGCACGACGAGGTCCTTGCCGCGCCGCCCGAAGCAGCGGCGGTTTCCGCCGTTCACGCCGTTTTCCGCGTAGAGATGCGGGTCGAAGAAGAGCGCGATGAGCGAGTTGACGTGTATCGAACCCTTGAGCACGACGTCTCCTCCGCGTCCGCCGTCTCCCCCGTCGGGACCGCCTTCCGACACCAGCGCCTCGCGGCGGAAAGTCGCCACACCGTCGCCGCCCTTGCCGGAGCGCACCCTAACTTCGACCCTGTCGATGAATGTCCTGGTTTTCATAAGCCCCGCGATTATACCAAAGCGACGGCGGATTGAAGAACGAAAAAATGGGGCTACTTGCCCATGATGGAGAAAATCTTCCTGAGCCCCTTGCGTGCTAGAGCGCGCAGCGCGTCGAGCGATTCCTCCGTGAACGGCTTGTGCTCCGCCGTGCCCTGGAGCTCCACGTAGCGGCCGTCGTCGGTCATCACGACGTTCAGATCGACCTCGGCCGTCGAGTCGTGCGCATAGTCGAGGTCTAGCGTCGGCGTGCCGTCGCACACTCCGACCGACACCGCCGCGACGCGCTGGACTATCGGGTTCTCGGACAATGTGCCGTCGGCGAGAAGCTTCCCCACTGCGTCCTCGAGCGCCACCATGCCGCCGGTGATTGAGGCGCACCGCGTCCCCCCGTCCGCCTGCAGCACGTCGCAGTCGATGGTGATCTGGCGCTCTCCGATCTTCGACATGTCTACCGCGGCGCGGAGCGAACGCCCCACGAGGCGCTGTATCTCAGTGGAGCGCGCGTCCTGCCTCAGCTTCTTGATGTCGCGCTCCTTCCGTCCGCCGCCTGTCGACGAAGGGAGCATCGAGTACTCGGCCGTTACCCAGCCGCGTCCCGTGCCCTTGAGGAACGGCGGCACCTTGTCCTCCACGCTCGCCGTGCACAGCACCCACGTGTCGCCCCACTTCACGAGCACGCTTCCCGCCGCGTGCTTCGTGAAGCCCCTCACGAACTCGATCTTCCTCAGCTGGTCGCTCCTGCGTTTCTTCGCGCTCATACTCTGCCTCCTTTTTGCATGTCACACTGCCGCATCTTGCCAAAACCACGCCCGCCGCCCAATCGTCAGCCGCGCCAGACGGCGCGCGCATAGACGCCCGACGGGCAGGCAAAAACGCCCTCCGCCCCTTCAAGCAGCATCTCGCCCGACTCAACCGAAGTTGCCGACGGGAACGACTGCTCCATGATGTGCTCCGCAACGACAGGCGAAAGCCCCGGCGTGTGCGAAGAGAAGAGCACGAACGCCGGCTTCTTCGAAAGGACTCCCTTCACGAGCGAGATGGTCTCCTTGAGGTCGCGCTCTATCTTGTACGTCTCGCCGTTCGCGCCGCGTCCGAAAGTCGGCGGGTCGAATATCACCGCGTCGTATTCGCGGCCGCGCCGAGCCTCGCGCGCGAGGAACTTGTGAGCGTCGTCCGTTATCCAGCGGATCGGATGGTCCGCAAGGGCGTTGAGCGCCGCGTTCTCGCGCGCCCACTGCACCATCCCGCGCGAGGCGTCGAGATGGCAGACCTCCGCGCCGCCGAGCGCCGCGGCCATCGTGCTGCCGCCCGAGTACGCGAAGAGGTTCAGCACCCTGCAGCGCGACCCCTCCGCGCTTCCGCGCAGAGCGCACTGCGCGCGTATCCAGCGCCACTGCGCGCGCTGCTCGGGGAAAATGCCGAGATGGCCGAAGTCCGTACCGGAGAGGCGGAACTTGATCCCCGCAGCCGTGATGTTCCACGACTCCGGAAGGCGCGACCTCCCGTGCCACCTGTTTCCGTCCTCGCGGTCGAAGCTCGCCGAGGCGCGGTTCCATTCCGACTCCGGAAGCTGCGGACGCCACATCGCCTGCGAACACGGCCGCGCGAGCGTAACCTTCCCGAAGCGCTCCAGCTTCCGCCCGTCGCCGCTGTCGAGAAGCTCGTAGTCGTCTCTGTCTTTTCCGTCCATGTGGCTCCTTTCCGATTCCTAGCTTGAGCGCAGCGCCGGGTCGAGCGCGTCGCGCAGCGCGTCGGCGAGATGGTTGAACACCAGCACCAGCAGGAAGATCGCCGCGGTGACGGCCGTCATCTCCCACCAGACGCCCTGCCACAGGCGCATGCGCGCGTTGTTGATCATGACTCCCCAGCTCGGCTCGCCCTGCACGCCGATCCCGAGGAACGATATCAGCACTTCCGTCGACACCGCGCTCGGAAAGCGGATCGAGAACTGGATGAGGATCAGGTGCGCCACGTTCGGCAGGATGTGCCTGAACATGATCCTGGAGTCCGAGTATCCGAGCGAACGAGCCGCCTGCACGTATGTCCTGTCGCGGTGCTTTATCACCTCGGCGCGTATCGTGCGGCATACCCCGACCCATGTCGTAAGGCCTATGCCGAGGTATATGCCCATCAGCCCCTGGCCAACGACAAGCGATATCGCGAGGATGAAAAGAAGGCCAGGCATCGAGGCAACGGTTGCACAAAGCCATACAACCAAGGAATCGACCTTCCCGCCGTAGTATCCGCCGAGAAGTCCCAGCACTACCCCAAGCGGAATCGCGATGAGCGACGTCATCACGCCGACGTGGAACGCTATGCGCGCGCCCTGCACGACCCTGAGCGCGACGTCGCGCCCGAGGTTGTCCGTGCCAAGCAGGAACCGCCCGCCCCCGGGCCGCGGCGAAAGCGGCGGAAGGTACCGCGAGCCCTCGCGCACCACGTTGTACGCGGGGATGACGTCGTTGTACCGCGCGACCCTGTACTGCACCTCGCCGTACAACGCCACGGCCAGGTACGCGAGGATAGCGAACACGCACAGCTTCGCGCCAAGCCCGAGTCTCTGCCAAAGGCCACGCTTCATTGCGTCACTCGCCCTCCCCGTTCCGCAGGTACACCGCAACGCGCGTCTGCCCGTAGCGGCGGTCGCGGCAGAGCGTCCACCCTTCGGTCTCGTCGGGCGTCTGTTCGCACTTCATTTCAGCGACGAAAAGCCCGCCAGGCCTCACGACGTCGCACCCGGCAAGCGACCTGAGCATCTCGCCGTACCCCTTCTCTGCTCCAAGCGCGTAAGGCGGGTCGCAGTATGCTACGTCGAACCTGCGGCCCCTTGCCGCCGTGGTTATCCAAGCATACGCATCGGCTCGCACCGTCTCCGCGCAGGCCGCGCGCTCGGACGCGTCCGGCAGCACAAGCTCGAGGTTTTTCGCCAACACAGCGAGATGGCGCGGAGCCATCTCCACGAACGTCGCCCTAGCGGCTCCGCGCGAAAGCGCCTCGATTCCCACGGACCCAGACCCCGCGAAAAGGTCGAGGAAGCTGCATCCCGGGATTTCGTTCAGCAGCATCGAGAACAAAGCCTCCCTCACGCGGTCCTGCGTGGGCCGCACTTCGTCCGTCTTCGGAGCGGCGAGATTCCTCCCGCGCCATCTACCACCTGACACGCGCATACTTGCCTTTCGGAAGCGCCGATTCCGTCGGAGCCCCCATTACGTAGACTTTCTTGCCCTTGACCGCCTTGCGTCCGTACCGCGACAGAAACGCCTTCGCGCCGCTCGCCGAGGCGAAGAACACCTCGTCGAAACCAGGCAAATCGCCATCGCGTTCCACAGGCTCGTTGTCGTAGAGGATTTCGTCGGAAACGGTCGCGCCTGCGCGCCTCAGCGCGCGCGCAACGGCAGTCCCCGCAAGCGCGCTTCGGAGGCGAAGCACCTTCTTGCCGGCGAGACTCTCGCAGCTTTGATGCAGCGGCGTCTCTCCTCGCTGATGTAGCGGCGGCGTCTCGCCGTCGCTGCGTTGCCTGATTGCATTTATCTCCGCAATCAACCCCTTCGCCGAAAAATCCTCAGCCGGCATAACGTCGGATGCAAAACCAAATCGCCGCAGCTCCGCGTCCGTTCCCGCGCCGCATGTGACAAACCGCGGCAGCGCGCGCAGGTCGCCGCTGTACGAGCCGAAGAATATCCGCACAGAAGAAGGCGATGTGAAGACAATGTAGTCGAATCCCGAGACATACTCCGCATCATACGCACGACGCGCCTTGAGCTCGATCATCGGCCACTCGACCACCCTGCGCCCCATGTCCTCGAAGTGAAGGCGCGCGCGCGGCATCACCGCCTCGCTGCAAGTAAGGAGGACTCGCGGCGACCCGGGGAACGCATGCGCCGCCGCAGGCCCTACGACGACCAGCCCCGGAAGTTCCGCCGAGCTGACGCCAACGCCATTCCCGGATTGGTAGGGCGGCTTGTCCTCAAGCCGCCGAACATCGCTCCGAACGTCTCCAATCGTCCCGCGCTCAATTGTTTCGCGAGGTCCGCATGCGTCGCGAACAATCGCGAACGGCGTGTCCTTCGGCCATCCTTCGCGCACAAGCTTCTTCGCCTCTTCCGCAAAGACTCCAGTCGCCATGAACATCACGAGGTTTCGCGCGTCGCCCTTTTCGCCGCCCTTTCCTTCGCGCGGCGTGCAGACCTCGAAGCGACGCGACTCGCCACGGCGCGTAAGCAGCATTCCGCTCGGCGTGGCTGCGGCGGTGAGTGCGGAAACTCCGGGACGCACAACAAACGGGATGCCGAGCGACGCGAGCGCGTCCGTCTCCTCGGCGAGGCGTCCGAACAGCCCGGCGTCGCCGCCCTTGAGGCGCACCACACGCGCTCCGCGGCGCGCGCTGTCGCACAAGAGGCGCGTGATCTCCGCCTGGCCCATCGAATGGCATCCCGCTCGCTTGCCAACATAGTGCCACTTCCCGCCATCCTGATGTAGCGACGGCGTCTCGCCGTCGCGCCGCATCCCACCGCCGATCAAGTCGTCGTAAAGCACAATGTCGGCGTTTTCGATGTCCTCCCTGCCGCGCACAGTGAGTAGCCCCGGATCGCCGACTCCGCCGGAAACGAAGCGCACCGCCTTCACGAAAGCGCGGCGCACTTCCTGCATGGCCTTGTCGCCCTTCAGGAAAGTCACGGCGAGAACGCCCTGTCCGGGCGGCGGCGCAAGCTCGCTGATCGGAATCGGCTCTACGGCAACGCCGGGAACTCCGCCCGGATACAACCGCGAAAGACCGGCCATCGCCATTAGGAGCGCATCGAAGTCGCCGCGCCTCAACTGCTCGATACGCGAGTCGATTGCACCTCGTACCGGAAGGAGCTTCGCCTTCGGAAATTTCTCCTTCGCGAAGGCGGAGCGGCGGGCGGACGAAACGCCTATGCGGGGCGAACGCCCGAGCGAAGCGACGCCCTTCGCCGTGACCCAGCAGTCGCGAGGGTCCTCCGATGCAGCGGGGAGCCAGAACCAGTCGATGTCGTCGGGCATCGGGTTCGGAAGGTCCTTGGCGGAATGAACGGCGCAGGCGATCGCGCCGGAGCGCACCGCATCGTCGAGGTCGCGCGTGAAGAAGTCCGGCGCGGCACGCTCTATGGGCGTAGCGAGATCGCGATCGCCAGGCGATTCAATCCAGCGAAGCGAGAACTTCAGGCCAGTTCCATCGGCAAGCAAAGACCTGGCGATTTCCGCCTGGACTCTTGCAAGCGCGCTCGAGCGACTTCCTATGACAATATTTTTCACGCGCCTGTATTATACCAAACCGCCGTGGTTTTGGCTCGCCACTTCTTGCCACCAGCCCAGAGTCGCGATGCGACGCGGAGGGAAAACGGCTTACCTGAGGGAAACGGGGAACGACTGCTTGTACTTGTACGACTTCGCCTTGCCGGTCTTCGCGTCCTCGTACGCGCCCGTCGCGTCCCAGAGGTAGAAGCCGTCCATCTTAGGCGACTCGCCCTGCACTAAGATGCCCTCGAAGCTCACCTTCTTGAAGGTGTGGGCCATTGTCGACTTCCCTGTCGTGTCATCATAAGCCGACTCGTAGTCGTACCAGAACGTGTACGATCCCTTGAAGATGCCCGTCGCCTGCGTGAACGAGAGCGTAAGCGCACCGTCGTTCGCCCCGTAGTACAACCATTCCTTCGTCTCCTTGTCCTGAACTGGCTTCGTCGCCTTCTCGACCACTATCGCGCCCTTCTCGTTCACCGCCGCCATGAGACCGTCCTGCCACATCGTGTCGACAGCCGACGCCGTAGAGGCAGAGTTCACTGTCACCTTCTTCCCAAGTTCGTTAAAGTACGTCCCCTTGAAGGTGAAGCCCAGCTCCGGCGCGCCGTCCAACCCAACGCGCACCGACTCGTAGTATTCTCGGAGCGTGTCAAGCTTGTCGTAGTACGCGCCAGCCAGATCAACATCGCGTTCAAAACCATCGCCGTACTCGCCAGTAGCCTGCACATTCCTGCTCGACCACTGCGGCGCAAAGAGAACAGGTGTCAGCCGGTAGGGCGGCCGACCAGCGACCGCTGCACCGTCCGCATCAAACCCAACCGCGGCGGCGAATGCGCCGCCCTTGTATGCGGACGGAGCCGCGTACAGCATGACTAGCCACCCGGCGTCTTCGTCGTACATCAGCGGCGAAGTCGCGCTCACGCTTGTGCCGTCCGCGAGCTTGCCCGTAGCCTTCACGTTGCCGTCCTTGCCAACGGTAAGCGACAGATAGCCGCTTCCGTAATCCCCGCCGTCCGCAACCGACACCGTGTACACGCCCATGAACTTCTCAATCGCCGCCTTTGCCGCGGCAGCAGTCGCCTTGTCCTTCCACATGCCGCGCCACATCTTCACCTCGCCCTCGCCGAACGTCCCCCTTGCCACCGCATTCGGTAGGGCGGTTTCGATGAAACCGCCGCCCGGTAGGGTCACGCGTCCCGCGTGACCGCTCACCTTCAACGCAACCTTCCGCTCAACCTTACCAGCCTTCGCGACCGCCTCAACGACAAAATTCGTTGCAACACCCCCTTCTACACGTTCTACATGTTCTACACGGCTAAACGACGCCGCGCTGAACGTCCAGTTCGTGCCGTCGAGCGCTATCTTCCCGCTGATCTTCCCGTTCGCTGCGACCGTCATCGTGGCAGAGCCGTATTCGCCGTCATCGCCAGCAACATATCCCGTGAACGTTCCCTGCGCCCATGTCGGCAACTCCTCTACGTTCAACGTAATCGTCGCGACCTGCTTCTCCTTGCCCTTCGTTGCCGTAAATGTCACCGTGTACGTGCCTGCCTTTGTTGGCACGCCATAGATTGTGTTCGCGGGAACGGTCACTTTCTTCGTCTTTGAATCGACTATGTCCTTCGCCGTGAACTTAAGCCCCGCCGGGAGCCCCGCGACCTTCACCGTCCACCCGTCCTCGGGAGTGCAGTCGATGAGGTCCATCGGAAGCGCGACGCCGCACATCACAACGCCGTACGCATCATTGTCCTGCTCAAGTCCCGGCAGTTTCTCGCTCGCCAAGTTCGGCACTACGATCTCGAACTCCGCCGTCACCGGCTTCTTCACCGTCGCGTTCGTCGCGCTCACCGTCACCGAATATACGCCAGGCTTCGGCAACTTACCACTTATCGTCATAGTATTCGGATCAAACTTGAGACCCGAAGGGAGTTTCGATACGGTCACGGCAGGCGTCGCCAGCGAAACCACAGGCAAGACGAGATTCAGCGAGCCGTCAGCATCCGTTACATACTCGGGCTCCGCCTCTATTGCAAGTTCAGGCATCACCGTTCCATCATCCATGCAATAAGAAATAGTTGTTTTTGCTGGGAACGCATCTCTTGGCACTTTCCCGTAAAGCGAAAGCGGCAAATACGCGGCACGCAGATTTTCGCAATCATTAAAGGCCCTTTTCCCTACAAACTCCACGGATGCCGCAATCGTAACATTAGTCAAATCGACATTATAAGCGAATGCTTGTTCACCGATGGATACTATGCCAGCTCCGATAACGAGATTCGACACGCCGGACAATCCGCTGTATTCAACCGAACACCCCCAACTTGTAGCATAAAATGCCTTGTCCGCAATTCCGCGAATTCCGTCCTCGCCAGATAGCGTCAGTTCGCCATTGAAAGACTCGTCATCACCGACAATCGCATTAGTACCATAAGAGCGAATGACCCATCCATCGACTAGGGCCAACCCGGGAATCGTTTCCTTGTCAAGAACTTCTTCCCTCCCAAAAGCATCAGTGCCGATATGCTTTACACTTCCAGGAATTGCCACGCTCGACAGGTGGCAGTTAACAAAGGCAGATTTTCCGATGCTTGTCAAACCATCTGGAAGTTCAATGCTTTCAGGTAGCCCGCAGTTTCCAAACATCCAGCATGAAATTCTTTTCACACAGGTCGGCAGCTTTAGTTTCCGCAAAAACCCGTTGCAATTATCGAACGCGCCACCAGCAATGCCTTTTATTCGCGAGGAGTTTAGTGCGTCATTCAGATATGCTTCCGGATCGGCGTAATCCATCTCAAATGTTTCGGACAGGCCAAACACCCATCCATCGACCAGTCGCAGGCCAGGGACTGTCATTGTGTCGAACTCCGCCAAGGCATCAAACGCACCGCGGCCTATTTCTTCCAATCCAACAGGAAGCAAAATCGACTTGATAGGACAGCCACGAAAAGCATAACCGCCTATTACCTTCAGTGTGCTCGGCAACTTAACGTTTGAAAGAGACGTGCAACCGTAAAATGCACAATTTCCAATCTCCTCAACCCCTTCCGGGATGTCAATCGATGTCAATTTCTCGAACTCCCAGAATGCATCACTTCCTATACGCCTTACCCCTGCAGGTATTTTGATCGATGTTTGTCCGGCAAGCCCGCGCGGGACTTCGACAAGTTCGCCGTCTGAATCGACAAGCATACCGCCGATTGAAGAGAACCACTTGTTGCCCGGCTCTACAGCTATCGATTTCAATTTATTGCAGTCGTCGAAACAACCCTCGCCCGAATCAGCAACACTCGCAGGCAATGCGACTTTCGTCACGCCACGAGGGACTCCCCGGATTCGCGTGCCATCTTTTGTGAGGAGCAATCCATTTGCAACCGAAAACCATGGATTATCCTCGGAAATGGATATCGAGGCAAGATTTGGCAATCTGTAGAAATCATCACCGAAGTCAATGCCCTCGCTCGAAGGGAAACTCGAAGGGAAATATATAGAAGAGAGTTTATCACATCCGTCAAAGGCGTAATCCCTAATCCATGACACCCCTTCCGGCACAGCAATTTTGGTGAGGGACTGCGGAACGGCCACAAGCCCCCATTCCTCCTCGGAATCACACCAAAGGAGCAATCCGTTCTCTGACTTGAAAACGGGATTGCCGGCGGCCACGGTAATGGACTTGAGCGCGGGACATGCCCAATAGTGAACATCAACATCTTCATCCTCCGAATAATAGAATAGCGTTTCACCGCCGCACATGTCCACTACGGTCGCTGGAATCGCCACGCTTGTTAATTTCAGACACCCTGCGAAGAATCCGTCCGGAATATATCTCACGCCCTCGGGAATAATTGCAGTTGTCGCGTTGCGTGATACGGCGATAAGCTCTGAATCATCCTTTGAAAGCAATAGATTACTCTCGAACTTGTAGTTATGATTCTCCTTTGCCACCGAAATGCTCTTCAGTCCGACGCAGCATCTAAATGCTTCAGGGTCAATCTTTCTCATGCTTGCAGGAATTGAAATGCTGTTCAGATTGACGCACCATGAAAAAGAATTGTTGCCGATCGCCGTCATCCCTTCTCCAAATACGACACTAACGAGTTCCCCACATTCACAAAAAGCATCACCCGCTATTCCGCGATATCCATTTAGGACCAGTTGCTTTGGCAATTTCTCGTCGTCGCATCCGACAATCCATCCATCGATAGACTCGATGCCATACTTGTCAGTGGCTCGTGCGAGTTTGGGACAGCTGTAGAATGCGTAATACGGAATCTTCTCAACACTTTCCGGAATGAACACGTAATCACGCCCCTCCGGAACATATACGACTTCCTTGCCATCATGCGCAAGTAAGAGTCCGCCGGCGAAACTGAAATTCTGATTCTCCGGGACTATCTCTATCTTGGTTAACGACGTGCATCCAGAGAACGCACTACTATGCCAGTAGTACCCAAAATCTGACACGCTCGCCCCTAGGGTCACCTCTTTTAAATTTGAGCAGCCTTCAAAGGTAGACCACAATGTTTCCACCTTTGAGGGTATCACCACACTTGTCAGATTAGTACAACTACCAAATGCGTGATACCCGATATTCGTTATGCTTTCCGGCAGCGAAACACTCGTCAATCCCTCGCAACCCCAAAATGCGCTCCCGTCAATATCGGTAACGCCGTCTGGTATCTCAATGCGCTTAAGACTATCGCATCGCTCAAAAGCACCCCACCCTATTGTCGTCAGATTGTCAGGCAACGTAACGTCTGTCAAACAGCTGCAACAGTTGAATGCATAATCGCCGATACTCGTAACAGGGCATCCGCCCAATGTAGAAGGAACGACAATTGCACCAGATGGAACCGGATCAACCACACACGAACAGCCGTTTTCTATAGACGCCTCTTCACCATAAACTTCGTATGTCCACGTATAGCCCGTATCTGGATCGGTCCATGTGTCCGCCCACGCGCCGAGCGCAGCGCCCGCCGCAAGCATCATCGAAATCAGTTCCTTCTTCATCTTGCCGCTCCTCTCGACACCTCCATCATGGGATGGCAATATAATACCACAAACGGCTGAAACCGCGCAATGCGGTTTTTCCGACTGGAGTTTACCCATTTTTCAGGTTCTGGCGAGGCAAGATGGATTGCCGCTCTCTCTGCCTCTTGCGCGCTTCCTTCTCAGCTAACTCCGA
>CAMORM010000029.1 GCA_946623785.1 uncultured Verrucomicrobiota bacterium
TAGCAATGGCGTCCCCGCCATTGCAGCGACTGCGAGACGCCGCCGCTACATCATATGCGGCTTGTCATTTGCAACGGCCTTCCGCCGAAGCCGTAGAAAAAAGGGGCCCAAAACACAGCACACCGCAACCGGAGCGCGAAGCGGCGAGCTAATGCGGTTGCGCGAGGGCAAACTATGCGGTATAATACTGCGCATGGACGCCGAAGACCATAGAGACAGGGAAAACATTGGGGACGCGAGGCCACGGAAGTGGGTTTGGGCTTGATATTATGGGGTTGAGATTCTTCATTCGCACATACGGATGCCAGATGAACGTGCGCGACAGCGAGGCTGTCGCGGCGATGCTCGAGGCCGCCGGCCATGAACGATGCGGCAGCGAGGAGGACGCGGAGCTCGTCATCGTAAACTCCTGCACGGTCCGCGACAAGGCCGAGCAGAAGGCGATCGGAAAGACGGGCTACCTGACGGCGGAGCGTCTCGGCCGCGGCAGAAGCGCCCAGGCGAAGATCGCCGCTGGGAAGGCGAGCAAGCTAAAGCTTGTGGGGCTCATGGGCTGCGCGGTGAAGCGCCTCGGCGCGGAGGTGTTCGAGAAGGTCCCCGGACTCGACTTCGCCGCAGGCCCGCGGAAGTTCTGGATGATACCGCGCCTCGTTGAACGCTGTCTCGCCGGCGAGAGCGAGTTGCTCGAGCTTGCCGGCGACGACGAGGTCCCAGAAGGGCTCGGCGTGCATTCCGATGCGCCTTCGGGCCAGTCTTTCCAGGCGTACGTGACGATTCTCCTTGGGTGCGACAACCGCTGCAGCTACTGCATAGTGCCTGACGTGCGCGGGCACGAGTATTCGCGGCCGGCGCGCGAGGTGGTGGCGGAAGTGCGGTCGCTCGCGGAGCGCGGCGTGAAGGAGGTGTGCCTCCTCGGGCAGAGCGTCCTGCGCTACGGCGTGCGCAACAAGGCGTGGGACGAATCGGACGCTCCGTCCCCCGGCGGATACACGGAGCCTTTCCCGCGGCTTCTCGAGGCGCTCGCGTCCATCCCCGGGCTTGAGCGCATACGCTTCACGAGCGCGCACCCGAAGGGCTGCACGGACGAGCTCGTGCGCGCGTACCGCTCGTTCCCGCAGGTGTGCCGCCATCTCCACCTCCCGGTGCAGAGCGGGTCGGACAGGATACTTGGCCTCATGGGGCGCCACTACACGCGCGCCGAGTACCTTGCCGCCGTGAAGAAGCTGCGCGACTTCGACCCCGAGTTCTCGCTTACGACGGACGTGATCGTCGGATACCCGGGCGAGACTGCCGAGGATTTCGAGGAGACCCGCTCTCTTATGGAAGAGGCGGGATACGAGAACGCCTTCGTGTTCAAGTATTCGCCGCGTCCCGGCACAAGGGCCGCAGCGCTTCCAGACGATGTGCCGACCTCTGAGAAGGAGCGGCGCGACCAGGTGCTTCTCGCCGACCAGGATGCGCGCGGGCTCGCCCGCAACGGACGGCTCGTCGGGACTGTGCGCGAGGTTCTCGCGGAAGGGCCGTCGCTGAGGAACGAGGCGCGCTGGAGCGGGCGCGACAGCGGCAACAGGATCGTCATTTTCGACAATCCCGGTTCTGTCCGTGCAGGAGACGTCGTGAAGGTTCGCATCGAGCGAGCTGCCGCGCAGACGCTTTACGGACAATTGGTTTGCTAGTGGCGTTGCGCTGAAAGGAATCGCTATGGACGTTCAGTCGCTTTTGAATCTGACGGAGAAGACGCTTGACGAGGTGATGCCCCGCGCGGACGAACGGCCGTCCGTCCTCCACGAGGCGATGCGCTACGCCGTGGGCACGGGAGGCAAGCGGATACGTCCGCTCGTGTGCCTCGCCTCTGCCGTCGCCGTTGGAGGCCGGGCCGAGGATGCGCGCTATCCGGCCGCCGCAATCGAGCTTCTCCACAACTACACGCTGGTCCACGACGACCTTCCCTCTATGGACAACGACACGGAGCGGCGCGGAAAACCGTCCGTGTGGGCGAAGTTCGGCGAGGCGAACGCGACGCTTGCGGGCGACGCGCTCCAGGCGCTTGCCTTCTGGGCGGCGGCAAAGGCGCCGAGGAACGCAGGCGAAATTGTGGCGGCGCTCGGCAAGGCCGGCGTGGGCGTTGTGCGCGGCCAGGTGGAGGATGTTGCGGCGAGCGGGGAACGCGGAACGGACGATGTGGATTTCATCTACACGCACAAGACGGCGGACCTCTTCATCGCCGCGGCCACGATGGGCGGATATGCCGGAGGCGGAAGCGAAGCAGACGTCGTTGCGCTTGGGAAGTTCGCGCTGAATCTGGGACTCGCGTTCCAGTACGAGGACGATCTGCTTGACGGCGACTCGCCGTTCCCGAAGGAGAAGACAGAAGCCCTCGTGCGCGAGGCGACGGGCGCTGCCATAGCGGCGCTCGCGTCGCTTCCCGGCGACACGTCGTTCCTGAAGTCGCTTGCCGAAAGGCTTGTAGGGCGGAAGTCCTAGCCGGAGACGAGTCCAATGAGTGAAAAGCCGCTTCTCGAGGTTTCCGGACTGCGCATCGCATTCATGCGCGACGGCCGCGAATACGTTCCCGTGAGGAACGTGTCGTTTGCCGTTCCCGTGCATGGGAGGGTCGCGGTAGTAGGCGAGTCGGGCTGCGGCAAGTCGCTCACGTCCCTTGCCCTCACCGGGCTTCCACCGACCGACCGGGCGCATGTTTCAGGTGAAATCAAGTTCGCATCGGCGCTTCCCGGCAGCGAGGGGTCGCAGAACGTTCGCGTTTCGTACGTGTTCCAGCTTCCTACGGAAACGCTGAATCCCGTGATGCGGATCGGCGACCAGATAAGGGAGGCGTTCCCTCCGTATCGCGCCAAGACGAGACGCAGGGAGCAGGACGAAAAGATCGTCTCGCTGCTTGAGCGCGTAGGGTTGCCTTCGAGGGCCGCCCGCGCGTATCCGTGCGAGCTTTCGGGCGGACAGCAGCAGCGCGCTGTCCTGGCGATGGCGCTTGCAGCCGAGCCGGAGCTGCTGATAGCCGACGAACCGACTACCGCGCTCGATGTGACAACGCAGCAGCAGGTGCTGGACTTGGTGGAGGAGCTTGCCGCGGAAACGGGGATGGCGGTCCTTCTCATAACGCACAACCTCGGGCTTGTGGCGGGCAGGATGGATATCGTAAACGTGATGTACGCAGGGGAGATCGTGGAGTCGGGGAATGTCGTTGACGTCCTTTCGAACCCGCGCCATCCGTACACGAGGGGGCTTCTCGCGGCGGTTCCGGCGCTGGACGATCCGCGCGACGCGCCTCTTCACGACATTCCGGGAACGGTTCCAACGCCTGATGCCTGGCCGTCCGGGTGCGCGTTCCGTCCGCGTTGCGTGGAGGCGAAGGCGATTTGCGCCACAGAAGACTATCCATGCAGGTTCTGCAGTTGTTGAGCGGCCCGTGGATGTCGGGGCTGCCTGCAGATGAAAGGGGAAAAGAGATGTACTATACAGAGACTGCTGAAGGCGTGATCCTGAACGTAAGGGCGCAGCCTCGCTCGTCGAGGGCCGGGATCGCCGGCGTCATCGGAGATGCCGTCAAGGTGCGCATCAAAAGCGCGCCAGTCGACGGAAGGGCAAACAAGGAGCTCATCGAGACCCTTTCCGAGGCGATGGGGCTGCCGAAGTCGTCCGTGGTCTTCAAGGGCGGCGAGACGTCCAAGACCAAGCGGATACTACTAAAGGGGATTGGCGGATCGGCGGTGACCGCGGCTGTCCGCGCAACAGGGGCGTATTGATACCGTATCGGTGAAATCTGGGTTGCCTTGGCGGCCAAAATCGGGTAAAATAGGGGTGTTTCCGGGGCTTGGCGCCCCGAAATGCGGAAGAGAGGAAGAACAGGAAGATCGAGAATGGGTGCAAAGATACTTGGAACTGGCAGCTACCTGCCGCCGAAAGAGGTCACTAACGACGATCTGGCGGCTTCGCTGGACACGTCCGACGAGTGGATCTTCTCGCATACTGGCATACATTCCCGGCACATCGCAGGGCCGGAGGACTGCACGTCCACAATGGCCGTGAAGGCCGCGCAGAAGGCGCTGGACGCCGCCAAGGTGCCGGCAGAGAAGATCGGGGCCGTGATAGTGGCAACCTCCACGCCGGACTACGACACATTCCCCTCCACCGCCTGCATAGTGCAGAATGCGCTCGGGTGCGTGAACGCGGCGGCGTATGACCTGCAGGCCGCCTGCACCGGCTTCATCTACGCGCTCGAGCAGGCGCGCTGCTACCTTGCGCTCCATCCAACGCGCCCCGTGCTGGTGATTGGCTCGGAGACGCTTTCGCGCATACTCGACTGGAAGGACCGCGGCTCGTGCATTCTCTTCGGAGATGGTGCCGGGGCCGTAGTCATCGCCGCCACGCCAGGCGGGAACGAGGGCTGGACGACGCACCTCAGGGCGGACGGCTCTGGCGCTGAGTTCATACTGCGCGAGGGCGGAACGCGCCTTGACCCTGAGTCGGATGAGGCCAAGTCGCTTTCGCGAGCGCTGATGTTGAAGGGCCGCCAGGTGTTCAACTTCGCGGTCAAGACGTTCGCCGACATAATCGAGAACCTCTGCGCAGAGTCGGGCATCAAGTCCTCGGACCTCGACATGATTGTCGCGCACCAGGCCAACGGCCGCATCATAGAGGCGACCGCGCGCCGCATAGACCTTCCTCTCGACAAGTTCTTCATGAACATTGAGAGCACGGGAAACACGTCTGCCGCGTCCGTTCCAGTGGCCCTTGACCAGGCGGTGCGCGCCGGCAGGCTGAAGGAAGGAATGCGCATAGTGATGGCCGGATTCGGCTCCGGGCTGACCTATGGCGGCACGATGATGACCTGGCCGGGCAACTGATGGCTTCGGCTGGTGGTACAAGAACGAACTGAGAATACGGAGAAGAAAGATGGGCAAGAAGAAGATAGTGGTCACGGGCATCGGAATGGTTACACCGTGCGGCAACGGCACCGAAGAGGCCTGGGCCGCGATCAAGGCGGGAAAGAGCGGAATCGGCCGCATTACGAAGTTCGACCCCTCGCGCTGCACCTGCCAGGTCGCAGGAGAGGTCCGAGGCTTCGACGAATACGCGGCCGCCAAGGGATATCTCGACGCAAAGCAGTCGCGGCACCTTGCGCTGTTCTGCAAGTACGCCTTGGCGGCAGCAAAAGAGGCGTGGGCTGATGCCGGCTACACGGACGAAAACAAGCCCGACATGGACCGCGTGGCCACGTTGATTGGCAACGGCATAGGCGGAATGGACATCAACACCGTCGGGTTCAAGGTCCTCTTCGAGAAGGGGCCTGAGCGGCTGCTTCCCTCGTACATCCCCTCGCTGATCCCGAACGAGGCGGCGGGCAACGTGTCGATCGCGCTTGGCGCCAAAGGCCCGGCGCACGTCGTTGTTACGGCCTGCGCATCGTCTACCGACGCGCTCGGCTATGCGCTCGACCTGATCCGCTCGGGGCGCGCGGACGTCGTGATAGCGGGTGGAACCGAGGCGACGATCGACGAATACTGCACCGGCGGCTTCATGAAGATGCGCGCACTTTGCACGACGTTCAACGACGAGCCCGAGCGCGCTTCGCGCCCGTTCAACGCAGACCGCAGCGGTTTTGTGATGTCCGAGGGCTCGGCGATGCTGATCCTCGAGAGCGAGGAGCATGCGAAGGCGCGCGGCGCGCGCGTGTACTGCGAGTTCGCGGGCTACGGCGCATCGTCCGACGCCTACCACATAACGGCGCCGGATCCGAGTGGCGCCGGCGCGGTCAAGGCGATCCGACTCGCGCTTGCGGATGCTGATGTGTCCGACCTTTCCACCGTTGACTACATCAACGCGCACGGCACCTCCACGCATCTCAACGACCAGATGGAGACGAAGGCGTTCAAGCTGGTTTTCGGCGACCTGGCGAAGGGCATCAACATATCGTCCACGAAGTCCATGACAGGGCACCTCCTCGGCGGCACGGGCGCGCTCGAGGCCGCATTCTGCGTCCTCGCGATAAAGGACGGATTCGTCCCGCCGACGATCAACTACGAGAAGCCCGACCTCGACGTCGACGTGTCGAAGGGCGAGGTTCCGCTTGACCTCAACTACACGCCGAACGTCGGCGTGAAGAGAGACATCCGCGTTGCCATGTCGACGTCGCTTGGCTTCGGCGGCCACAATGGAGTGCTTGTGTTCAAGCGCAACGGCTGAGCGCGCAGGAAAGGGGCGAACCATGGATTTTCCGAAGTTCAAGACAGAGTTTCACCTCGCCGGCGAGCTGCTGCTGCCGCACCGTCCGCCGTTCCTTTTCGTGGACGAGCTCATAGCGGCCGACGAGGTTGGCGCGCTCGGGCGCTACACGTACACCGCGGAGAAGAACGACTTCTTCAAGGGCCACTTCCCGAAGTACCCCGTTGTCCCCGGCGTGGTGCTCGTCGAGTCTATGGCGCAGGTCGCCGGTGCGGCGATTGTCGCGCGCAAGATCCTGCCAGAGGGAAACGCGGCGTTTCTGCTCGCCAAGATCAACGGCGTGCGGTTCCACCGTCCCGTCCGCCCCGGCGACACGATGACAACCGTGGTCCAGAACGTCAAGGTCCGCAGCAAGCTCGGCGTCTTCGCGCTCAAGGGATATGTAGGCGAAGAGCTTGCAGTGGAGGCCGAGACGACGTGTGTCCTTGGCACGATGGACAACATGAAGTGATTTCGCATGCTACAGAAAGGAAACGAACAATGAAGACGATTCTCGCAATGGCAGTCGCGCTCGCCGCGGTTCTCCCCGCGGTTTCCCAGCCTCCGCCGCCTCCCGCGGCACACATGCCGCCTCCGCCACCCGCGGAAGTCCACCACAAGCACCACCGCGACACTACGCGCCGCCCGCTTCCCCCCGGCCACAAGTGGTGCTCCAAGTGCGATGGACGCGGCCAGGTCCGCAAGCACTGGTACAGCGGCATCCAGGACTGCCCGCGCTGCCATGGCACGGGACTTGTCAGGCTTGTTCCTGTGCAGCATGCACCGCAGCCTGCTCCTGTGGTGATCGTGCAGCCTGCTCCGCACGGCCCGAAGCCCGCGCCGGCGGTCAAGCCCGTCCCGAAGCCCGCGCCGGCCGTCAAGCCCGTCCCGAAGCCCGCGCAGAAGCCACCGGCTCCTGCCAAGCCTGGTAATCCGCCGCCGCACAAGCCCGGAAGGTGAGTCGGCGCATTGCCTGCAAATGGCAGCTGTTTGCTTGAGGAAACGGCATTGGTGCCGCTTCCTCTTGTCTTTCAGAAAGTCAATCGGCGCCATCTGCGCATTTGCACTTGTTAGACGGCGGCGGAATTGGTATCATACGCACTCGTCACCGCGCCTGTAGCTCAACTGGATAGAGCGTTGGCCTCCGAAGCCGAAGGTTGCTGGTTCGAACCCAGTCAGGCGCACCATTCGCAGGTTGCTTCGATGCATGTAGGTATCCTGCGTCCACCGCCGAAATGAGCAGCGTAAAAGAGGTCTTTTCCGGCATTGCCGGCGTCTACGACAGGATGAACCATGCACTGTCTCTGGGCCTCGACAGGCGCTGGCGCGGCATCGCGGCGCGTTCCGCGGCAACATCCCCCGCGAGGATACTCGACATCGCCTGCGGCACGGGCGACATGTCGCTGGAGCTCGTCCGCGCCTTCCCCCGCGCGCAAGTCACTGGCGTTGACTTCACCCCCGAGATGCTCGCGGTGGCCCGGCGCAAGTGTGCGGGCGAAGGGCGGATCGGGTTTGTCGAAGGCGACGCAATGGCGCTTCCTTTCAGGACGGACGGCGCCGGCGCGCCTTTCGACTTTGCTGCGTGCGCCTGGGGCTTCCGAAATTTCCCCGACAAGGGAAAGGCGCTTTCGGAATGCGCACGTGTGCTGGCGGCTGGCGGGACGCTTGCCGTTCTGGAGTTCTTCCGCCCGGAATCCCGCGTCCTCGGCGCGCTTACGTCGCTCTGGCTGAGGGTGCTTGCGCCAGTCCTTGCGCCTGGCAAAGGCAGGGCGTACGCCTATCTGCGCGAGTCGATGAAGTCGACCGTTTCGTGCGGCGAGTTCGTCTCGCTCGCCGTGCGGTCCGGCTTCGTCCTCAAGTCCCGCCGCTTCCTCTTTCCGGCATGCACCTGCCTTGTGTTTGTGAACAATTCGCATTCCTCAAAAGGGCGGGTTGTGGTATAATTCACGGGACGGCAGAGGTCCGCAGCGAACGGGCCGCCGGAAGGGACAAGGAGCTTCGACAGATGAACAAGGACATAGTGTGCATAGGCGCGGGGTACATAGGCGGGCCGACGATGGCCGTGATTGCGCTGAAGAACCCGCGGCGCAAGGTGTGGGTCGTCGACATAAACGCGGAGAGGATAGCGGCGTGGAACTCCGACAACCTGCCTGTGTACGAGCCGGGGCTAGCCGAGATCGTGAAGAAGGTCCGCGGAAAGAACCTGTTCTTCTCCACGGACATAGAGGGCTGCATCAGGAAGTGCGACATCATATTCGTTGGCGTGAACACCCCGACCAAGACTTTCGGGCGCGGAGCCGGGCGGGCGAGCGACCTCCAGTACTGGGAGTCCAGCGCGCGCACGATTTCCGCTGCGGCGAACCGCGACAAGATCGTCGTAGAGAAGTCCACGCTCCCAGTGCGCACCGCCGAGGCGATGGAGAAGGTCCTGAAGACCCATCCGGAGCACAAGTTCACAGTCCTCTCCAACCCCGAGTTCCTCGCTGAGGGAACGGCGATACGCGACCTCCTGGAGCCGGACCGCGTGCTCATAGGCGGACCGCGCACGAAGGAGGGCGACAGGGCCGTGAAGGAGCTTGCCGCGATCTACGGAACGTGGGTGCCCAAGGAGAAGATCGTGACCACGAACCTCTGGAGCGCCGAGCTTACGAAGCTTGCGGCGAACGCCATGCTGGCGCAGAGGGTCTCGAGCGTCAACGCCCTGTCTGCGCTCTGCGAGGCGACTGGAGCGGACATCACGGAGGTCGCGCGCGTCGTCGGTCTAGACAGCCGCATAGGCCCGAAGTTCCTCAAGGCAGGACCAGGATTCGGCGGAAGCTGCTTCAAGAAGGACGTCCTGAACCTCGTCTACCTGTGCGAGACGTACGGACTCAAGGAGGCCGCCGACTACTGGAACCAGGTGGTCGCGATGAACGAGTGGCAGCAGGAGCGCATAGTGACGAGGCTCCTTTCCGAGACGTTCCATACCGTGGCCAACAAGCGCGTGGCCGTTTTCGGGTATGCGTTCAAGGCGGACACGGGAGACATCCGAGAGACGCCTTCGCGCCACGTGGTCGGCATGCTCGTGGAGGAGCATGCGAAGGTCGTCGTCACGGACCCGAAGGCGCTTCCGAACGCGGAGCGCGACCTTGCCGCGATGCCGGCGGGATCTGTGGAGCTCGAGCCCTGCCCGTACGCCGCCGCAAAGGGGGCCGACGCGATCATACTCATGACTGACTGGAAGGAGTACACCGAGCTCGACTGGAAGAAGATTCGCAGGCTGATGCGCTCGCCCGCGCTCGTGTACGACACGCGCAACTGCCTCGACCTTGCGAAGCTCGCAAAGCTGGGATTCAAGGTTCTCGCGGTGGGGCGGTAGCCCGTCAGCTGCCGCTTTGGCTAGACTTCACACACAAAGAAAGGAAGGGCGAAATGGCAAACGAACTCGACGAAACTGAGGAAGTGACGCGTCCGGAAGGGCGCGACGTCAACGTGATCGACAAGCAGCTGAAGGTCAAGGTCGGCTTCGGCTCTACGCTGTTCGAGATCATGCTGTGGGTGCTCGGCATCATACCGGGGGTCGTCTTCCTTTTCATGAAGATCGGCGCGAAGAACTACTTCCAGAAGCTCCAGCAGAAGATACAGCACGACGCCTCCACCATAGACAACTACCTGGAGCAGCGCGTGATGATCCTCAAGAACGTGGCGCCGCTCGTCGCGAAGGCGATAGACCTGGACAAGGACGTGATGAAGGCCGTGGCGCAGTTCCGCGGCGGGCATCTCCCGGACGCAGCGCGCTCCGGCGTTGCGTCGCAGATCGACGGCTGCTTCGGGCGTCTCTTCCCGCAGGTCGAGGCGTATCCCGAGCTCAAGGCGCATGCGGCGATCGCCGACGCGATGCAGCAGAACTCCTACCTGCAGAAGGAGATCACCGCAGCCCGTTCGCTCTACAACGACACCGTGAACCAGTGGAACAACGACATCTTCTGCTGGCCCACGAAGATGATCGTTGCCGCGCGTTCCGGCTACACGACGCGCATCCCGTTCACTGCCTCCGCCGAGACCAAGGCGGCAGCGCGCGGAACGTTCTTCTAAGCGGTGATTCAGGACGTATACGAGCCGCTTGCCAGGTACCGCGACGAGTTCCGCGCGAAGTTCGCGAAGCTCGCCGCGGACAAGTTCCGTGAACTCGTCGAGAAGTCCGGCGTCGATGCGCATGCCAACATCGCGCTTGTGACCGAGATAAGGCGGCTTGAGAAGTCGGCCGAGGGCGCGAAGTCCAGGATGTCGCTCTGGATGACGCTGATCGTCCTGGCTGCCGCTGCGATCGTCGGCGGGCTGATTGCCGCGTACGCCATCTACAACGGGTATTTCGCGTGCGGAGGCGCGGGGACGGCGATCTCCCTCGCAGTTGCGGCAGGGGCTGGGCTTCTCCTCTTCTTCGTATTCATCCCGAAGTGGCGCGCCGCGCGCGACGAACACGAGGCGCTTTCGCGGAAGATCGCGGAGAAGAAGGACGAGGCATGGCGGCAGATGGCGCCGCTAAACGCGCTCTATGACTGGGACATAACGCCGAAGCTCATCGAGGCGACTGTGCCGCGGCTCGCGTTCGACCCGTTTTTCACGGAGGGGCGGCTTTCGGAATTAAGGCGCCGCTTCGGCTGGAACGACGAGTTCAACGCCGGCAAGTCCATGCTCTTCGCGCAGTCCGGCGTGATCAACGGGAATCCGTTCGTGTTCGGCGAGTACCGCGAGCAGACATGGGGGATGAAGACGTACCACGGGTCGCTCCACATAGAGTGGACGGAGTTCGAGGAAGACGAGAAGGGCCGGCCGCGGCTGGTCCGCCGCTCGGAAACGCTCAGGGCCACGGTCGACAAGCCGATTCCGGAGTACGGCGTGGACAAACTGCTTGTATACGGCAACGACGCAGCGCCGGACCTGAGCTTCACGCGGCGCCCGGCGGGGCTTGCGGAGCTGGGCGACGGCTTCTTCGACCGCATGCGCAAGAACAGCGCAATGAAGAAGCTAGAGAAGTTCTCGCGCAACCTGGACGACGAGTCGCAGTACACGATGATGGGCAACAAGGAGTTCGAGACTCTCTTCAACACGCGCGACCGCAACAACGAGGTGCAGTTCAGACTCCTATTCACCGCGCTTGCGCAGACGCAGCTACTGGCGCTGATGAAGGACCGCAAGGTCGGATTTGGCGACGACTTCAGCTTCCTGAAGCGCAACCGCATAAACGTGATCCTCGCGAAGCACCTCTCCGAGTTCCCGATAGACACTGACCCCTCGCGCTTCTACGACTACGACATACGCAGGGCGGAGGCGACTTTCCGTTCGTTCAACGAGGCGTACTTCAAGAGCGTGTACTTCGCGCTGGCGCCCCTGCTGTGCGTGCCGCTGTACCAGCAGACAAGAACGCCGGAGGACATCTGGAAGGACGCCGGCATCACGCCGAGCTCATTCTGGGAGCACGAGGCGCTTGCCAACTGGTACGGCACCAGCCACTTCAAGGCGCCCGACTGCATCACGGAGAGCATCCTCAAGACCGAGGTCGTAGGGGAGCGTGACGGAAGGCGCGAGGTAGCCGTGACGGCAAGCGGATTCAGGGGCGAGAAGCGTGTCGACTACGTGAGCGTGCACGGCGGCGACGGAAACTGGCACGACGTTCCCGTAGAGTGGGTTCAGTACATTCCAGTTTCCCGCACCACGCGTGTGAACATGCGAGACTGCAGGGGCGTGTCGCTGCCGCAGTTCAACGGGCTCGGCTCCGTTGCGGACAGGTTCCGCCGTTCGATGGTGATCAGCTGCGGCGGCTGACGGAGAGCGGCGAAGGACGCGCGAGGGTGAGCTTGTAGGACCTTGCGTTTTCGTCCTGCACCGCAACCGACTTCGCGACCCTGTAGCCTGGAACCCAGAGGACTTCCCCTGTATCCGCGTCCGCAAGAACAGGCAGCGCGTCGCGGAGTTCCTTTGGGACCTTTTCGTCGATGAACACGCGCTTTAGCTTCTTCGCATGGCCGAATCCAACGGGCTCGATCCTGTCGCCATCGCGGCGCGGCCTGAGCTCGAGCGTGCGTCCGGCGAGGGCGGAAGCCGAAACAGAGCAGACCGCGGGCAGGACTCCGATCCCCTTTGACCCCGGGACGATCCCGCGGAGCGGCGTGACGACAAACGAAAATTCCTTCGGCACGTCGATGCGTCGGGCCTCGCGCTCGGCCCTGGCGAGGAACTGCTCCGTGTCGCGCATTCCGTCGGGCTTCCCGGCGTTGCGCAGGAACATCCTTGCGGCGCGTCGGCGCAGCGCCTTCGGGGCCTGGGCGAGTGGTGCGGGGACGAGGTTGCCGTCGGCATCGGTAATCCTGTAGAGAAGGGCCGTTGCCTCCGCATCCAGTGCAGCGTCGTCCTCACGGAGGATTTCGGCCGACTGCGAGAGGTGGCGGCGTATCGCGGGGTCGACGTTCTTCTCGAGCCATGGGATGACGGTGCGGCGCATCTGGTTGCGTCGTATTGACTCGTCTGAGTTGGTCGGGTCTTCGCGCCATGCGATTCCGCGCCTGCGCAGGACGGCCTTGAGGTCTTCGTGGGTGCGGTCGAGAAGCGGGCGGACAAGTACGAGCCCCGGAAGTTCGGAACGGGGGCGCAGCCCGGAGAGGCCTGTTGCACCTCCGCCGCGCACGAGGCGCAGGAGGAGTGTTTCTGCAACATCGTCGGCGTGATGGCCCGTGGCGATGGCGTCGAGGGAGAGACTTTCCGATATCCTGCGGAATGCGTCCATGCGCGCGCGCCGCGCGGCCATTTCGGGCGATTCGCCCTTGCGCCTGCGGAACCGCAGCGGGATCTCGAAGAAGGGAAGCCCGAGCCTGGCCGCGAGCGAGCGGACCGCCTCGGTGTCCTCGGGAGATTCGCCGTACGCGCGTCCGTGGCTGGCGTGGATAACGCAGGTGTACTTTCCGCGGCGGGATTCTGCCGCGAGGACGGCAAGGGCAGACGAATCGGCCCCGCCGGAAACGGCGAGGCCGAGGCGTTTTGCGTCGAATCCCTCTGGACGCCTGCTCTGCATCTGCCTTACTTCTTGCGCTTCTTGTCGAGCTGGTCGGTGTAGATCACCTTGCCGGTTCCGCGGCGGATGACGCCGATTTCGTAGAAGGGCTGCTTTAGGCCGCGCAGCACGAGCTTCGCCATCGTGAGCTGGCGCTTGGGGATGATCACGACGAACCCGATGCCCATGTTGAACACGCGGTACATCTCGTCGCGGTCGATCTTGCCCTGGCGCTCGATGAAGGTGAAGATCGTCGGCGGAGTCCAGGAGTCGCGGTTGATCTCGGCGTCGCAGGCCTTGGGGAGGACGCGCGGGATGTTGTCCGGGAATCCGCCGCCTGTGATGTGCGCCATGCCGTTGATCTTGATCTTCGACATCAGGGCGGTGACGGGCTTGAGGAAGCTCTTGTGGATCGCGAGAAGGGCGTCGCCTATGCGCTGGCGCGTCCCGGGCAGGAGGTCGTTCGGCGTGAGCATGCACGTGTCGAATATGACCTTGCGGGCAAGCGAGAAGCCGTTGGTCTGGAGGCCGTCGGACGGGAACCCGAGGATGACGTCGCCCGCGCGGATCGAGGCGCCCGTAATGAGGTTCTTGCGCGATACCGAGCCTACAATCGTGCCGGTGAGGTCGTATTCGCCTGCCGGGTAGAGGCCGGGCAGTTCGGCGGTTTCGCCGCCGAGGAGAGCCATGTGGTTCTCCTTGCACGCCTTGCACAGGCCGGAGACGATCTGCTCGAACACGGGGCCGTCAAAGCGGCTGGTGCCGACGTAGTCCATGAAGAAGAGGGGCTTCGCGCCCTGGACCAGGATGTCGTTCACGCAGTGGTTGACGATGTCCTGCCCAACGGTGTCGTGCTTCTTCATCATGCACGCGATCTTGAGCTTCGTGCCGACGCCGTCGGTAGACGCGACCAGTATCTGGTCTTTCCCCGTCGGCACCTTGTGGAGGCCGCCGAACGACCCGATTCCGCCGAGCACGTTCTGCGTCTTTGTCTGCCCAACCATGGCCTTGATGGCCTTGAGGGCTTTCATCTTGTTGTCAATGTTGACGCCTGCAGCGGCGTATGCCGACTGGGGCTTGTCAGAGTCTGTGTCGCTCATGTCTGAAGCAGTTCCCTTTTTCTTGTGACCAGATCGGACGGCAGATCAGAATCCGACATTGAAGAACGGGAAGAACTTGCACATTGCATTCGACTTCGCGAAGTTGAGGAGGCCGAGCTGGAGTCCGTGAAGGGACTGTGCATAGTTGACAAGGCCAATCTGGCATCCGTTGAGGTCGGTCGCGGCATTGCTGAGGCCGAGCTGGACGCCGTTGAGCGTGCCGTCGCTCGTCTCGAATCCGCCGGCGAAGTTGAGCAGACCCAGCTGTACACCATCGCCGAAGGCGGAGTACTTGTTGACGCAGCCGAGCTGGAGGCCTGCAAGGTCATCGGCGACGTTGGCGAGCACGCCGCCCTGGAATCCGGCGAATTCGTTCTCCACCCAGTTGAAGAGGCCGAACTGGGCGCCGTTCATGTCGGAAAGCACCACGCTTACGCCGTCGAGCTGAAGTCCGTTCACGTATTCACGGGTCTTTCCGTAGAGGCTGATGTCGAGTCCGTTGAGGGCGTGGCACTCTCCGTAGATAACTGAGAGCCTGGCGCCATACACGTCGCAAGCCGGGGTGGGAAGCTGCCCAGGGGAGAATATCGACAGCATGAAATAGGCTGTCATTTCGGCATGGGCGGCGAACGCGGTTGCGGTGATGAGGGCTATCGCTAAGAACTTTTTCATGGAACGATTCCTTGTGTGTTTATTGATGGCGGGAATTATAGGGCGAAACGGCGCAATTTGCAAGCCAGAAATGATGGAAATGCAGATGTCGGGTTTAAAGGCGGTTCATTGGGGTTGCGTCAAGCCGCGGCGTATGGTAAAATTGCGCCTCTCCATGAGAATACTCTTCAGATACGTACTTCGCGAGTTTCTGGTGCCGCTGTTCTACTGCTTCGCCGGATTCATGTCTATCTACGTGCTTTTTGAGCTTTTCAACTCGTTTGGGCGCATTACCGCCGCACACCCGCCGTTCTCCAAGGTCGCGCTCTACTTTGCCGGGTACCTGGCGCCGTATTTCGAGTGGCTCGCTCCGGCATGCCTGATGCTTGCCGCCTTGTACACGATGTGGAGTTTCTGCCGACACTCCGAGCTGATCGCGATGCGCGCGAGCGGGATAGGCTTCATGACCATCGTCACCCCGATGCTCCTGGTGGCGCTCGTGACTACCGGGGCGGTGTACTGGGTCAACGAGTCCTTCGTGCCGCGGTATGGGCAGTGGGCGAGGAACTTCCGTCTCGTCAGGTTCGAGGAGGACAAGATGGAGGCCCAGGGCAAGGTCGTGTTCCGCAACACCGCGAGCCGCAGGACATGGCACATCGGACTTGTCGTGAACGACACGGCAACGGTGCTGGAGGACGTAAGCGTGAAGCAGGACCGCGAGAACGGCACGCGGGAACTCAACCTTTCGACCCCAAGGGCGGAGTTTCTCGACGGCGAGTGGTGGTTCTCCGACCCCGTTGCGCAGTATTTCGACGAACACGGGCGCGAGACTGCCGACCCTTGCCCGGAGCTTTCGAAGCTCACGCTCCGCGCCATTCCCTTCCTCGACGAGAAGCCTCGCGACTTCCTGATCCAGAACCGCGACTGGGCGTACGGGTCGATCGGCGACAGGATCCGCTATCTGGCCACGCACGGCTCCCTCGAGGAGTCAACGCGCATCTCCTACACGTACGACACGTGGGCGAAGGCCGTTGCGCCGCTCGCATGCCTGGTCATAACGCTGTTCGCAATCCCCGCCGGAGTCGCAACAGGAAGGCAGAGCGTCTTCAAGGGCATTGTGGGAGCGCTCGCGATGTTCTTTGCGTTCTACGCCCTCACCATCGGGTTCATGATCGTGGCAAAGAAGGGGCTCTGCCCCGCTCCGATAGCCGCGCTCACTCCGGACGCAGTTTTTCTCGCAGCGGGCCTGTACCTCATGCACAGGCAGCGCTGAGGCGCACGCAAAGGCCGACATTCCGCAAAGGGGCTCCACAATGAGAACAGCAGAAGAACTCGCAAGGCTAAAGACGCTCGGACGCAAGACCAAGGTCGAGCAGGACTACGGCCCCTCGCTTCTCGACGCGTTCGGGAACCGCCACGCCGGGCGCGACTACTGGGTCACGTTCACATGCCCGGAGTTCACAACGCTCTGCCCGAAGACTGGCCAGCCGGACTTCGCCACGATAACAGTGCGGTACATACCCGACAAGCTGCTCGTCGAGTCCAAGTCGCTCAAGCTCTACCTCTTCTCATTCCGCAGCCACGGCGACTTCCACGAAGACGTGGTGAACACGATCTACGACGACCTGGTTGAGCTCCTGCATCCAAAGTACATGGAGGTCTTCGGCAGGTTCGCGCCGCGAGGCGGAATCTCGATAGACCCGTTCGTGAACGGCGGGAAGGGCGTGAAATACCGTCGCCTCGCCGAGCAGCGCTTCGCCTCGTGGAACGGCGTGCGCACGCCGGGACGCGAAATGGGCTGACGCCCGCAGGCGCTGCGGACATGCAACCGTTCTCCCTCCTTGTGAAGCCCTGCGGCGCGGACTGCAACCTCGCCTGCGAGTATTGCTTTTACCGCGGCCATGCGCCGGGTAGGATGAGCCCTGCGGTGCTTGAAAGAATGCTTTCCACCTACTGCGCCCTGCCGTTCCGCGACAAGTCCGTTGCTTTTCAGGGCGGTGAGCCAACGCTCGCGGGGCTTGGGTTCTTCAGGATGGCTTCGCGCCACGAGGCGCAGTTCTCGATCCAGACGAACGCAACGCTCCTGACCGACGAATGGGCCGAGTTCCTCGCCGCGGGGCGATGGCTTGTCGGGGCTTCCATAGACGGCCCGCAGCCCGTGCACGACCGCTTCCGCGGCGACCATGCCGCGACTGTCGCCGGAATACGCAGGCTCGAGCGCGCCGGGGTGGACTACAACCTCCTTACGGTCGTGTCGCAGTCGAACGTGTCGAATCCAGTTGGCACCTACCTCTACCTGCGAGACAACTTCTCGACGCGGTTCCACCAGTACATCGAATGCACGGGCCCCTGCCGCGAGATAACGGCGGAGCAGTGGGGCGATTTCCTCTGCGGGCTGTTCGACGAATGGGCGAGGCGCGACGCCAGGACGGTGTCGGTGAGGCTCTTCGACTCGATTGTCGCGCAGATGGTCGTGGGCCATCCGACCCAGTGCTCGTTCGGCACGAGCTGCAGGCAGTACCTCGTCGTGGAGCACGACGGCAGCGTGTACCCGTGCGACTTCCATGTTCGCGAGGACCTCAGGCTCGGCAATGTGATGACGGATAGCTGGGACAAGATGCTGTCGTGCGGGAAGTACGCTGATTTCGCGAGGCGCAAGCTCGCGAACCTTCCTTCCGCATGCATAGGCTGCCGCCACTACCGCTGGTGCCATGGCGACTGCCCGCGCAACAGGCGCGAAGGACGGTCCGTGCTCTGCGCCGGGTGGATGCGGTTCTTCGACCACGCTATACCCATCCTTGAGGAAATCGTCAAGAGTCTCTAGTTGTGCCGCCACGGTAGGGGCCGACCACCGGGCGGCCCGCCCGTTGCCCCGGTGAAGAGGCCGGGAGGCGTGTTGCTTCCCGGCACCGTCAAACTGCAGCCTTGACGCGGGACGCCGGGGAAAGTAAAATGTCGGCGCAAAAGAGGCATAGATGCAACTGCGAAACAAGCTGTCAAGTTAGGAGGAGACAATGAGAATTGCACCGCTGCTGCCTGTGGGAATGATGGCCTCGGCATCCGTCTTCGCGGCTTCGGACGCCGCGCCGAGCCGACCGAACATCCTTTTCATCATGTCGGACGACCACGCCGCGAACGCAATATCGTGCTACGGCTCGCGCATCAACAGGACCCCGAACATCGACCGACTCGCCGCGGAAGGCGCGAAGATGGAGCGCGTGTATGCCACGAATCCGATATGCGCGCCGTCGCGGGCTAGCATCCTCACGGGAATGTACAGCCACAAGAACGGCGTCCCGACGTTCAACGAGATCAGCACCGGCATCAAGACCGTAGGCGGCTACATGCGCGACGCAGGGTACTACACCGCATTCCTCGGCAAGTGGCACCTCGGCCGTCCTTCGTCCGTGCGCGGCTCGGACTGGGACAGCTGGGCGGTGTACGAGAACCAGGGAGTGTACTTCGACCCGTACTTCAGCACGCGCGGCCCGGACGGCAAGATCGTGACGAAGGCGTACAAGGGCGAATACGCGACTGACAACATCACGCGCCTCGCGAAGGAGGAGATATCGCGCGCGCTCGAGAGCGGCAAGCCGTTCTTCATGATGATGCACCACAAGGCGCCGCACAGGAACTGGCTCCCCGGGCCGAAGTACCGCGCGAAGTTCCGGAAGCTCACGCTCAGGGACATCCCGATGCCCGACACGATCTTCGACGACTACGCCGGAAGGGCGTCGCCCATACGCACAACCGCGATGACGCTCCTAAGGCACATGCGCCTCGGACTCGACCTCAAGACGGCGGAATACTTCAGCGAAGGCGGCGAGTTCGAGTTCGAGGGGAGGAAGTACGAAGGCGCGAAGGACGCCTCCGGAAAGTACATCGACGCGTGGCCTGTTGGCGCGGACGACAGGGCGAAGATCGCCTTCGCGTACCTCCGCTACATGCAGGACTACCTTGCGGTCGTGCAGTCCGTGGACGATTCCGTGGGGGAGATGCTCGATTTCCTCAAGGAGAAGGGGGTGGACAAGAACACGCTCGTCGTCTACACCTCCGACCAGGGGTTTTTCCTCGGCGATCACGGGCTATACGACAAGCGCTTCATAATGGAGGAGACGCTTCAGATGCCGTTCGTAGTGCGCATGCCCAGCGCGATTGCGCCTGGAACGGTCTGCAGGGGGCTGGTCTCTAACGTGGACTTTGCGCCCACGTTCCTCGAACTCGCCGGCGTGGAGGTGCCGGCCGGAATGCAGGGCGAGTCGTTCCTCGGCGAGCTGACCGGCAAGAAGCCAGTGCCCTCGGACAGGGCGATCTACTGCAGGTACTACATCGAAGGCGGCGAACACGCCACGGCTGCGTGGTATGGGGTCGTCACGGCCACGGAGAAGCTTGTGCACTACTACAAGCGCGGGGAGTGGGAGTACTTCGACACCGCAAAGGACCCCGAGGAGCTGCGCAACCGCTATTCGGACCCGGCGTCGGCCGGGAGGGTGGAGGCTCTCAAGAAGGTGCTTGCCGAGCGCAAGTCCGCGCTTGGAGACGACGATTCCTACAGCGACGTTGGCGAGTATACGCTCCATCCGCAGAAGGCGAAATAGCGTCGAGGCGCGCTGGTTTAAAATCCGTTCCGCATTGCCAATGATTCCAAAAGTAGAATAAGTCTCAATCTCTGACAGCGGCCTCGTAGCCGA
>CAMORM010000030.1 GCA_946623785.1 uncultured Verrucomicrobiota bacterium
GATTGGGCTTCGCGACACGATACGGCGCGCGGTGGTGGAGGCGATGTTCTCGATAGGCATCGTGAAGGTGGGCATCGGCGGGACGAACGACAACCGCAACATCGGGGACGAGCCGTTCGTGTCGGTGGTGCAGCTGGACGACTACTTCTGCGACATGACGGCGCGGTCGTGGAGCGAGGTGCAGTACGAGGGGAACGACTACTGGATGAGCGTGGACGAGGTGAAGGCGCTCTACGGGAAGGAGCTTCAGCCGGAGGACTACAACGGCACGAACGCCGAGGGGCAGGAGCAGGCGGCGTCGATTTCGCAGAGCGGGGTTGGCGCGGTGTTCTCGCCGCGGGTGAGGCTCCGCGACGTGTACGTGTACGGGCAGAACAGGCTCGTGACGTACGTGCCGTCGACGATGGAGACGCTGCGCGACATCGCGTGGGACGGGCCGGAGGGGAGCCCGTACATCAAGCTGCGCTTCACGGACGTGCCGGGCAACCTGCTGCCGCTTCCGCCGGTGGCGGAGTGGCAGGACCTGCACAACCTCGCCAACGCGCTATTCCGCAAGCTGTCGGGCCAGGCGATGGCGCACAAGAGGGTGGCGGCGTTCCAGGGCGGGAGCGAGGACGACATCCTGCGGCTGAAGCGGGCGGGCGACGGGGAAGGCATCCGCTACACGGGCGGGAAGCCGGAGGAGATAGAGCTGGGCGGGGTGAACCAGCCGACGCTCGCGTTCTTCCTCTCGGCGTGGGACCGCTACAACATGATATGCGGGAACCTCGACTCGCTGGGCGGGCTTTCGCCGCAGAGCGACACGGCGACGCAGGAGAAGCTGGTGAACGAGGCGGCGAGCGCGCGGCTGAAGGACATGGGGGACAGCGTAGTGGACTTCGCGAAGGACATCTTCAGGCGGCTGGCGTGGTACGTGTGGACGGATCCCGTGAGGGAGCGCAAGTACGTGAAGGTGTTCGACCAGAAGCACGGCATATCGCTGGACAAGAGGTGGACGCCGGAGACGCGGGACGGGGACTTCCTGGACTACAACTTCGACATCGACGTGTTCTCGATGCAGGACGACGGCCCGGCGACGCGCATCCAGAAGCTGATGACGTTCTTCGAGCGGCTTGTGCTGCCGATGGGGCAGATGATGGCGGAGCAGGGCGCGACCATCGACATGAAGGCGGTGGTGGACTACGTGGCGCGGAACTCGAACCTGCCGGAGATGGCGGAGATGATCGTGTTCCAGGACAGGCCGCCAGCGGAGCGCGCGCCAGCGGGAGGATCGCCGAGGCCGGAGTACATCTCGACGAAATCGCCCGTGACGCACCACACCTACGAGCGGGTGAACCGCCCAGGCGCGACGAGGCACGGGCGGGACATGGTGCTCGCCACGCTTGCGATGGGAGGCAAGGCGCAGCCCGCCGACACGGCGGCGCTCGGCGCGGGGGTGACGATGACGTGAGTTAGTCGTTAGTCGTTAGTAGTTAGTCGTTAGGAGGGTTGAAATGTCGGTATATTGCTACACGGACGGCAAGGAGAGCGTGGAGCGCTGGTTCCCGATGGGGCGCGCTCCCAAGAGCTTCCGCCGCAACGGGCGCACGTTCAGGCGGGACTTCTCGGCGGAGGCCGTGGGTGTGCCGATGTCGAAGGGGTGGCCGATGGAGTGCGTCGCCTCGGGCGTAGCGCCGTCGCAGGCGGGGGAGCTGCGGGAGTTCTACCGCAAGAGCGGCGTGCCGACGGAGGTGACGGCGGACGGGAACCCGGTCTACCGCAACGCGGCGCACAGGCGGAAGGCGCTGAAGGCGCGCGGATTAAACGACCGCGCGGGCTACTTCTGACGCAACGAAGCGGAAAAAATGGGGAGATAGGGGGAATCGCCCGAAGAGACCGCTTGACAGGAAGCGAACAATGGTATAATCTGCGAGCAAAAGGGGAAAGACCATGGACGATAACGAACAGAAAGACATCGACGCCGCGATAGAGGCGGCAAGCGCAGAGGCGGAGGAGACCCCCGCCGCGACGGATGCGGACGCACCCGCTACGGACGCGGGCGCGGAAACCCCCGCGACGGACGATGCGCCGGAGGATGGCGGCGATGGCGGCAAGGGCGGGGACGCGCCGGAGGATGGCGCGAAGTTCTCGCCGGACGATGCGCTGGTGGAGCGTGCGGTGAAGGCGGGGCTTTCGCTCGCCGACGCGCGCTCGTTCACCTCGAAGGATTCCATGGAAAGGATCTTGGCGGCGCTGGAGGCGACGGCTTCCGCGCCGAAGGAAAAGGGCAAGGACGCACCCGGCGACGGAGTTTCCGCCGGTGACGGGGAGGGCAAAGGCGGCAACCCGCTGGACGAAATCCCCGAACTCTCCGAGGACGAAGGCTACGATGAAGGTCTCGTGGCGGCGTTCAACGGACTGCGCAGACTTGCGATACAGCAGAGCGAAACGATACGCAAGCTCGCCGAGGCCGGGAATGCCGCCAAGGCGGCGGACAGGTTCACGAAGCTCTGCGACACGCTGGATGAATCCGTGCGGAACGGCATGGACGAGACGGCGCGCGCGACCCTCAAGAAGCAGTTCGACATCCTCTCGGCGGGCTACAAGGCCACGAACACCGAGAAGAAGGACGCGGACATCTTCGCGGAGGCCGCAAAGCTCGCGCTCGGAGACCGCATTGCCGAGTCGGCTGCGGCCAAGAGGGCGGAGGCGCTGGAGAAGCGCAAGAGCCTCGCGCTTGCCAAGCCGGGTGGCGAAGGCGGAGCGGGGAGAAAGACAGGAGCGGGGTACGACGACGATCCGGCTGCGGCCGCCGCCGCCGAAATCCGCAAGGAACTTGGGCTGTAGGCCCACAACAGAAAGGAACTGAAAAATGGCTATTGCAGGAACTCAAACTTACAAAGGCAACTCGATTGCCAACATGGACCCGAAGAGCATCGACGACCTCGTCGCCGCCTCGCAGGAGAAGTGGATCGCGCGCAACAAGGCGACGAACCTCCTCTCCGACCTGACGCGGTACGTGGCGGCGGCGGAGCTTTTCGCCAAGCACAAGAAGACGTTCGAGGGCGGACTCGACTGGTGCTTCAACGTGATGGTGGCCTCTGACAACACGGGGAACGGCACGGCGAAGTTCGTGAAGCTGTTCGAGGAGGACGCGCTCAACCGCAAGGACGTGATCGTGAAGGGCAAGGTGTCGCCCTGCTTCCTCCAGGCGGGATACTACTACGACCTGCGCGAGCCGCAGCTGAACAGCGGCACGGACGTGCAGCTCGTGCGCTTCGTGTGGGAGCAGATGGAGCTGATGTACCAGTCGTTCTTCGACAAGATCGAGACCACGTTCTGGGGGAGCCCGACCTACAAGGCGGACCTCTCCACGATCCCGGCGGGCATCGGCTACTGGCTCCAGCGCCAGGCGAACGGGAGCGGGACGCACGGCGCGGGGACGCACCCGAACGGCGGGTTCGACGGCATGGACCCCGTCCTGCCGAACTCCAGCAGCGACTCGACGACGGCGGCGTGCCCGCGCGCCGGGATCGCCTCCAGCACCTATGCGCGCTGGGCGAACTGGGCGGCGCAGTACGCGGCGGTGACGAAGGCCGACCTCATCAAGAAGATGCGCTTCGCGGTGCGCGACACGGACTTCAAGAGCCCGCTGCACATCAGCGAGCCGAAGCTCGGCACGGGCCGCGCCATCTACTGCAACAAGGCGACCATCAGCGAGATGGAGGACATCCTTGAGGCGCAGAACATGAACCTCGGCAACGACCTCGCCAGCAAGGACGGCAAGACGATCTTCAAGGGCAACCCCGTGGAGTACGTGCCGTACCTGAACGGCGACGCGACCGACCCGGTGTACATGATCGACTGGGGCACGATGTGCCTCGGCGTCCTCGCGGGCTGGGACAAGAAGGTGAGCGCGCCGGAGACGGTGAGCGGCCAGCACAACACGCGCCGCGTGTTCATGGACGCCTCGCTGAACTTCGTGTGCACGAACCTGCGCAACCAGGCGGTCCTCGCGAAGGCGAGCGCGTAAGGAGGCGGGAACGATGGGCGCAAGGTTCAGGTGCGGCACATATGCCATACCGCAGGGGGCGACAGACTTCACCCTCACGGGCCTTGCGCTCCCGTTCACCCCGAAGACGGTTCTCGTCTCGGTGAGGATGCCCGATGCGGACGCAGACATCATATCGGCGTTCGTGTCGGGCGAACCCACATCCGCGGGGTTCCCCGTGGCGCTCTCCGCGCCAGCCGGGAGGGCGGGATACACGCTCGACTGGCAGGCGTTCGAGACGGACGAGCAGGCGTACGTGGACGGCGAATCGCTCGCCGTATCGTACACCGACCTGATGAAGGCGGTGGCGAGGTTTCTCGGCTACGACTACGACAGCCTGACGAACGCGCAGACGGAGGAGTGCGACTTCTGCGTCCAGAGCGGCGTGAGGAACTTCTACCGCCCTGCGGCTCTCGCGAGCCACGAGTGGGCGTTCCTCAAGCTCGACGGCGCGGTCCAGACGGCGGACGGGGTGGGGGACTACCTGCTCCCGTCCGGCTTCGGCAACATATCCGGGCAGCTGGCGTTCGACCCTGCGGAGCGGAAGCGGAGCGTGGTGGTGGTGCCCTACGGGGACATCGCCATGATGCGCCGCGACCTGCGCAGGGGAGCGCCGCGCTTCGCCGCGATAGTCTCGACCAACGTGATGGGAGGGGACGGGCAGCGCAAGCGGCTCCACCTCTATCCCACGCCGGACAGGGCGTACACGCTCTCGTTCCGGGCGGATGCGGACGAGGGGAAGCTGAACGCGACGAACCGCCCGTATCCGCTTGGCGGACACGCCTACGCGGAGCTGGTGCTGGAGTCGTGCCTGTCCATCGCGGAGCAGAGGGTGAACGACGAGGCGGGGCTGCACACGCAGAACTTCAACGCGATGCTGGAGGCGGCGGTGACGCGCGACTTCCGGCAGGGGGCGCAGGACTTCGGTTTCATGGGCGACACCCATGACTGGTAAAACGACAACACTCAAAAAAGGAGTATCTGAAAATGGCAGACAATTTCAATGCTGATGCGGTGCGGCTCGTGAAGCCGTACATCGACAAGGCGATCAAGGACGCGATCGACGGCGCGCTGGCGACGGCGCTCGCCGAGAACGGCGACATCGCCGAGGCGATTGAGGAAGCGGTTTCCACGCACGCGGCGCTCACGACCGGCGTACACGGCCTTACGTAAGGAGGCCGATGCGCAACGCCGTCAAGCAGCTGCGTTTTCCGATGCTTGGGGTAGGTGAGCACCTTTCATACGGCGAATCCACCTATCCGAGCGAAGAGCGCGCCTATGCGACCCCCGCCGCGAAGAACGTGCGGGGGGCTTGCGCATTCGGCGACAGGCAGCGGGGCGGCTCGCGCCCAGGGCTGAAGGCCCTCGACGGCGCGGTGGAGGTGGTGAACGGCGGGAGGTGGCTATGGCCCAACGGCGAGGCCGTGAAGTGGCCGAACGGGGACACGCTCACGTACTCCACCGTCACGCAGGAGCTGGTCGCACCCGACGGCTCCGTGATAATAGACCCTCATGAGCCGGTCGCGGCGCATTGTTCAAAGGGAGCCATCCCCAGCTCTCCATCTCTTTGCGCGATGTACCGCGACCGGCTTTTTCTTGCGGACGGCACGATGTGGTACTGCTCGCGGATAGGCGAGCACGGGGACTTCGACTACGGCGGGGACGGGGAGGACCCGGCGCGGGCGCTTTCCGGGAACTGCGCGACGGCGGGAAGGAAGGGCGAGGAGATAACGGCGTTCATGCCGGTGGACGACCACACGATGTTCGTGGCGACGGCGCGCTCCATGTGGGCGTTCCGCGAGGATCCGTCCGCCGGGCTGATGCGCGTGAGCGAGTTTACGGGGTGCATCGGCGCGAACGCGTGGTGCAGCACGCCGCAGGGCGTGGTGTTCGTTGGGCTTGACGGGGTGTACGGGATCGGCGAGCAGGGCGTGAGGCTCCTTTCGGGGCGGCTGCCGAGGTCGCTCGCGGGGCTTGACGGCGCGCTTCTCGGCTACGATCCGGAGGCGAAGGGGGTGCATATCTTCGGGGCGAAGGACGGCGACGAGTGCGACTGGTTCCTCGACCTCGACACGATGTCCTTCTGGCCGGTGGAGGTGCCGACGGGGATGCGCCCGGCGGCGATATGCCGGATATTGCAGGACGGCGTGGAGCGCGCGGCGCTCCGCGGAGCGGACGGCGCGTGGCGGACGTTCAGCGCGGACGAGGGGACGGACTGCGGCGAGGACGTGGAAAGCTCCGTGACCATCGGGCCGTTCCGCATCTCGGCGCGCGACGACCTGGACGGGATTCTCGACGAGCTTCGCGTGACCCTCGGCGAGGGGAGCGGCGAGGTGACGATAGGGGTGGCGACGGCGAAGACGGCGGAGGGCGCGGTGAAGGCGTCGGCCGTGGCGGAGGAGCAGTACGGCGGAGGCTACAACTTCACGCAGCGTCCGCGCAGGAGAGGGGCGTGGGGGTGCGTGAAGATATCGTCCACGGAGAGGTGGGCGTACGAATCGGTTTTGGCGACACTCAAGCAACTTGGGAGGTTGAGGTAATGGCAGACATGAAGATAGACGACGCGACGCGCGATTCGCAGGTGACGGGCGCGGAGCTGCTTCCGGCATCGGACGGCGGCGAGCCGAAGGCGGTCTCGACGGAGAAGATCAAGGACTACGTGCTGGCGCAGATCGCGGCGTTGGCGGCGGCGACGGGCGTGGACGCGGGCGCGGACAAGGTGTACATCCTGAAGGGCGGTGCGCTGAAGCCCGTGGCGGCGGCGACCCTCGCTGCGGCGGTGCTGGACGTGGCGTACACGCTCACGCAGATAGCGACCATCAACGGCAACGAGACGATAGCCGTGAAGGACGGCAACAGCGGAAGGAAGACGGCGACGCTCACGCAGCTGAAGACGTGGATCACGGACGGGCTTGCGACTGCGACGGCGCTCTCGACGCTCACGGCGACCGTCAACGGCAAGGTTGACAAGGTGGAGGGCAAGGGGCTTTCCAAGAACGACTACACGGACGTTGACAAGGCGAAGCTGGACGGACTGATGGGGAACGCGCAGGCGAACTGGAGCCAGACGGACTCGACGGCGGCGGACTTCATCAAGAACAAGCCGACCATCCCTACGGAGATGACCGTGGACAGCACGCTTGACACCACGAGCACGAACCCGATAGAGAACGGCGCGGTGGCTACGGCGATAGACACGATAGAGGACGCCCTCGACGACAGGCCGACGGACACGGAGGTGGCGGCGGCGCTTGCGGGGAAGGTTGACAAGGTGACGGGGAAGGCGCTCTCGAAGAACGATTTCACCGATGCGCTGAAGACGAAGTTGGAGGGGTTGCAGAGCGGGGCGGCGGAGTTCTTCTACTCCGAGCTGAACGAGGACGTAAGCCCGACGCAGTTCTACCCGTACAACCTTTCCACCCTGCCGAACGGGTGCGTGGGCATTTTGTACAACGCGCCGACATCTTCGCAGTACGGGAAGGTGGAGGCGGTGTTGCCGACGGGCGCGATGTACTGGCTGGAGTTCGCGAGCGACCCGGAATGGACAAGCCCCAACGATACGCCGCTCCTGCTCGACGAGGGGTACTACTACACGGTGAGGCGCATGGACATAGGCGGCGTGCCGAACTTCCTGTTCATGCAGAAGCTCCCCAACAACATAGAATAGGGAGGTAGGGCGAGATGGCAATGACGAGTGTCACCACAACGAGGCCGAACTCCTACGCGCCCGCCACCGAGCAGGAGCCGAGGATCTCCGGCTTCTACAGGAACGAGTACATGACGCTGACGTTCGGCGAGTACTCCGGCAGGCCGAGCGACTTCATCGACTTCCACAAGAGCGACCTCGTGTACTTCCTTGCGGACGGGTGGAAGGTGGACGCGGTGCTGGCGAAGGGCGAGGGCGGCAAGTGGACGGTTGAGGCGAGGGCGCTCGCCGCGCAGAACGCCGAGAGCGTGTCGCGGGAATATGACGCGGTGAAGAACCCGGACGGCACTACGAAGACCCCGGCGAGGGGGACGACGGAATCGGCGAGCGTGGGGGCGACGGCGAACACGCAGGAGGGCGGTCCGTACTGGTTCGTGTGGTCGAAGGTGCGGCTCGTGCGGAAGCGGTTGCAGGGCGACCTCGTGACGGACTGGATGATGAAGCAGCTCGTCGGGAACTACAACGAGGGGCGGCGCTTCAACAGCGAGCGCTACGATGAGCTTTGCCGCCTGTACCTCTCGATGCTGGAATCGACGCAGGGGTGGGTGAACAACACGAACGCGGCGAGCGTGATGCCGGACGCGATGCTTGCGCTGGAGAACGGGATAGCCGAGCAGATGAGGGCGATACCGCTGCCCGAGGCCGACGACTTGAGCGAGGTATCCACGAAGATGGACGACCGCATGGCGGACTGGCTTGCGGCGAGGGCGGCGGAGATCAACCGGCAGTTCGACGTCCGGCTTGAGCAGGCGAAGAGCCAGATGGTGACGAACGGCACGTACAACAGCGTGGTGTGGCCGGGCGTGGCGAGCGGGATAGAGCGCGACAGGCAGTACGCGCTGAACAGCCTGAAGGACGCGCTCGCCGACCTCGAAAGCAACCTCGCGGGCGTGAAGGCGCGGCTGTTTGACGCGAAGGTCTCGCTGTACGAGGCGCAGCAGCGGCGCGAGAGCACGATTGTGGAGATGCGCATGGGAATCAAGAACGCCGCCGCGAGGCTGACGGACGACATACTCAAGAACCGCATCAACCTCATCGACATCAGGAACGGCGTGGCGAAGCTGATGCTGGACTTCATGGAACGGCGCGAGGACGACTACCCCGACCTCGAGACGATACTCGACACCGTCACGCGGCTTGACAACGAGACGGTGTACGCGGGGACGAGTGCGTCCGAGCCGGGCGGACACAACACGCCGACGGTCCTGCCCGACCCGACCTTGCCGACGATGCCGGACACAGGAGTGACGGCATGGCGATAAGCAGCGGCGGGAGAAAGAAGTTCAAGCGTCTCTACGGCACGCCGGAGAAGTATGCGCCCGGCACGATAGAGGCGAATACGGACTCCTACGACGCGAAGGGACGCAAGGTGCTGGCGGGGACGCGGGACATGAACTCGCTCGCCGGTATGCCCGACACGCACAGGCTCAACGGCGGATGGGGCGCGGACCACGAGGGGCGGCTTGAGAACAGGCGCGGCAACACCTTCACGAGCGGCGAGGAGATCGCCGAGGGGGTGAAGTCGCGGTGGAAGACGAAGGAGCAGCGGAGGGCGGAGCGCGGGCTGAAGGGGCTTCTGCGCGACAAGAGGCGCAAGAGGCTGAAGGACCCGCACGAGGAGGACGACATCGGGAAGGTGCGGCTCAAGAAGGGCGGCGCGCTGGATTTCGTGGATGCGCACCTGAAGCGCGACGGGAGCCTTGCGGTGGCGACGGATGGGCTGTGCCTGAAGGGCGAGGACCAGGGGAGCCGCACCACGATGAGCGAGACGAACCGCTACGTGTACAGCGAGGTGGAGAGCACGAAGAAGTGGCGCAGCGTGGAGGAGGTGGCGCAGGACGTCAGGGGCGTGCTCGGCGGCGGGATGTTCGCGTGGGACGCGGCGAGGCGGAAGATGGGGCCGGGCGGCGTGATGGTGGGGCGGCAGTGGGTGGAGGCCACGAACACGGGCGTGAAGGGCGCGGGGACGTACTACGTGAAGGTGACGTTCGGCGCGAACGGGGGCGTGACGGCGGAGGTGACGGACACGGGCGGCGCGAGGTCGGACACGGTATGCTACATACCGATCTACACGATAGCGTCGAACGGGAAGATAGAGGCGGACAGGCGCGGCGCGTTCGTTGTGCCGTGCTGGGAGTAGGGGCAAGACGCATAGGAGAGCGGAGGATATGCTCAATTCGGCGGCAGACTACAGGTGCGTGGACGTGACGGGGCTTTCGGGCTTCATCACGGGCGACCCGCTGCCGAGGCGCGACAAGAAGGGCGACGGCTCTTGGCGCGCGATGAAGTACGAGGACTTGCTCTTCTTGCAGGAGGCGAGGGAGGAGCGGCGGCTCTGCGCGCAGAGCGCGCTACCGGCAAAGGCAAGCCCGAAGGGGCGCGTGTTGAGCTGGAGCGTATTTAGTGATGCGTTTCCAACCGGCTCGATAGACTTCAGGAGCCAGACGGAAAGCGGCGGTTTTTTCATGGATGCCGACGTTGCCATACCGACGGCGGTGACGACCTGCTCAACGAACGAGAACCCGTATGCGATAGCCATGCCAGGGGCGTTCTCGACAACGTATAACGATTACGTTCCTGAATATGAGCCGCTTTCGTGGAAGAAGCCGGTGGGCGACCTTGCGCTCGGCAACGTGGACGATGTGCGCAGGGCGTACTACAACGTACAGGAGCAGACGCGCTCCATCATCTATGCACCGAGTTGGTACTATGGCACGATTACGGCGACGCTTGTCATACACCACAACGACGGCACGAGCGAGACGGTAGATTACAGCGACGCACAGGTGGCTTACGAGTTCATACACACCAACCGTGGCCGTACGAATTATCTGCACGCCACGTGGACGCCGCCCGCAAACCTTGGGCGGTTCGTGTTCGCGAGGAGCGCGACGCTGTTGATATGCCTGATATGTAATGGCGGCAACGGGGATGCCTACGATTTGATCCCGTTCCACTGCACGGTGACGAACGGACTTGTGGCGATGCCGCAGATAGACTTCGCGACGCTCATTTCGGACGCCTGCACGCGGCATGGGATTCCGTATTACGCGACAGACCCCGGATACATCGAGTCGAACGTCAGCGGTAGCGTCTGGTTCAGCAGGATGTCGCTGATAATCGACCATGACTTTCCGGCGGAGGTGGAGTCGCTGAACTGGAACTGGGAGCCGGAGGGTCGGCAATAGCGGAAGACGCGGAAAGGAGACAAGGAAATGGCGAGAGACTACGACAACCTGATATGCCCGCACTGCGGGAAGCGCTACGGCGGGAGCTCGTTCGGTTCGGGAGGGTTCGGCGGGCTTCGCGGAGGCTACGCCGAGACGGACAGGCTTCGCGAGAGCGCGGCGGCGCAGTCGCGCAACCCTTCGCTCACGACGTGGGGCGGGATACGCCAGCGGCCCGGCACGGGGCCGCGCACCACGAGCGAGGGGACGCGGAACAACGGGAGGTTCGGGATGGCGTACACGGAGGACCGCTTCGGCAGAAGGAAGTACCTTTAAGGAAGGAGGCGAGAAATGGCGATAGGAAAGAAGAGGGGCGGGAGCGCCCTTGGGATAGGCGCGACGGGGGACGCGAAGAGGAACGCCCGGCGGCAGGCGGCGATAGCGCTTGCGCAGAAGGCGGCGAGCGAGAACCAGGCGGGGAACCGCCAGCTCGAGACGGCGAGGGCGAGCGCGAGCGCGTCGCTGGTGTCGGCGCACGCGCCGTCGCGGCTGGGCGAGAGGCAGGCGCACGAGAGGTCGATGCAGGAGGCGCGGTTCGGCGAGGCGGCGAAGCAGCGGGACTGGCAGGGGACGCAGAGCGCGCTCGACAGGGCGTGGAGGTCGAGCGAGGCGGCGCTTGGGCGCGAGTGGCAGGGGGAGCAGGCGGACAGGACGCGGCAGTTCCAGCACGAGGAGACGGAGCTTGGGCGGCGGTACAGCGCAGACCAGGCGCAGAGGGACCGCGACCTGCGGGAGCGGATGAACAACGCGGGGCTGCAGAACCAGTTCCTCATCAACGCGGCGAACCAGGCTTCGGCGGACAGGCGCGCGAGGGAGCAGCTGGCGTCGGCGGAGCGGATACAGGCGCTTCGCAACGAGGGCATAGCCGGGAAGGCGGCGGCGGACAGCGACTACAAGCTTCGGCTCCAGGCGCTGAAGAACGAGGGGGCGGTGGCGAAGGAGAACGCGTCCGGCGCGGTGAAGCTGGCTCTCGGCGAGCAGAAGGGCATGTACGGCATGGGCCGCGACGCGGCGAAGTATGCGCATGAGCTGGAGCTTCGCGGGATAGACAACGAGGAGTGGAGGCGGCGTCAGGAGTTCACCGACCGAATCAGGAGCGAGCAGGAGGAGCGCGCCGAGGGCAGGCGCAGGTTCGCCGAGGACGAGAAGCTGGTGAACGCGGGTACGCACGAATGGGGCTACACGCCACAGCAGCAGCAGACGATAGACGAGCTTTGGCAGACGTACGACGATGCGCTTGAGAGCGGCGAGGCGGACGAGGACGACCTGAAGGAGATCGAGGCGCAGATACAGGAGAAGATAGCCGCCATCCCGAAGAGGGCGATAAGGCGCACGGACGCGAAGGCGCAGTTCAGCGAGAACACCTTCACGGACGACGCCGGGCGCGTGTTCACGCGGGACGGCAAGCTCCAGTTCGACCCGGAGGCGAACGCCGCGAAGCGCGAGGATGCGCTGATGAGGCGCGCGGACAGCTACGAGCTTTCGCTCCGCAAGCCGTACACCGTGACGGAGCAGACGGGCGTGGACATGAGCGGCAACCCCGTGTACCAGAAGAGGACGATGATGCGCAGCGAGGAGGAGATAGCCGCGATGATGCGGCAGAAGTTCCCGTCGCTGTATCCCGCGCAGGAGCCCGCGCCGGAGGCTGGGGCCGGAGGGGACGCGCAGACGGAGCTGTACGCCGACCTGCGGCAGGGCTTCACCGACCCCAACTCGCAGACGGAGCTGTTCGACCGCTTCATAGCCGAGGAGACGAAGGCGGGAAGCACCACGGAGCAGGCGCTGGAGAGCTTCGGCGCGACCCTTGCGGAGCTTGGCGTGGAGGAGGGGAGCGGGCAGTACAACGCGCTGATGGCGCAGTTCCGCGCAAGGCTGGGCGACCAGCTCGACGGCAGGGGCGCGGCCGGGGCGCAGAGCTTCGACATCAACGCGCCGGTGAGCAGCCCGGCGGACGCGAGGAAGAAGTGGAAGTCCCGCAGGGATTGAGATAGGAGGACGGCAGAGTGAAGCGCACGAACCTGATGACGGCGGGCGGCGAGGAGTACAACATCGCCGACGACGAGATGGAGCAGTTCAAGACGGACTTCGGCGGCGAGGCGAAGCATGCGCAGAAGTTCCGCGTGGGGGAGGACACGTACACCATCGGGGACGACGAGGTGGATGCGTTCAAGGCGGACTTCGGCGACAGGGCGGAGGCGCTCCACGGGGTGACGTTCGCGAACGGCGAGACGCGGCACATGACCGTTGGCGAGATGTCGGAGTTCCTGCGGAGCGACGAGTGGCTCAACGGCGAGAGGTACGCGGCGGACAGGGAGGCGGCGCGGGCGGACACGGAGAACAAGGTGCGCGTGGCGAACGCGGGGAACGAGCCGGGATCTCCGCTCATGGAGGGGGTGAAGGAGGTCGGCAGGCGCATGTTCTCGACGGAGGGCATACGCGAGGGCGGCGAGGAAAGCGTACTTGCGAAGCCGTACGCCTACGCGAACGACCTTGCCAACTCGCTCGTGAAGGGACTGCTCGGCGGCTCTGCGAAGATAACGGAGGGTGTGGGGACGCTCACGGGCATAGACGCGGTGAAGGACGCGGGGCGCGCAGACCAGCAGATGCTTGAACGCAACCTCCCGACGGACATGCTCGACACTTCGGGCGGCGGCGTGGCGAACAAGGTGCTTCAGACGGGCAAGAGCGTTGCGGCGGTCACTGGCGAGTTCGCCCCGGCGGCGATTCCAGGCGTTGGGCAGGCGTATGCGGCGTCCGTCGTAGGCGCTGGCGCGGTGAACAGGGCGGACGCGGTGTTCGACGAGGCGGTCGCGAACGGGGCTTCCGTTGCGGAGGCGACTTCGCTTGCGGCGGGGGCCGGAGCGGTGGACGCGCTCGGCAACATGCTTCTCATGGGGAAGTTCAAGGGCATCTGGGGCGGCGCGCAGAAGAGCGCGGCGGATGCGGTGAAGCAGGGCGTGGTGCGCAAGCTCCTGGGCGAGACGGCGAGGACTGGCGCGATCATGGGCGCGCAGGCCGGAGCGGGGAACGCGATAGACCAGATGGCGAAGGCGCAGGACTTCTCGGCGGGGGAGATGGCGGAGGCGGCGCTGGACGGGTTCATCGAGGGCGGTATGTTCCACCTCGTGAACACGGGGATGCACGCGGCGGTGCGGCCCAACTGGCAGACGAAGCCGAAGGGGATGTCGGAGAGCGCGGCGCGCGAAGCGCTGGACACGGCGGAAGGGCGCGCGCTCGTGGCGAGCAACTCGCCGGAGGCGGCGAAACGGCTGATCGAGGCGCGAGAGAAGGGCGGCGACGTGAGCCGAAAGATGCTCCGCGACATGGGCATACCCGATTCGGTAGCGCCGACGGTGGCCGACAGGAACGCGCTCGGCGACGCCATCGCGGCGGACTACGGCGCGTACAAGGAGGCCGTGACGCAGATAAAGCGCACGAAGCTGGACGGCCAGCAGTACCAGGCGCTCTCGGAGGAGATCGCGGGGCGGCTCGGCGGAGAGCAGGGCGAGGACTACGGCAAGGTGGTGATGGACGTCCTCGGCGAGATCAAGGACGCGAAGGAGCTGGACGATCCGTACAGGCGCGAGGAGCTTGTGGCGAAGGCCGTGGAGCGGCTTTATGCGGGCGAAAACGCAAGGGCGGAGACCGATGCGGCGGCGAAGCGTGCGGAGAGCGAGGCACGCAAGGAGGATGCGGAGGCGGCGTTTGGGTCGAAGGAATTTGAGGAGCAGACGAGGGCGAGAGATGAACGTGAGGCGCAGAATCGCGCAGAAGGGGGCGTAGAGGGCGCAGGAGCGCGAGGAGAGATTGAGACGGGCAAGGAGAGGGGCGTAGCGCCGGAGCGCGTGGAGGGCGTTTCTGAAGGGGATATGAGCAAGACTCCTACGAGAGAGGGCGCGGAGGGCGCGCCTACGCCGGAGGGCGAGTCAGCCAAGCTGACGCCGGAGGAGGCGGCCGCCGCGAGGAAGAAGGGCAAGAAGGTAAAGCCGGAGGATGTGCAGGAGCCGCCAAAGGCGGAGGAGGCGGGAGCGCCGCAGGCGGAAGCCGAGCCGACATCAAAAATTGACGGGGGTGCTCAAAATCTGACGAGCGGGAAGAAGAAGGGGAAGGCCGACCACCTGAACAAGGGCTACACCTACGAGGACTACGGAGAGCTGCCGAACACGGACGAGGCCACCGCCAAGACCAATCCTGGGGGCACGGGCGATGTTATCGGCGCGCAGCTTCTGCGCTACGCAAAGGAGAACGGGCGGCTCCTGTACGTGCCGCAGACGAAGGACGACCCGCTTTGGGACTGGTACCAGAGCTTCAAGGACGGAAACGCTCGCAAGAACAGGCGCGCGGACTGGATTGCGCTTTTCGGGATGAATGAGAAGAAGGGGCGCAACGACAACCTGCTGAACGAGATGGGCGACCCCGCGCTTGCGGAGTACCTGAAGGGCGTGGTGGAGAAGGCCAGCGGCGACATGGGCAAGGTGCCGGAAATGTTCCTGGAGGCGAAGCGCAAGTACAGCGAGTGGGTGGCGAAGAGGCGCGCCAACGACAGGCAGGCGAAGACCGACCGCAAGGCGGAGGACGAGGCGTTCGCAAGCGAGGCGGCGGAAAGGGCGGAGGCGCAGGCGAAGGCGGACGAGGCGCGGCCGGACGGCGAAGGGCGCGACATCCGCCAGCCCGACGGCTCCATCATCAACGACCAGACGGGCGAGGTGCAGTTCTCGAAGAACCCCGACTACTCGCCGCTGAAGCCGGAAGCGAAGGGCGCGAAGGAGGGCAGGAACGCGAAGTTTGGCTGGGAGATGGGCGAGGAGGCGAAGCCTGCGGAGAGGACTGAAGCGAAGGAGCCTCCGAAGTCTCCAGAGCAGGAGATAGAGGAGCGGCTTGACCTGAAGCGGCTCGATCCGAAGAGGCGGAGCGACCCGAAGGTTCTTGAATGGGCGAAGAAGAGCGGGCGCACCGTGACGGACGGTATGGTGACGCCTGATGCCGTCCGCGCCTACGACGAGGCCATGACGGAGCAGGCGGCGAAGGCCGTGAACAAGCGGTGGTTCCCGGACATGAAGATCGTCACGCACAAGTACGGCGAGAAGATCAAGCGCGGGGTGCACGTGCTGGAGGAGAAGATCGTAGACCCCGAAACAATCGCCGAGCTGGAGAAGGACACCGTCTCGCGCCTGCGCTCGATGCAGTTGCGCGACGGAAAGCTGTACCCGCCGATGGCGGGGAAGGTCAAAAGCGGCGAAAGCGGCAAGGCCGAATGGCAGGAGCCGTCAGAACCAGGAATCTGGTATCGCGCGGACGAGCATCCAGAACTTCTCGACAAGAACGGCAAGTTCACGCTCGTCAAGGGCAACGGAGAGACCATAAAGGCCGCGTACAATCCGTACTGGCACATGAGCAAGACAGCGCTCAACGACCAGTTCTCGTCGGCATACAAGCGCCCAGAGCTTGTGACGGTTGAGGTTTCCGCGCCGCGCTCGGAGGCGGAGGCAAAGCGAGGCGAGGGATATTGGGCGACAGGCGCGAAAGACCCCGTTGGCGAACATGACTGGCCGAAAGGCCCGGTGAGCAGTCAGCTGGCGAAGGCCGGAGCGCCCGCGCGCAAGGTCACGCTCACGCGGCACAACAAGATCGTCCGCGTACTATCAGCGGAAGAGGTGGCCGACCGAATCAAGACCGAGATTGACGCATGCCCTCGCAAGGATGCGCAGGTGGAGGTTCCGTTCAACTGCGTGACGCCGCAAGTGCGAGATGCGCTTGTTGCGCGCGGCGTGAAGATCGGCAAACCGGCGCGGCTTTCCGGCAAGGCCTTGAAAGAGGCAACCGAGGCGTACAACAAGTGGAAGGCCGAACGCGAAAGCATCAAAAGGCTCCCGTCTGAATGGAGTGCACCGAGAGATGTGAAAAGCGTTAGCGAAGCAGTAGAGGCCGTAAAATCTGCTGGCATCGTGAACAAGCCGCTCAACAATGAGGCTCTTGGCATTAGAAACGCAATCGTGACAGGAACCAACCTCTCAAAGATGCAGAGCGAGAAGGCTACCAAGAAATCGGTCTCGCCTAGGCTTCATGCTCTTGCCGTTGCGAATGTAGATCGTCTTTTTGAGACCGCTTTTGAAGATGTGACCCACCCAGATACACACGGACGCAAGGAGGTTGTTCAGACGCATCGGCTAGGTTCCCTGATGAAAGACCCTCTTACTGGTAGATATGAGCCTGTTATGCTTACTGTTCTTGAGTATGCGAAACACGGTAATCGCATCTACACGGTAGAAGCTGTTGACGTTATGAAATACAGAACTCCCGCAGGGCAGTTGGTGGATTCGGCATTACCCGCTATCACACCCCGATTGCAGGAGTTGGTGCGTAAGGTATCACAACGCGCCGAAAAAGTCAATGGGGGTTCTGAAATAAACTATCTCCGCGACACGGCGGGGAACACGCTTGGGTGGTTCGACCCGAAGTCGAAGGAGGTGCATCTCCTGCCCGGAGCAGACCCGCAGACGGTGGCGCACGAGATAATGTGGCACGGGACGCGCCAATGGGCTACGGAGCGGGCGGCGAAGGGCGACGCGAGGGCGCAGAAGCTCCTCGACAGGATGCGCGAGGTGGAGGACGCGGTGGACAAGGCGGCCCCCGGAAGCGCGCTGGCGAAGCTCCGCGAGGCGATAGTGCGCACCTACACGAAGAGCGGCCCGATGCCGAAGGACGCGCTCCTCAACGAGTTCGGCGCGTTCTTCACGATGAAGAAGGGCGGCAAGGCGCTTGAGGACGCGATGCGCACGGCGGAGGGGCGCAACTGGTTCGCGAGGGGGCTTCACGCCGTGAAGGAGATGTACAAGGACTTCCTGACGCGACACGGCAGGAACCGGGTGGACATCTCGAAGGTGGACGGCATGACGCGGGACCAGTTCGTGGACTGGCTCGCGGAGCAGTTCGCGGGCGGCAAGACGCTCGGCGAGATCAAGGAGGCGAAGCCGACCGTCTCGATGGAGGAGACGGCGCTCCAGAAGGTGCGGCGCAAGACCTACGACCAGAACGCGGCGGTGCGCGACCTCCAGCGCGACATCGAGAAGAAGAAGGGCGTGAAGATAGCCGAGGCGGACGACGTGGAGATGGCGAACGCGCTGAAGTACGGGCTCAAGGAGGCGGCGAACATCGACATCCAGGGGAGGATGAAGGAGCTGCGGGAGTCGCTTGCGAAGGGCGGCATCCACTTCGCCGACCTGGAATACTACGCCGCGTGCAAGGCGGCGGCGGGGCGCGACGCGAAGATCGACAAGCGCAACCTCGACAAGCTGGAGGCCGACATGAAGGCCGAGGGAGCTACGCCTGACGAGATAGACGCGGCAAAGGCGGCGTACCGCTCGTCCAACGGCTCGCACATCGACCCGCGCGAGGCGAGGCGCGTGGTGGACGAGATCGAGAACGGCCCCGACGCGGCGAAGTACGCGGACGCGTACAGGAAGCTGCGCGAGACGATAGACGAGACGCTGAAGGTGCAGGAGGACGCGGGGCTGATCAGCCACGAGCAGGCGGCGGCGTGGCGCGCGGAGGAGCCGTGGTACGTGCCGTTCAAGAACGAGTACGACCCGGAGGGCGGCGGATGGGCCGGGCGCGGCACGCGCCGCGACTTCACCGCGCCGGAGCACCACATGGCGAAGGGGCGGCAGAGCGCGGCGGGAGACATCATCGCGCACGTGTTCATGGACCACCAGGCGGCGAGGCACAGGGCGATAGAGAACGCCGTGCGGCAGAAGCTGGCGAGGCTCGTGAGGGCGAACCCGGAGATAGGCACGGTGGAGAAGCTGCGCGCCGACGCGGTGAAGGGGCTTGAGGCGGAGAACCCGAACGTGGTGACGTTCAAGGAGAACGGCGAATCGTACGCGATACGGCTGAACGGGACGCGGGGCGAGGCGGTGGCGAACGCGTTCACCCAGCGCAACCAGGTGAAGACGGGCTGGGCGGACAAGGGGTTCGAGGTGTTCGGCAAGAAGATATCGTTCCGCAACTTCTCGCAGGTCTCGGCGGGTCTCGCCACGCGGTATTCGCCGACGTTCATGATCCGCAACTGGACGAAGGACAACATCGAGCTTGCGAACATCGTCTACTCCGAGCGCGGGGCCGTGGAGGGGACGAAGTGGATGGCGCGGTACGCGAAGGGGTACAAGGAGAACACCGCCGCGCTGATGAAGTACGCATTCACGGGGAAGTACGACGCCACCACGGCGGCGGGGAAGCTCATCGAGCGGTACGTCAAGGCCGGTGGGCTGATAGCAGGAGGCGTGAGGGCGGAAGG
>CAMORM010000031.1 GCA_946623785.1 uncultured Verrucomicrobiota bacterium
TCGCGTCGAGGGTCGAAAGAGGCTCGGCGAACAGGAACACCGCGGGCTGGCGCACTATCGCGCGCCCGAGCGCAACGCGCTGACGCTGCCCGCCCGAAAGCGCCTTGGGAAGCCGCTTCAGGTAGTCCTTAAGCCCCAGCGTCTCGGCAACTTCGTCCACACGACGCGCAATCTCCGCCTTGGGCGTCCCCCGCAGCTTGAGCGCGAAGCCGAGGTTCTCCGCTACGGTCATGTGCGGATAGAGCGCGTAGTTCTGGAAGACCATCGCTATGTCGCGGTCCTTCGGCGGAAGGTTCGTTACGTCCCTTCCGCCGATGAGCACCGCCCCGGAAGTCGGCGTTTCAAGTCCAGCGACCATTCGGAGGGTCGTCGACTTGCCGCATCCGGACGGTCCCACGAGAACGAGGAATTCGCCGTCGGGAACCTCTAGGCAGAAGTCGTTGACCGCCGGCGCCGAGCCGCGGTCGTACTGCTTGCAGACATGCCTGAATGTTACCGACGCCATGTTCTACAGGTCCGCGAACGGGTTGCAGGAAAAGCCGGACGGCGAATAGGGGCGACCTCCGCCACGCCCGGCACCGCCGCGATGTCCGCCCTGCTGCTGCGGACGCGGTCCGCCTGCGTGCTGGCGCGGCGCGGACGAGCCGCTGCGGCAAGTGAGCGACACGCGGTTGCGCGCCTTGTCCACCGCAAGGACTCGCACCTTGATCTTGTCGCCCGTCTTGACGACTTCGGAGGGGTCGCGGATGAAACGGTCCGCAAGTTCGGAAACGTGCACCAGCCCGTCCTGGTGGATTCCTATGTCGACGAACGCGCCGAACGCCGTGACGTTCGTGACCACGCCTTCCAGCGACATGCCCTCCTTGACGTCGTCGATCGTGGTGACGTCGTCGCGGAACGCAGGCTTCTCGAACACTGCCCGCGGGTCGCGTCCGGGCTTCTTCAGCTCGGCGATTATGTCCCTCAGCGTAGGCTCGCCAACCTCGTTCGAGATGTACTTGCGAACGTCTATTCGGTCTGCAGCCTGCGCGTTTCCGACAAGCTGCGAGACCTCCACCCCGAGATCGCCCGCCATCGTCTCGACGAGCTTGTAGCGCTCCGGGTGAACAGCTGAGGCGTCGAGCGGGTTCTTGGCGCCCCTGATCCTCAGGAAGCCCGCGGACTGCTCAAATGCCTTCGGGCCGAGCCCGGTGACCTTCTTGAGGTCCGAGCGGCTCTTGAACGCGCCGTTCTCGTCGCGCCACTTCACTATGTTCTTCGCAAGCACCGGACCGATTCCGGAAACGCGCGTCAGCAGGGCGGCGGAAGCGGTGTTGAGCTCGACGCCCACTCCGTTCACGCAGGAGACGACGACTTCATCGAGCTTCTTCTCGAGGAGCGACTGCATCACGTCGTGCTGGTACTGGCCAACGCCAATCGCCTTCGGTTCGATTTTCACTAGCTCGGCGAGGGGATCCTGGAGGCGGCGCCCGATGGAAATCGCTCCGCGCACGGTTAGGTCAAGGTCCGGGAACTCGGCGCGCGCCGCTTCGCTCGCGGAATAGACCGACGCGCCGGACTCAGAGACGGAGACAACTATTACGTCCTTCTCCACGCCAAGTGCCTTCACGACCCCGCGCACAAACGCCTCGGTCTCGCGTCCCGCGGTCCCGTTGCCTACTGCTATCGCCTCGGCCTTGAACTGCTGGATGCACTTGGCGACAACGGCGCGAGCCTCGTCGGGGCGCTGCATCGGATATATGACCGTGTTGACGAGGAACTTTCCGGTGGCGTCGAGCATTGCGACCTTGCATCCAGTGCGGATACCGGGGTCTATCGCAAGCACGCGCTTCTCACCGAGCGGCGCCGCAAGCAGGAGGTGGCGCAGGTTCTCCGCGAACACCTCGACCGCCGCGCGGTCGGACTCCATCTTCTTCTCCACGCTCACGTCGACCTCGCATCCCGGCGCGAGGAGACGCTTGTACGCGTCCGCCGCGGCAAGGTCAACCTGTTCCCTGGCGGCGCGCGAAAGCGTAGCCCCTTCCGGCACGAGCTCGCGGTCGACAACCTCGCCAATCCGCTCCAACACCGGTTCGGCGTCGAGCTTCATGTGCACCCAGAGCACGCCCTCCTTCTGCCCGCGCTTGATCGCAAGGTAGCGATGCGAGGGGATTTCGGCCACTGGCTCCTCATACTCGTAGTACTGCTCGAACTTCGTGGGTTCCGTTGGCTTCGGCTTTGCGACCTCGCTTACGAGAACGCCGCGTTTCGCGAACGCGGTTCGCACAAGTCCGCGAATGTCCGCATTGTCCGCAATGCGCTCCGCGATGATGTCGCGCGCGCCCTGAAGGTCGTCGGCAGGCTTTGACGCTATCTCGGCGTCGCCGATCGCGCCGGCGAGAATCGCGTCCGCAAGCGGTTCGAGCCCCTTTTCCTTCGCCATCATGGCACGCGTGCGGCGCTTCGGCTTGTACGGCTGGTAGAGGTCCTCAAGGGCCGTCTTGGCCTCGCACGCCTCTATCTTCGCCTTGAGGTCCGGCGTGAGCTTGCCCTGTGAGTCAATCGACTTCAGGATTGCCGCGCGACGCTCCTCCAGTTCGGTATGGTACGCGATGCGGTCGCGCACCTTTCCGATCTGGACTTCGTCAAGATTCCCGTGCGCCTCCTTGCGGTAGCGCGCGATGAACGGAATCGTGCATCCCTCCGCCAAAAGCTTCGCGACCGCAGCCGCGCTCGAAATGCTCACTCCGGCGTCAGCCGCCGCCTTTGCCACAATTCCGGTGGCAACCATGTTCTCTGCCATTTGCCCTTTCCCCTTGAAAACGTCCTTCGCGTCAGCGCCCGAGCCAATCGAGGAATCCCAGCACGATCGCGTCCGCAACCTTCTTCCGCCGCTCCGGCTCCCATGTATCCGCTTCGCCGTCCGGCAGGTTTATGAAGTCTATCTCGAGAAGCGTGCTCGGGATCACGGGGTTGCGGCACACGGCGTACGACCGCATCTGCGCGCCGATGTTCTTGACCGGGGCCATCACGGAGGCGACGTACGGCTGTATCGCCGCGGCCAGCTCGAATCCGTTGGTGTTCGACGCATACGCTACCGTATGGCGCGAAAGCCGCGGGTCGGTGCTTGCGAACGTCGCGTTGTGGTGGATCGAGATGAAGGCGTCCACCTTCTTGCTGATAGCGAGCTTGGGGCGGTCGTAGAGCGCCGGGAACGAATCGTCGGACCTGGTGAGGATCGTCTTGAAGCCCGCGGCCCTGAACGCCTCGTCGAGCGCCAGCACCTGGAGGAGGTTGACTTCCTTCTCCTTCCAGCCATGGGGCGATATCGCGCCCGTGTCGCTTCCGCCGTGGCCTGCGTCGAGCATTACCGTTATCTCGCCGCGCGGACGGTCCCGTGGCGGCTTCGGCGCGAAAGTGGCGTTCGTCGAGATCCCAAGGTCCGCATACGGGTCGCGCGGCTTCGGCGGAGGCGCGTTCGGGTCCGGCGGGGGATCGGGGAACGAGACAAGGAACTTGCGCTCGAGAGACATGTCCCCGGCCGTTACGGTGAATGTGTTCGTGCCGTGAACCACTGGCATCATCGCGATAAACGCGCCGGTCCTGTGGACCTCAGCCGTGACGGGAGGGACGACAGGCGATTCGGGCGCGGCGAGCTCGGCCGGCGGATGGAGCACCACCGGCTCCTTGAAGCCCGCCTCCACAGCACCGATCACGTACGTCCGCTCAACGCACGGAAGCTTCTGCTTCTCAGCCGGGAATGCAACGCTGAGCGTGGCGAAAACGACTGCTGCAAAGTTCATTCTTCCTCCGGTTCTGGCTTCCCGTCCGGATGAGGAGGCGGGAAGAGGGACATAGCAAACTCAACGTAGGAATCGTAGATCGGAACGGCGTCAAACTCGTTTCTCGCCATTGCGAGGATGCTCCGGCGCATCTCCGGCAGGCGGGCGGTGTTGGACGCGATCTCGCCGAGGGCCTTCTTGAAGGACGCGAGGCTGCCCGCCGTGTACTTGACGCCCGCCTTGTAGTTGGAGATCATCTCGGCCGTCTCTCCGCCAAGGGAGTTGATGACAGGGAGAGCTGACACCGCGTAGTCGGCGAGCTTGTACGGCACGCCCACGCACGACTCGTCGAACATCGGGATCACACCGGCGTCAGCGGACTGCATCAGCGCCCTTACCGCGGAGTCGCGCAGATATCCGTGGAAGAATATGCGCGGGCAGCTCTTCGCCTCAAGGCGCAGGTCGGCTTCGTCCGGACCTCCTCCTGCAAGGTGGAGCTCCACCCCGGGAGTCTCCCGCACGCCGCGGATGACGGTGGCGAGGTCGTAGCTCCTGCCCATGTTGCCCAGGTACACGAGCGAGATGTTGCGCTGCCCGTTGAAGGGAAGCATCTTGGCAGCAGGACCGGCGCCGGCGAAGTTGGGCGGAAGCGATATCCCGTGGTAGCAGAGCCTGGTTGGTGCAGTCACGCCGTAGTCTCGGGCAAGGGCGAGATAGCGGCGCGCCACCCCAGTTACGGCGTCCGCGCCGGTATAGAGCCTCTTGGCAAGGCGGCGCAGCGGCGCGAAGAAGAACGGCCCCCACTTCTGCTGAAGACCCTTTGGAAAAGGAAGCGTGCGGTAGAACGTTTCCGGCCAGGTGTCCTGGATGTCGACTATCACCTTGCAGCCCCAGTGCCTGCGGAACGACTGCGCCACGATGCCGCACGTCATCGGGGGCGTAGAGGAGATGACGAGGTCAGGCTTCGACAGGAGGCCCTTCGTAACCAGCCGCACGCCCTCCGAGAGCCACTTCTTCGCGTAGTTGCGGTGCGAGCGCACGCGGGCGAGCGAGACATGGCTCCGGTAGGGAATCGACGGAATCAGGATGAGGCGCGCGTCCGGACCGAGCTGGCGTCCCGCGGCCACGAGCTGGTCGTCCGTCATGGCTCGGCGGCGCTTGAGCGAATGCGACCAGTCGCTCGTCCAGAGGACGACCTCGTGGCCTTCGCGCGCGAACGCCTGCGCCATGAGCCAGTAGCGCTGCGGGCGGAACCCCTCGATCGGGAGGTTGTCGAACGGGTTGTTGATCCAGACGATCACTTTCCGTCCTCCTTGCTGCGCTGCCTGTCGGCGAAGATGAAATACTTCTGCAAAAGGTAGGACGCGGCGAAGAGCACAGTCTCGACGACTATCTTGACGGCAGTCGTCCACGCGCCATGCACACCGGCGAGGGAGGAAAGCCACGCAGTGCCCGCCCATGAGGCAGCGGCTATAACTACGACGAGCCCCCAGTATCCGAAATACGACCTCCATGACGCGCGGGAGTTGAACACGAGCACCCTGTTGCAGACATAGTTGAGGTTCGAGCTCACAAGGCGAGCGCAGACAATAGAAGCGAGGACCTCGAGGTCCTGCCTGTAGGATGTCCGCTCGAAGAACCACATTGCGAGCGCATAGACTCCGTTGTCCACGAGAAACGCGGCGATGCTCGACACGCAGTAGCTGAAAAGCGCCCACTGCGTCTTGATCGCGTCTCGCACAGGATGGAAGTGGCTCGACTCATTGTCGCCGATGTAGACGGTCTCTATCGGCACCTGAACCGGAGGCTCGTCGTAGTTCCGCGCGTCGGCGAGCATTCGCATCTCGTAGCCGTAGCGGTCGCCTTGTATCTCAAGCATGCGCGACAGGAACTTGCGCGGAATGCCGCGCAGCCCCGTCTGCGTGTCGTGCACCATTACGCGGGTGAGGATGAAGAACGTCCAGCGCGACCACCAGTTTCCGAAGCGGCTGCGGAGCGGGACTTTGCCAGAGAAGGCGCGCGCTCCGATGACCAGCGCGCCGGGGTGGAGAAGCGCAGCCTCCGCAACGCGGCGGACGTCGTCGGGACGGTGCTGCCCGTCGGCATCCGCAGTAACAACCGCATCGGCGTCGGGCATGTTCTCGAGTATCCAGGCGAATCCCGTCTTGAGCGCCGCGCCCTTCCCCCGGTTGCGTTCGTGCACGAGGAGCTTCGCGAGCTTCGGGCGCGCGCGCTCGAACGACTCTTCCCCTCTCGAAGACCCGTCGTTGACAGCTACGACGCGGAAGCCGGACGACGACAGCTCCCCGACAACCCGGACAAACTCCTCGTCCGGGTTGTAGGCGGGAATGAGAATAACTGCGCCGCCCACGCGAAGAACCTCACACCTTGGCGAGAGCCTGCTTGAGGTCGGCGATGAGGTCTTCGGGATCCTCGAGGCCTATCGAAAGGCGGATGAGGTCCGGCGGAATGCCCGCCTCCCTGAGCTGCTTGTCGGTAAGCTGGCGGTGGGTGTGGGAAGCGGGGTGCAGAACGCAGCTCCACGCATCGGCTACGTGCGTGACGATTCCGATGACCTTGAGCGAGTCCATGAACTTGATCGACTTCGCGCGTCCGCCCTTGATGCCGAACGTCATCACTCCGCACGGCGAGGGGCCGTCGAACTGCTTCTTCACGAGCTTGTGGTACGGCGAGTCCGGAAGCCCGGCGAAGTTGACCCAGGCGACCTTCTTCTGAGTCTTGAGCCACTTGGCGACCTTGAGCGCCGACTCGGCGTGGCGGCGTATGCGCACGTGGAGCGACTCGAGCCCGAGGTTGAGGAGGAAAGCGTTGAACGGCGAAGGGATCGACCCGAAGTCGCGCATGAGGTGCGCGGTGCACTTCACGATGTAAGCCATCTTGCCGAAGGCCTTGGTGTAGGAAAGTCCGTGGTAGGAGGCATCTGGCTCGACGAGGCCGGGGAACTTGTCGGCGTGCTTCGACCAGTCGAAGTTGCCGGAATCCACTATGCAGCCACCGACCTGCGAGGAGTGTCCGTCCATGTACTTCGTGGTCGCGTGCGTGACGATGTCGCAGCCGAACTCGAACGGGCGGCAGAGGACTGGCGTCGGGAACGTGTTGTCGACGATGAGCGGCACTCCGTTCCTGTGTGCGATCTTCGCGAACTTCGCAATGTCGAGGACGCAACCCGAGGGGTTCGCCACGGTCTCGCCGAAAACGCACTTTGTGTTGGGCCTGAACGCCTTCTGGATTTCCTTCTCGCTGGCGTCGGGATCGACGAAAGTGAACTCGATGCCAAGCTTCTTCAGGGACACGGCGAAGAGGTTGAACGTGCCTCCGTATATCTGGGCGGACGAAACCACATGGTCGCCGGCGTTGCAGAGGTTTAGGACGGCGAAAGTGGAAGCCGCCTGGCCGGAGCTCGTGAGTATCGCGGCAACGCCCCCCTCGAGCGCGGCGATCTTCTTCGCGACGGCGTCGTTCGTCGGATTCGCGAGCCGCGTGTAGAAGTATCCGCTCTCCTTGAGGTCGAAGAGGTCGCCCATCTGCTTCGTAGTCTCGTACTTGAATGTCGTGCTCGAATAGACCGGAACCTGGCGCGGCTCGCCCTTCTTCGGCTGCCATCCGCCCTGCACGCACAGCGTATCAATCTTCATCTGGTGATTTTCCTTTCGTTTGAAACGGCGGGTAGTATACCAAAAACCCGCGCCCGTGGGTACAGCGACGCGCAACTAGGCAAGTGAGGCGGCTGCACGCTTGAAGCCTTCGGCGCTGCGGGCGATTATCGCCTCGTCTACGGAGCAGGAAAGGCGGATGTGGCCGGGGAATCCGAAACCGGAACCGGGAACTCCGAGTATCTTCTCCGCGAGGAGCGCGTCCACGAACTTCGCGTCGTCCCCCCCCGGCGCCGCCGGGAAGAAGTAGAACGCGCCCTTCGGCATCGTGAACTCGATCCCCGCCTCGGTCAGCACCTTCGCCATCAGCTTGCGGCGACGGTCGTATATCTCGAGGTCTACGGAAGCGTTCACGAGGGCAGCGGCGAGACGCTGCCCTATCACCGGCGCGTTCACATAGCCGAGCGTCCTGTTCGTGAGCGTGACCGCTGCGAGCAGGGTCTCCACGTCCGGCATATCGGGGTTGGCGAGGAAGTACCCCACGCGCTCGCCCGCAAGCGAAAGAGTCTTCGAGAAGGAACCGAGCACCACGGAGAACCGTGTGAGCGGAAGAACGGCCGGGACCTCAGCGCCATCGTACGCGAAAGCGCGATAGGGTTCGTCGGAGAGGAGGTAGAGCGGACGCTCGCGTCCCTCGTTCACGCGCTCGACGATCGCGCCGAGCTTCTGCATGTCCTCCTTGGAGTAGATCACGCCCGTCGGGTTGTTCGGCGAATTGACGATTATCGCGCGCGTCCTAGGCGTGATCGCCTTCTCGATCGCGTCGAGGTCGGGGCGGAAGTCGGGAAGGAGCGAGCGCACAGGCTTGAGCACGCCGCCGAAGTGCCCGCAGTAGCTCCCGTATTCGACGAAGTACGGGGAAGGCACGAGAATCTCGTCGCCTGGATCGACCACTGCCCTGAAGAACGCGACTATCGCGCCCGCCGCGCCGACTGTCGCAATCACATGCTTCGCCTGGACGGGCGTCTTCTGCTGTTCCGAGAGCATTCCGGCGAGGGCCTCGCGGAACACGGGCAGCCCTGCATTGGGGCAATATCCTAGCCCGAGCGGCCTCACGGCGTTCTCGGCGATCTTGATAAGCTCGCCGTACGCGGCCGATGGCGGCGGAACATCCGGGTTGCCGAGGGAGAAGTCGCATACCGCGTCCTCCCCGAATTCGCGTTTGAGTTCGATGCCCTTCTCGAACATCTTGCGGATGAAGGAAGAACCCGCTATCGAGTTCTTCACGGAATCGGTCACTGACTGCATCTTGGTATCCCCTAGTAAGAGCTTTCCGTCGTCAAAGACTTGCGCTGCTCGATTTCCTCCCGAACGCGCGAACGCAGCTCGTAGAGCGAGAGGAATGTACGCTTGTTGGCGAAAAGATCGGCGCAGACCTCCGGCGAGACGAATCCAAGGCCGGAACGGCGCATACGCGAATAGAGGTCGTCCGCGCTCGTTGCGTCCTTGAGGGCGTCGGGCAGCTTCTCGGACATTATCCCGAGCACACGGAGGTTCCCGCCCACGTTGGAGTAGCGCGGGGAGAAAAAGTAGAAGTTGTTCATGCGGAGCGCGCGGTCGTAGGCGGTGCGCTGCTTGTCGATCACATCAAGCAACTGCTTTGTGCGCGCGCTCGGCACGTACTTCGGAGGGGGGCCGGCGGGAGCTGCCGGACGCGCCGCCTTTGCAACCGGTGCGCGCGGCTTGGCCTTTGGCTTTTCCGTTTCGTCGCCGAACAGGTCGTCGATCAAGTCCATGTCGTCGGAATTGTCTGCAGCAGTAGCAGTGGCGGCCGAAGGTGCGGGAGAAGGTGCGCTCGACGCGGCCGAGTCGTCTTCGAACAGATCGTCGAGCGACGATGCCTCCTCTACCTTCTCGGCGGGACTCGCGGGCTTCTGCGCCGAAGGCGCATCCGAAGCCGTCGCCGCGGGGCGAGCTCCGAGAAACTTGTTCCACGGCACTATCTGCCCGGTGACCTGGTGCCCGTTGATCGTTATCGCTGTGCCGTAGCGGGACACGACATACGGCGGCGGCAGGAACTTGCCGTTGACGAACACGGCCCCTCCGGTGAATGGCTTTCCGCGCGCCTCCTGGAGCGCGACCAAGGCATCGCGCGGGACCTTCTCGAATCCGCAGTTGTCAACGGGCGCGGCGGATGCCGAAAGGCATCCGAGCAATGCGGCCAGAGCCGCTATATTAAGTTTACGCATTTCGTTTATGCACCCTGCGCTAAAACAAAAAAAAGCCCCGTGATGCCGTAGTACGGAAACCCCTGGAACCTCGAAATCCAGGTGGGTGCCATAGTCGTTCCGCCAAGACGAAACGCATTCCGGCTCCCTATTGCAATTGAAGGTCAGAGTAATAACCGCCTTGTCCGCGCGCAAAACAGGGCCCACGATGTAAAAGAGCAACTAGACTTCGCGGACTTCCACGCCAAGGTCCTTCTTCAGTGCCTCGACGATCCTGGCGAACCATCCATTGACCTCTTCGTCCTTCAGCGTCCTGTCCGGGGACCTGAAAGCCAACGAGTATGCAACGGAACGCTTGCCCGCTCCGAGAGTCTTTGACGTAAATATATCAAAAAGCTCAACCGCAGTCAATTCCTTCGGCCCCGACTTTTTCACGCACTTGACGACCGCCTCGTGCGTGACTTCAGGACCGGCGACGAACGCGACGTCGCGCCTGACCATCGGGAACGACGGAACAGCAGCGACCTTGGGCAGCGCATCGACGCGCTTGAGCAGCGGGGCGACCGCAAGTTCCGCGAGGACGAGCTGCGTGTTCACGCGGTAGGGATGGCGGAGCTTCCTGGAAACGGAGCCCACAACCCCTGCGGAGCGCCCGTTTACGACAATCTCGAACGACGCCCCGGGCGTAAATGCGGGATGGTCCGCCTTGCGGAAGTCGACCTTCCCGACGTGAAGCTCAGCCGCGAGCTCGACCAGCGCGCCCTTCATCCAAAGCACAGCCTCCTCCGCGGACACGGCCCTTCGGCGATCAAGCGCGCCGCGTCCCGCGGGACCGACGAACCCAAGCGCCACACGCTCCGATTCGCACGGTCTGCCGGAAGCGTCCCTGGAGAACGTGCGCCCGATCTCGAACAGCTTCGCAACCTCAAGCTGAGCGGAGGATGCGTTGCGGCCAAGCGACGCAAGAAGCTGGGGGAGGAGGGAATCGCGCAGCACGCCGTAGTCGGCCGAAACGGGATCGGGAAGCGCGAGACGCAATCCCTTCGCGCGAGGATCGAACGCATCAAGCTCGCCTGCGGAAAGGAAAGAATAGTGCATCGCCTCGGTGAAACCAAGCGAAAGACATGCCGAGCGCAGCTTCTCGTGCGCACGGAACGGAGCGTCCGACAGGGAAGAGACCGAAGGGGCGGCGGGCATCGTGTCGGGTATGTTGTCGAGCCCGTAGATTCTCGCGACCTCCTCCACCAGGTCGGCTTCAAGCGTGATGTCGTAGCGCCAGGACGGGATCTCGAACGTGGCGGACTTCTTCGCCGCGAACAGCCCCTCCTCCGGGCACTTGAGCCCAAGCGACCTGAGGATGAACACCATCACGTCGTTTCCAACAGGTATGCCGATGAGCCTGCGCGCACGCTCGAAGTCGAGTGACACCGGCTGGTTGAGGGGCTTCGCGCGGTTGTCAACGTCGATCACGCCCTTTGCAACCACCGCCCCGCCGTACTTCTGGAGAAGGTGCGTGGCGCGGCGCGAGGCCCAGTCCGCAATGTCCTTGTCGACGCCGCGGATGTACCTGTACGACGCCTCCGTTGCGAGGTTCAGCCTCGTCGCGGTGTTCTTCGTGGAAGCGCAGTCGAAAAGAGCGCTTTCGATCAGGACACGAGTGGTGCCAGGGGCGATTTCGCTCCCCTCGCCTCCCATGACGCCCGCAACCGCCGAGGGCTTCTCGGCGTCGGCTATGACGAGCATCGTCGGGTCGAGCTTGCGCTCCTGGCCGTCGAGCGTCTTCATCGTCTCGCCCTCGCGGGCGTCGCGCACCACGATCTTGCGGCCTGCGAGCGTGTTGTAGTCGAACGCATGGAGGGGCTGCCCGCACTCGAGCATCACGTAGTTCGTTACGTCCACGAGGAGCCCCAGCGAACGCACGCCGCAAAGCTCGAGTCTCTTTGCCATCACCTCGGGCGACGGGCCGTCCTTGACGCTCGTGATCACGCGCGCCGTGTATCTCGGGCACTTCACGGGCGACTCGACCTCGACCGCCACCTCGCTGGCGACTGGCGTGTCGGACTCGGTGAAATCGACGGCGGGCATCTTGAGCGGACGGTGGAGCAGCGCGGAATACTCGCGAGCGATGCCGATGACGGAAAGGGCGTCCGGGCGGTTCCACGTGACCTCGATCTCGAACACGGTCTCCGGCTTTTCACAGCCTGCGATGTCGCGCACGAGCGTGCCAGGCGCCACGGAATCCGGATACTCTATTATTCCCGCGGTGCCTTCTCCGATGTGGAGTTCCTTCTCGGAGCAGCACATGCCGAAGCTCTCAACGCCACGAAGCTTCCCCTTCTTGATCTTCTCGGGGTTTCCGTTCTTGTCTAGAAAGTCGGGAATCGCTGCCCCGATCTTCGCGAAAGCGGTCTTGATGCCCTTTCGCATGTTCGGCGCGCCGCAGACGACCTGGAACGTCTCCTTGCCGTCTGTGACCTTGCACACGTGCAGGTGGTCGGAATTCGGATGGGGTTCGCATTCAAGGACCTCCGCCACGACAACGAGGTCGGAGAGCGGCTCTGCGCCCACGGTCTCTACGGCCTCGACCTGCAGTCCGCCGCGGGTCAGCTTCTCCGCCAGTTCGTTCGGATCGATGTCCGAGATGTCGACGTATTCGTTCAGCCAGCTTAATGGGATTCTCATAAGGTTCGTCTCTACTCGCTCTTCTCGGTTGTGTCCTGCGCCGGTTCGGCCGCAGGCGCTTCAGTCGCCGGTTCCGCAGCAGGAACTTCGGCAGGAGCTGGTTCCGCGGCAGGGGCAGGTTCCGCGGCAGAGGCCTCCGCTGGAGCGGCTTCGGCAGCCGACTCGGCGGCTGGCGTCTCCGCAGCGGGAGCTTCGGCCGCAGGCTCGGCCTGCGTGGACGGCTCTTCGCCAGGCTTCTTGTTCTTCGGCAGACGCCTGTAAGGAGGGTGCTCGGACGGTATCTGGAGCTGATCGTCGTGAAACGCCACAAGGTGTCCGCGCTCGATCAGGATGGAAAGGTTCTTCACCACTTCGTCGCGCATCGAATCGTCGCCTGCGCAGATCGCCGGCACAAGCGCGGAGATCGTGATGCCTGGATGGTTTTCCACGAACTTGACGATCGCGGTAAGCACAGGGATCGCGTGCTGCGAGTCTAGCGGGGCGAACTTCACCGCCGTGACGAACTCCTGTCCGCGCGGTTCGTTGGCGCGGAAGAACTCGAGTTTGCGGTGGTGGAACGCGCCGCGCAGCGCGAAGAACAGCGAAGCAGGGAAGCGCTCCTCCTTGCGGAGCGCGTCGCGTATCGCGAAGAGGAGCGGACGCGAAGGCGTCTTGAGCGCGGCCTGCGCCGTGGTGACGAGGCTCTTCGGCTTTGTGACGAGCGTCGGCAGGACAGTCCTGCGGAATTCGAGCTCGGCCTGATCGCGCTCAAGGGCTGGCGCGGCGTCGGTTGCGGCAGGAGACTCGGAGCCTTCCGCCTGCGCGGCGGCGGCTTCAGGCGCGTTGGCGTTCTTCCTGCGGTAGACCGTCTTCTTCGTGGCGCTCTTTCGCCACTCCTCGATCGACTCGGGATCGCGGAGCATCACGATGTGCGAGCGGAATTCGTCCTCGCCCATCGACGGATAGCGGCGGCGCATGAGGTCGTGCAGCCTGGCGTTGAAATCGTGCAGGTTCGGCGGCCCGATGATCTCGCCGCTGAGCCCGCACTTGGCGACGCAGCTGAAGTTGCCCTTGGGCGGCTCGCAGTCTAGCTCCACGCGCTCGTAGTAGTCCGGCATATGCGCAGCGAGCACATGAGCCACGACCTCCTCCTCGGAAAGCGCCGGCATGCCGCAGTGCTTGCACTGCCAGACGTCCAGCGTCCCGCCCTTCGGCGGCGACACGCGCACAAGGCAGGAGGCCGGGTTGTCCAGGAAAAGGTACGCAATGTCCTTGAGCGGGAACGCGCGGTAGGAAGTCTGGATCTTCCTGATGATCGAGCCGAGCGCCTTCTGCTCTGGGAGGACACGCACTTCGCATTCAAGCGGCGCAGGCGGCGGCGCGAAGCGCGGGGCATCTTCCCGGCGGAACTTTGGCCCGCGGTCGAAAGGCTTGCGGTCGCCGAACTGCTTCCTCTCGCCGAACGGCTTGCGGTCGCCAAACTGCTTCCTCTCGCCGAACGGCTTGCGCTCGCCAAACGGCTTGCGCTCGCCAAACGACTTGCGCGGACCTCCGCCACGGCGGTCGTCGCGACGGTCCTCGCGGTCGTCGGAAAAACGCTCGCCGCGGTACCGCTTCAGGCCGTCCTCCGGACTGCCCTTAGCCCAGTCCGGGGTGAAGTCGAAGGTTCCAAGCCCGGAAAGGTCCGGCTGCTCCTGCGAAGGATCTGCCCCGGGATTGACGTTCTTGTTGTCTTCTGTGTCGCTCATAGGTCTGTATTATGCTGTTTCGGACGCGGGAAGTCAAATGGGAAATCAACTCTCAGACATCAAGCCCCTCTGCCGGACGGTCTGGCGAGTAGATTGCGTGTGCCTGGAGGATGGCAAGAAGCGCGAACGCCGCGAGCATCATCTCGCCGCCTTCCTCGAATGCAGTGCAGAACGACGCAAAGGCCGCCGGAACCTGGTCCTTCGCAAGCCCCTGGCCGTGTCGCCACCACGCCGGGAGGCGGTCCATGACCTGGACCATCACCCCGCTGCCGCCCATGCAGGCGACGGACCACGCCACTGGATGAAGCCTGAAGAACGACTTTAGAAGCGTCTTCGCGTAGTAGAGGAGCATCGCCGCGAAAACGCCGAAGAACAGCGCGAAGTACATCACCACGACGACCTTAGCGCCGAACGGAATCGCGCCGGACGTGAGGAACTTCATCTTAAAGGGAGTTCCGCTGAACGACGCGACGGCATCGGGGTACATCGCCGTAATCGCGGCAACATGGAGGTCCAGCTCCTTCACGACTGCCATAACCGCAACGCACGAAACGCCAAGGCAAAGAAGCGTCTTGCGCTTCGCGGAACCGCCGAACGGGCAGCATAGCCAGACCAGCGGCACCACGAGCGCGTAGAACGGAATCGTGAGGACCTCGACGAACGACGTCCCGTCCGCGTCGAACGCGGCCCTCAGGGCCTCGGGCTCCATCACCATCCAGACGCAGGCGAGCACAGACAGCGCCGCAACTGCGATTGCGGGCGCGAGCATCCAGGACTTCTTCGAGACCAGCAGGTTCATAGCTTGCTCCGTTGTTGGTGTGTCGTCAGATGTCGAGCGACTGGACGTTGAGGGCGTTCTCCTCGATGAAGCGCCGGCGCGGCTCCACCTCGTCGCCCATGAGCAGCGAAAACGTCCTGTCGGCCGCGATCGCGTCCTCCATTCGCACGCGCTTCATGTGGCGCTTCTCGGGGTTCATCGTGGTGTCGAAGAGCTCCTCTGCGTCCATTTCGCCGAGTCCCTTGAACCGCTGGATGTTCATGCCCTTCTCGCCGCGCCTGCGCACGGTGTCAAGAAGGAGCGGGAGGTTGGCTACAGGCGTCTCCACGCCGTCCTCCTCCACGGACGCGACGACACGGAACTTCTTGTCCTCGCCGTTGACCTCCTTTTCGCCGGGCTGCGGGGCAGCCGCGAAGTAGTCTTCGGACGTGAAGCCGAGTCCGCCTAGCGAGGTGAGCTGCTTGTGGAGCATCGAGGCCCCGCCCTTCTGCTCTCCGGACGCCGCGAGCTCCTTCGCGCTGAAGCCGTGTCCCTCGAGGGCCTTGACGGTCTGCTCGAGCTCGGCGAGGAGCTTCAGTAGGTTCTGCGCCTCGTCCTTCGAAAGCGTCCTGCCGTCGCCGGCCTTCACGTTCATGTCGTCGAGTCCGAGGAACAGCAGTCGCCGCGTCATTTCCGCGTCGGTGAGCACGTACTCAGCCTTCTTCTTGCGCTCGATCTTGTAGAGCGGCGGCTGCGCGAGGTACACATAGCCGTGGTCGATGAGCTGCGGCATCTTGCGGAAGAAGAACGTTAGCAGGAGCGTGCGGATGTGCGCGCCGTCGACATCGGCATCGGTCATGATGACGATCTTGTGGTAGCGCGCCTTGGAGATGTCGAACTCCTCGCCGAAGCCGCAGCCGATCGCCGTTATGAGCGAGCGTATCTCGTTGTTCGCCAGGACGCGGTCTATGCGCGCCTTCTCGACGTTCAGCACCTTGCCGCGGAGCGGCAGGATGGCCTGCGTCTTGCGGTCGCGGCCCTCCTTCGCCGAGCCGCCTGCGGAGTCTCCCTCCACCAGGTAGAGCTCGGCCTTCTCCGGGTCGCGGCCCGAGCAGTCGGCGAGCTTTCCGGGGAGCGAAAGGCCATCCATAACGCCCTTGCGCCGCGTCGACTCGCGCGCCGCGCGCGCGGCCTCGCGGGCGCGAGCAGCGAGGAGCGTCTTCTCTATGATCGTCTTCGCGACGGCCGGGTTCTCCTCGAAGAACGTCATCAGCTTGTCGTTGACTATGCCCGCCACAATGCCGTCGACCTCGCCGTTTCCGAGCTTCGTCTTAGTCTGGCCCTCGAACTGCGGTTGGGGGACCTTGACGGACACGATCACCGTAAGGCCCTCGCGCATGTCGTCTCCGGTAAGCGCGTCGAACTCCTTCTCCTTGAGGAGCTTGTTGTCGAGCCCGTACTTCTTGATCGTCGCGGTGAGCGCGCGGCGGAACCCGGAGAGGTGCGTGCCGCCCTCTATCGTGTGGATGTTGTTGCAGTAGGTCTGCTCCACCGTGGCGTAGCTGTCGGTGTACTGCATCGACACCTCGGCCTGAATGACGTAGTGGCTGCCGTCGAGCCGCTCGGAGTCCTTCTGCCCCTCGAAGTGGATGATCGGAGAGATAGGCTTCTTGTTCGTGTTGAGGTACTGCGTGAACTCGTCGATCCCGCCTTCGTAGTGGAAGGTCTCGTCGTGGTGCTCCGCGCCTTCGTCGTCGCGGAAGTGGATCGTAACGCCCCTGTTGAGGAACGCGAGCTCGCGTATGCGCTCCACGAGCGTCTGCCACTTGAACGCGCGGCACGTGAATATCGTGTGGTCAGGGAAGAACGTAACCGTCGTGCCGGTGTCCTCCGGCGCGCATTCGCCGATGACCTCCAGGGGCTTCGTGACGTGTCCGCGCGAGAACTCGATGTGGTGCACCTTCCCGCCGCGCTTCACGTCCACCTTCATCCACTCGGAGAGCGCGTTGACGCAGGAAACGCCAACGCCGTGGAGACCGCCAGACACCTTGTAGTTCGATCCGTCGAACTTGCCGCCAGCGTGGAGCACCGTGAGCACGACCTCGATTGCGGGGCGGTGCTCCGTGGGGTGCATATCGACCGGGATGCCGCGGCCGTTGTCCTTTACGGTGAGCGATCCGTCCTGATTGATCACGACGTCGATCATCGAGCAGTAGCCAGCCAGGGCTTCGTCGATCGAGTTGTCGACCACTTCGTAGACGAGGTGGTGATAGCCCCTCTCGCCCGTGTCGCCGATGTACATGGCGGGGCGCTTTCGCACCGCCTCCATTCCCTCGAGCACGGATATGTTGGCGGCGTTGTAATCGCCGCCCCCCCTGACGTTTTCTGCTGCGGAACTCACTTCGTTTTCTGCCATGGCAAGCCTTCTTTGGGTAACGCGTGAATTATATCAAAACGCCGGGGCGAAAGCACGGAAAAATAGGTGACTTGTAAAGGGGGTGGGTCAGCAAAAACTCCTTAAGCCGTTTGGGCCAGACGTGAATCGTAAGCATATGCAGTTTCTCCGTTGAGTGATTCCCTGTGGATTGAGTTTATGCAGTCTTCGAGCTGCTGGATCTGCCGCCTTGTGAGCTGGTTGAAGTCTGTTCCTTTCGGGTACCATCTCCTGACGAGGCGGTTGCAGTTCTCGATGGCGCCTTTCTCGTAGGAGGCGTAGGCCCTCGTGTAGTAGGTCTCGGCCTTGAACACTCTGTCGAGCCTCTTCTGGTCGAGGAACTCGCATCCGTTGTCCGTGGTGACGCTTCTGACGGTCCTCAGGGCCTTTCTCCGCTTCATTCTCTTTATCGCGGCGACGACCTCGTCCTGGTTGATGTGGCTCAGATGCTCGATGACATAGCGCCTTGAGCAGCGGTCGAGCATCACCAGGAGCCCTCCGCTTGAGCCTTTCCTTGAGATGACCGTGTCCATCTCCCAGTGTCCGAGCTCCTTTGCCGCGGCCGCCTCCTTCGGCCTGTCCTTGAGCTGCCTTCTGCCTGGCACGGTCTTCGCCTCGTGCGCAGGCTTCGGGGGGCTTCGCCGCCTCCCCGGGTGATACGGGGTCTGGCCGTGGAACACGCCCATGTCGCCCGCCTCTATGTGGTTGTAGAAGGTCTTCAGGCAGGGGACGTCCCTGTCCGGCATTGCCTCTACGATCATCATCCTCGCGTCGTACGGGGAGCGCCTGAGCTCCAGCACCGCGTGTCTGAAGAGGATGGCCATGCCGACAGTGAGCTTCATGGGGGCGCCCATGTTGCACCTGCCCTCGTTTATGGAGGCCCTTGCCTTGTCGATGTCGTACTCCGGGTATGTCCAGCGGTTTCCCTGCCTGATGATGGGGGAGGCCGCCCCACGCCTGAACTCCCTCTGCCATGTCGCGAACGGGATGTTGTGGACTCTCGCGAAGTGCCGCAGCGATATCCGCGCGCACCTGTTGACGTATTGGTTCCAGGCCGTCCCGAGAATTTCGCGCTGCCTGTCCGTTAGGTGTAGCCCTTCGTCGCGGCGTATGGTATACTTTCTCCTGCTCATGGCGTCGATCTTTCGTGTGATGGGTTGTGTGGTAACTCCTATCATACACGATTTCCTCGACGCCGTGGGCTTTTTCTTTCGCCGCCGGCGGCCACCCCCATGGGGGTGGTGTGGCTTGTCTTTCTTCTTTGTTGAACCCCATGGCCTTCCTCTCTTCTTTGCTGACCCGGTAGATGTTACCATTTCCACGTGCAATGTGCGATTGCAACAAGGGGGCCGTTTTGGTAGAATACGGCGCAGTGCGCCCCAATAGCTCAGCTGGATAGAGCAGCGGTTTTCTAAACCGCGGGTCGGGAGTCCGAGTCTCTCTTGGGGCGCCAGTCAAAGGGCGGTTAGCTCAGTTGGTTAGAGCAGGACCTTTACACGGTCAAGGTCGGGAGTCCGAGTCTCTCACCGCCCACCACTTGAATCGGGGTGTCGGACTCGGACACCCCATATTTGACACGTGCGGTTTCGTTCAATGTTTTCAAGGGTTTTCGGCGGGGCTCTGATTCCTTGGCCCAGTTTCAAACGATGAAATTTCATCGACCATCGATGAAGTCAAGAAATCGTATCATATATTTAAAGCCGCCGCTATCTCAGCAAACTTTTCGTGGATCCCCGCTTCGAAACTGCGACAATTCCAAAAGACCAACATGTCTCTTGTCCGGTTTACAATCAGTTGACATTTTGGCGGCACCTGTTCCAGTTGCGACCAGAATATGGTGCAATCGCTTTTCGCAATAATACTTATGGCTAAAATGTTCCCTTGCTGGGGAACATTTTGGCGCTTTCCTTTGTGCTGATCGGCTATAAATATGATATAATATCGGCTGATTGGAGTTGAATCTGTGAAAAGGTGTTTGCACTACATAGT
>CAMORM010000032.1 GCA_946623785.1 uncultured Verrucomicrobiota bacterium
TTCAGTCTCCGTCGATGGCTGTCCTGTGCAGGCGAGTCCCGCCTGCTTTCCCGCCAGAAGCGTTTCTCTGTAATTATAGCAAACCGGCGCCGCCATGTCACAGCTCATGTTTGCGGATTGACGGTAAATGCCGCCGTCGTGCGATGTCTTTGCCTGTTGGGGTCTGCGTTCCACAAGGGGTGAATCATGGCGCAGAATGAGACTTCGCCGTTGTTCACACGGCATGGGCGATATGGTATAATCCCCGCCATGCAGAGTGGATACATACCGATGGAAGAGAAGTCTTCCGCCGTTACCCTTTCGGACATGGAGATATTCGTTTTCCCCGAGCTGATGTACTCGCTCGTGCTGGCCAACATTTCCTCCCCGCGCCTGTGGGCGTGGCGCGAGCTCGAGTGGTTCGCAGGGATCAGGGACATGCGCCCGAAGCGCCGCCTGCAGCGCCTGCGCCAGCACATAATGGACAACTACACGTTCAACCTCGACCTTGACACCTGGGGGCTGACCCGGCAGCAGGTCGAGCTGAAGCGCTTCGCGCCGTTCCTCTCGCCGGACGAGATAGCGAAGTCCAACGCGCTTTTCGGCTACCAGGGCGACGTGTACTACTACGACATCGACATCCGCCGCCATTTCGGCCTCGACAAGTACGACGGCGACACGATACCGTACTGGAAGACCGAGACCGTCGAGGCCATGGACGCGTTCCGCTACAAGCCAGGGCACTCGGTCGGGGCGGGCGAATGCGTGTCGCTCGCCGGGCTCTACGCCGCCGCGGCGTTTGTCGTGTGCGGACTGCCGCTTGAGTCCATATACCTGATGGCGACGCCCCTCCACTCCCAGAACTTCGTGGACGTTGACTCCGGCATTCTCACCAACAACCGCCGTCTGGTGACCCGCGCGATGTGGTCGAACGGAACGGTCATCTCGCAGCAGGCGCGCCGCGCGCTCGAGCACGAGCGCGTGACGATAGTCTCGCACGAGACCGGATGGATACACCTCCTCTATCCCGAGGCGACGATCTCGCCCGTGGCGTACGAGCATTTCTCGGAGCGGCTCAAGTCGTTCCTCGTTCCGCCGGAGGACGCCGAAGACCAGAGGCTCGTCGAGCCGCGTTTGCCCGATGCCGGGCGCGTCCGCTTCGTCTCGGGCGGGGAGCCGCTCGGCATGACCGCCGACATGGACCGAGCCGCCGTGCTGCGCCGCATGGCCGAGCTCCGCGGCACTAACCGCGCTGCGGCGCTTGCCCCGTATGCGGCCCACGACCTCTCGTGCACAGAGCACGGGCCTTTCGCGCTGGCGGCCCTCTCGCGCTCGCCCGTGTCCCGCGCCGCGCTGGCGGGGCTCGGGGAGGGGGAGGTCGTGCGCCGTCTTGCAGAGATGCCCGGCGAGTCCATCTACGATGGCCCCGCCAGGCTGGCGCAGCCCGACGAGGTATGGAACTTCCAGCGCGGCGACGGGCTCGAGAAGTGCCTTGTGGCGGCGAATGCCGTCGGCGGAACCGAACTGCGGCTCAACGGCGCAGAGGCGTCGCTTATGGACAAGGAGCGGTGCGTGTGCTCGTTCCCGACGTCTAAGACCTCTGTGCGGGACAAGGTCTGGCAGCTCGACCTCCTTCCGGAGGGCGCGCGCCGGCCGGTGGCGCCAAGCCCCAGCAAGGGGTAGAGGCGGAGGTTGCGGGCATGCTCTTCCTGCTGGTGCGCCAGGCCGTGGAATTTCACATTTTGCGCGCTGGATATGGCGCGAGGGGGCAGTTTTTGGTATAATTTACAAACTATGAACAGCTTTACAGGATGCGAGGGCGAACTGGTCGCCCGGTTGAGGGATTCGTTTGAGTCCGCGTTCCCCGGCGCGGCCGATTTTTCGAAGCTCAGGGTGCTGCCTGCAACGGACCCGAAGTTCGGCGATTTCCAGTGCAACGACGCGATGGGCTTCGCCCGCGCGCTCCACCAGCCGCCGCGCAAGATCGCGGAGGCGGCGGTGGCGAAGCTCGCCGAAACGCTCTCCGCCGGGGCGGCCGACCCGATCGAGAAGGCCGAGGTCGCGGGACCGGGCTTCATCAACCTGACGGTGTCGTCCAAATGGCTCGCCTCGCGCCTTGAGGGGCTCGGGGCGGACGAAGGCCTGCTCGTCCCGCAGGTCGGCGCCGGCCGGAAGATCGTGATCGACTATTCTTCGCCCAACGCGGCCAAGCAGATGCACATCGGGCACATCCGCTCCACGGTGATCGGAAACGCGATCGACCGCATCTTCCGCGCGCTTGGATACGATGTGATAGCCGACAACCACCTCGGCGACTGGGGCACGCAGTTCGGAATCCTCATCAAGGGGTACCGCGAGTGCCTTACGCAGGAGGAGCGCGACAACCTCACGGTGGCGAACCTCGAGAAGTGCTACGTGCTTTCGTCCGCGAAGGCCAAGGAGGACGAGGCGTGGAAGGACGCCTGCCGCGCGGAGCTCGTGAAGCTCCAGCGGGGCGACGCGGACAACCGCGCGCTCTGGAAGCGCTTCATCGAGATCTCGATCGGCGAGTTCGACCGCATGTACGCGAAGCTCGGCGTGAAGTTCGACACGTACCGCGGCGAGTCGTACTACAACGACACCATGCCCGGCGTGGTGGCGAAGCTGCAGGAGATGGGACTCGCGGTTGAGTCCGAGGGGGCGCTCGTCGTGAACCTCGAGTCCGAGAAGCTCGGTGTTGCGATTGTCCGCAAGTCGGACGGCGGCTACAACTACACGACGAGCGACCTGGCGTGCGTGCAGACGCGCGTTGCGGAATACGACCCAGAGCGGATCATATACGTCACGGACGCGCGCCAGCAGCTCCACTTCAAGCAGTGGTTCAGCATAGCGCGGAAGATGGGCTACACGACACAGCTCGTCCACGTTCCCTTCGGGCTCATGAGCTTCGCCGGCAAGGCGATCTCCACGCGCGAGGGCAACCTCATCAGGCTCGACGAGCTCCTTTCCGAGGCGAAGCGCCGCGCGTTCGACATCGTGAAGGACCGCGGGGGCGACGAGGCCCTTGCGGAGGCGATCGGCTTCGGCGCGGTCAAGTACTCGGACCTTTCGCACGACCCGATCACGGACATCGACTTCGACTGGGACAAGGCGCTGGCGCTCGAGGGCAACTCCGGGCCGTACCTCCAGTACGCCTACGCCCGCGTGCAGAGCCTGCTGGACAAGGCCGGGTCGGACGGATCGTCCGGCGGCATCGTTGTCTCCACCCCCGCCGAGAAGCTCCTTGCGCTCCAGCTCCTGCAGTTCCCCGGCACGGTTCTCCGCGCGGCGAACGCGTACAAGCCGTCCATCCTCGCGGATTACCTTTTCCAGACGGCCCAGCTGTACTCGAGCTTCTACCAGAGCTCGCCCGTCCTCAAGAGCGAGGAGCCGGTGCGCACGAGCCGCCTGAGGCTCTGCGCCATATTCGGGCGTGTGCTAGGCAAGGGGCTCGGCCTGCTCGGCATCCAGACGCCGTCTAGGATCTGACACTCCGGCAGGCACCGCCACGCATGGACGCGCAATGACAAGACATCTTCAGAAAATCCTGGTCGCTCTCGCCGTTCTCGCCGCTCTTACGCTCGGCGCAGTGGCGGTCTGGTTCGGCTCGCTCAACCAGGACGAGGGGTGGTACCTCTACGCCGCGCAGCTCGTGCGCGCCGGGAAGCTGCCGTACCACGACTTCTTCTTCACGCAGGGGCCGACGCTTCCCGTGGTGTATTCGTTCCTCTCCCCGCTGTGGACGTGCGCTGGTTCGCCGATCCACGGAGTGCTCGGCGGACGGATCGTGACGCTCGTGTTCGGGCTTGCCGGCGTTGCCGTGTTCGCCGGGACCGCCCGCTTCCTCGTGAGGAGCGACCGGCGCGCGGCCGCCGCGTTCGCCGTGTTCGCGATGCTCGCATGCAACGTGTACCACCTCTACTTCCTCACGATTCCGAAGACCTACGCGCTGGGCTCGTTCTTCACGGCCGTGGGGTTCTACTTCCTTGCGTCCGCGCTTTCCTCCTCCGGGCCGGCGCGCGCGGCGCAGCTCGCGGCCTCCGGCCTCGCGATGGCGTTCGCCTCCGGCACGCGGATCTCGCTCGTGCTGATGATCGGCGTGGCGGGGTTCGCGCTTCTGTTCAACTTCCGCCGCTACCGCTACTCGTTCGTGTGGTTCGGCATAGGCGGGAGCATCGGCCTGTTTCTCACGTACGGGCTCTTCGCGCTCGACCCGGCGTCGCTCCGCGGGCTGCTTGCGGCGCAGGAGTACCATGCGGCGCGCGGCGGATTCGACCTGATGTTCGCCGTTGGGTCGGTGTCCCGGCTTTCCCGCGCGTACGTGGGCATGCTCGCCGCGTTTGCTCTCGTTGCTGCCGGCGCGCTCTGCCGCGCTGGGCGCGCCGGCTCCGGGGATGCGCCCGGCGGGGAGGCGCCGGAGAACGCCAGGTTCCTCTTGTGGGTGCTCGTTGCCTCGTTCGCGGCCGTGTTCCTCCTCCAGCTTTCCGCGCCTTTCCCGTACGACGACTACCAGGTCCCCGTGATGGGCGTCCTCGCGGTGGTCGCCGCGGCTCTTTTCTCGACGCGCTGCACGGGCGCGGACGAGGCGGGAGCGCTCCGCGGGTGCGTGTTCGTGTTCCTCGCCACGTGCGTGGCGTCGTTCGGCTCGCCGCAGCTCCAGCAGTGGTTCGTGTCCGGGCAGGACAGGTTCTGGACGCGCATGAAGGAGCGTTCGGACATTGCGGGGCTCCGCAGTGCGGCCGCGAAAGTCGAGGCCCTCGACCCCGGCGGGAAGACGCTTCTCACGCAGGACCTTTACCTCGCGGTCGAATGCGGTAGGACCGTCCCCGAGGGCCTTGAGATGGGGCCGTTCAGCTACTTCCCGAAGGCGTTCGACGTCGAGGCCGAGGCGCTGCATGTCATGAACCCGACGCGCCTCGAGAGGCTCATCGAGTCCGCGCCTTCGCCCGTCGCGGCGTTCTCGGAATACGGCTTCGCCGTGGCCGCGCCCGAGTGCTCGGAAGTGCCCTACGAGGAGCAGACGTGGTACTGGGTGAAGCTCAGGGGCAAGTACTCGCTCGCCGAGGAGATCCCCGGGTTCGGGCAGAACAACACGAAGCTCATCCTGCTGAAGCGCAATGCGGAGAAGGTCTCATCCGATGGCAATCCTCGATAGCATAGACTGCCCGGCGGACGTGAGGCGCGTACAGGCCGCGGACCTTCCTGCTCTGGCGCAGGAGGTGCGCGAGCGCATACTCGCCACCGTGTCGAAGAACGGCGGGCATCTTGCGCCCTCGCTCGGCGCTGTCGAGATCGCCATAGCGCTTGCCCGCGTGTTCGACCCCCCGAAGGACAAGGTCGTCTGGGACGTAGGGCACCAGGCCTATGCGTGGAAGCTCCTCACAGGCAGGCGCGAGGCGTTTCCGACGCTCAGGAGGCACGGCGGGCTGAGCGGGTTCTGCAATCCCGCGGAGTCTCCATGCGACCCGTTCGTGTCCGGACATGCAGGCGTGGCGATAGCGGCGGCGGAGGGAATGGCCGCCGCGCGCGACAGGGCAGGGACTGACGAGCACGTGGTCGCGGTTGTCGGCGATGCGTCGATGTCGAACGGCATCTCCTTCGAGGCCCTCAACAACTGCACGACGCTCACTTCGAAGCTCGTGATCGTGCTGAACGACAACGAGATGTCGATATCGCGCAACGTCGGGGCATTCTCGCGCTATCTCGGGCGCCTCATATCCGGCTTCAGGTACAACCGCGTGAAGGCGGCGGCCGAACGCGCCGGGCACAAACTCAGGCTCGGGTTCCTCAGCCGGTTCTACCATTTCGTCGGGCGCGTACTCAAGTCGCTTCTCCTGAAGAACACGCTCTTCGTGAACTTCGGGCTGCGCTACATAGGCCCGGTGGACGGCAATGACATCGCCGCGGTCGAGGAGGCGCTTGCCGTCGCGAAGGAGTGCGCGCGCCCCGTTGTGGTGCATCTCGTCACGGTGAAGGGCAAGGGCTACGGGCCAGCGGAGCGCAACCCCACCGCGTGGCACGGCGTGGGGCCGTTCGACCTGGCGACTGGCGAGCCGCTGCGCGCGCCGGACGGCGGGAAGGGGTGGAGCGAGGTGTTCGGCGACGCGCTCTGCGAGATCGCGAGGGAGGACCCCAGGGTCTGCGCGCTGACGGCGGCGATGAAGTGCGGAACGGGCCTTAAGCGCTTCGCGGCTGAGTTCCCCGACCGGTTCTTCGACGTGGGCATTTGCGAGGAGCACCTTGTGGCGTTCGCCGCGGGCCTCGCGTCGAACGGCATGAAGCCGGTTGTCGCCGTGTATTCGACGTTCCTCCAGAGGTCTGTGGACAACATCGCGCACGACGTCGCGCTGGCCGGGCTCCCGGTTGTGTTCGCCGTGGACAGGGCTGGGATCGTGGGGGCGGACGGCAAGACGCACCACGGCCTCTACGACATCCCGATGCTCAAGTGCGTGCCGGGGCTTCGCATAGTGCAGCCCAAGGACGGTCCGGACCTCGTCGCGGCGCTGCGCGAGGCGATGGCATCGGGCGGGCCGGCCGTGGTGCGCTACCCGCGCGGCAGGTGCCCGGCGTCGGTCGAGCCGCTTTCCGACCCGTCGGCGAAGGTGCAGCTCTGGGCGCTGGGAGACCAGGTGGAAAAGGCGAACCGCGCGGCGGAGATGCTCCGCGCCGCGGGCGTTCCCGCGGGCGTGGTGCACGCGAGGAGCGTGAAGCCGTTCGACGCCGGGCTCCTCGCGCGCCAGCGCGCGGCGGGCGCGCTCGTGGCGACGCTCGAGAACGGCGCCGTTTCCGGCGGCTTCGGCGAGTCAGTGGGGGCGGACCTGAGGTTCGGGTGGCCGGATTCGCAGATCCCGCACGGGACCACGGCGGAGCTCGAGGGAGATTTCGGGTTCACCGCGGAAGCGGTGGCAGCCGCGGTCAAGGCCGCGGCGGAAAGGAAGGTGGCGAAATGACAAGAAGGATATCGGCAGCGATGCTGCTTGCGTCGGCCGTGGCTGCCGCGGCTGCGATTCTCGCGGATTCCGGCGACCACTCCGCGGCGCCGCGCGACATGGACACTGTCAACCCGCGTCCGTACTACGGCGACGTGGCTCGCCAGTTCGCGCGCAAGATGTCGCGCAACCACGTGCTGCGGCATCCGTTCGACAACGAGATATCGAGGCGTGCGTGGACGAACCTCGTTACGTCCTACGACTTCAACCGCGACGTGTTCCTGAAGAGCGACCTCGACAGGTTCGCCGCGATGAAGGACGGCATCGACGAGGCCGTGCTTCGCGGAGACGTGAGCTTCGGGTTCGACGTCTTCCGCACGTACTACAGGCGCCTCGCCGAGCGGCTCGCCTTCGCCACGAACCTCCTCGCCACGGCGAAGTTCGACTTCACCGGCAAGGAGGAATACCTGTGGCAGCGCAAGGACGCCGAATGGCCCGCCACGCGCGATGAGCAGGACGACCTGTGGCGCCGCCGCATCAAGAACGAGGTGCTCTCGCAGCTCTGCTCGCACCGCCTGGACGAGGAAAAGCACCCGCCGACGAACGGCGTGTTCACCGTGGACGAGGCAGTGTCGAACCTCGTGAAGCGATACAGGCAGTACTACGTCGTCCTCTCCGAGCCAGACGAGGAGAACGCGCTCCAGCGCTACCTTTCGGCCGTGGCGACGGCATACGACCCGCACTCGGACTACATGTCGCCCGAGAGCAAGGAGGATTTCGACATGGGGATGAACCTCTCGCTCTGCGGCATCGGCGCTGTCCTGCAGATGGACGAGGGGGCCCTGAAGATCCGCGAGATAATGACGGGCGGGCCGCTTGACCGCGACGGCCGCATAAAGGCCGGCGACAAGATCGTGGGCGTAGGCCAGGGCGACGGCCCGATCGAGGACATCATGTACCGGCCGATGAACAAGACGATCCGCAAGATCCGCGGACCGAAGGGGACGAAGGTCGTGCTGGAGATCGCCCCCAAGTCCGACCCGATGTCGCGCAAGAAGGTGGACCTTGTCCGCGACGAGATCAAGCTCGACGACCAGGCCGCCACGGGCAAGGTCGAGAAGGTCGTGCTCAACGGCGTCACGAACACGTTCGGCTACGTGAAGCTGCCGTCGTTCTACGGCACGATGGACCGCCGCCCGGGCGACGAGGGGTTCAGGTCGTGCACGCTCGACGTAGCGCGCGAGATCGGCCTGCTCAACGCGGCGGGCGCGCAGGGGTTCGTGTTCGACCTGCGCGGGAACGGCGGCGGTTCGCTCCGCGAGGCCGTCACGATGGCGGGGCTCTTCCTCCGCTCGGGGCCGGTGGTCCTTGTCCGCGACACCGACCGCAACATCAGCACGCTGCCGATTCCGTCGACAGGCGGTTCCGTTGCCTGCCGCAAGCCGCTGGTGGTGCTGATAGATCAGCTCTCCGCGTCGGCCTCGGAGATCGTCGCGGGAGTCCTGCGCGACACGGGAAGGGCCATCGTGGTCGGCGACTCGAAGACGCACGGCAAGGGGACGGTTCAGAGCGTGATGGCCGTCGGAGGGGAGGAGAAGTTCGGCTCCGTGAAGATAACGACGGCGCGCTTCTATCGCATCAACGGCTCGTCGACGCAGCTTAAGGGCGTGGAGAGCGACATCGTGATACCGTCCGTGTGGGACGAGATGGACGTCGGCGAGGACTCTCTGCCGAACGCCCTGCCGTGGAGCAGCGTGGAGCCGGTGGGGGCGAAGGTGTGGAACCTCCCCGACTATGTGCAGCAGCTGAAGGTCGCGTCGAGCGAGCGGCTCGCCGCAAACCAGAAGTACAAGAAGCACCTGAGGGCCGTGCGCGCCGCGGGAGATGCGTCCAAGCGCAAGATCGTGCCGCTGAACTTCGAAGACCGCCTCGCGATGATGCGCAAGGACCGCGAGGGCGACGAGAAGCTCGAGGACGCGGAGAACGCGGTGGAGGGCGGTGGCCTTGACGAAGACGACGACGAGCAGGAAGACGACAAGAAGGACAGCGGCCCGTCCGCCCCGGCTCGCCGCCAGCGCGGACGCAAGGCCATGCCGAGCGTGGAGGACGACGTTGTCCTCGCGGAGTCGCTCAACATACTAGCCGACCTCGTGAGGCTTACCGACGGCGCCGACCTCCCGGCCCAGAGCGACGGCGGAATCAACGGATGGATGCGCTTCTTCGGAGTGTCGAGATGAAAAAGGTACAGTTCACCAAGATGCACGGGGCTGGGAACGACTTCATCCTGATAGACGACCGCAAGCTCCAGTTCCCCGCCGACGACCATGTGCTGCTCGCCGCGCTTGCCGACCACCACACCGGCATATCCTGCGAGGGCATCATCCTCCTCAGGCCTAGCGAAAGGTCGGGCGACTTCCGCATGATGTTCTTCAACCCCGACGGCACCGAGGCGGACATGTGCGGCAACGGCGCACGCTGCGCCGCGGCTTTTGCCCGCGACTGCGGGGCCGTAAAGGGGTCGTCGATGACAATGGAGACGGGCGCAGGGCTTGTCGATGCGCAGATACTGGGGCCGGGCCTCGTTAAGATCTGGGTGAACGAGCCTTCCAACAGGCGCTACGACATAGAGGTCGCGCTGCCTGACGGTCCCGTGAAGGGCGATTTCGTCAATTCCGGCGTGCCCCACTTCGTGGTGAACGTCGAGTCGCCTTCGTCTGTCGACGTGGAGGGGCTTGGGCGCAGGCTGCGTCTCGCAGAGGAGTTCGCGCCGGATGGGGCGAACGTTGACTTCGTGCGCTACCGCAAGCCAAACCAGGCTTTCCTGCGCACCTACGAGCGCGGCGTTGAGGCGGAGTCGGGCGCGTGCGGGACGGGTGCGATCGCGACCGCCATCGTGGGGATAGAGAAGTTCGGCATGTCGCTTCCGATGACGGTCCGCACGCCCGCCGGGTTCTCGCTCACGGTTGACGGAGACTACAGGCGGTCCAAGTCGACGGGCCTCACGCTCACAGGCCCGGTGAAGAAGGTGTTCGTAGGCGAGATCGACCTCGATTCGATCGACATCGGCAACGAGATGGAGTAATTTTTTCAAGCCGCCCGCGCGGCGGAAAGGAGAGTCGGAAATGGCAGAAGTGATAGTTGCGCTCGACGTGCAGAGCACGGCTGAGGCGGTGGAGAAAGTCAGGCTCATCGGCGACGCCGTTGGCTTCTACAAGATCGGGCTGGAGCTTTTCACGGCGGAGGGCCCGGACGTGGTGAAGGCCGTGAAGGACCTCGGGAAGAAGGTGTTCCTGGACCTCAAGTTCCACGACATCCCGCGCACCGTCGAGCGTGCCGTGAGGTCTGGCGGGAAACTGGGCGTGGACCTCATGACGATACATTCCGTTGGCGGCAGGGCGATGATCCGCGCAGCCGCGGATGCCGCGGCAGAGTTCGGCGCAAACGCGCCGAAGATCCTCGCCGTTACGGTCCTCACGTCGCTTGACCAGGGCGACCTCGCGGACGTCGGGATCGTCGGCCGCACCCCCGCCGAGCAGGTGGAGGCGATGGCGAAGTTCGCCGTCGGCAACGGCGCGAACGGCCTTGTGTGCAGCCCGAAGGAAGTCGGCGCGCTTTCCCGCGCGCTGAAGGCCGGGACGCTCTTCGTCACGCCGGGAGTGCGCCCCGCCGGAGCGGCGCTTGGCGACCAGAAGCGAGTGGCCACGCCCGCCGAAGCCGTTCGCGACGGCGCAACGCACCTCGTGGTGGGCCGTCCTATCCTTGCCGCAGCCGACCCCGCGGCGGCGGCTCGCGCGATAAACGCCGAGATAGAGGGACTCTGACGATGCCCGAGAACCTGCGCATCCTGCTCGTGGACAACCTGATGATCCGCCGGTACGGAAACCTGCGGATGGGCCCGGGGCGCAAGCTCATGACGGGCGCGATACGCAACAACTGGCGGCTGTGCGAGTTCTCGGACCGCGACATGGCGCGGCTTCTCGCCCCGCTCGGCATACGCTCGTGGGGCGGGCGGATAACGAACAGGAAACTCGTCCTCACGGCGAGGAACTTCCGTCCAGACGTCGTGCTTCTCGGCCATTGCGACTACATCAGGAACTGGGCCCTCGACGAGATACGCGCCATTCTGCCGAACGTGAAGATCGCGCACTTCAACGTTGATAACCCGAATTTCCTGGAGCACACGCGCAACCAGCTTTCCGAGCGGATGGATTCGTGCGACGGCATCTTCGTAACCACCGCCGGCGATGTGCTGAAGAACTGGACGAACGGGAGGAACTTCTGCGCGTACATGCCCAATCCCTCCGACACGTCGATGGAGAACATGGACAACGGCCGCAAGACCGAGTTCGAGCGCGACGCGTTCTACGCGTGCAACCCGAGCGAGACGCCCGAGAGGACGGCGTTCATAGAGAGGCTGCGGGCGAAGGTCGACGGCCGGCTGAAGTGCGAGTGGTTCGGGCTCAACGCGCCGATGATCTGGGGCGCGGAATACGAGAGGGTCCTCGCCACCACGAAGATGAGCTTCAACATAAACAGGCGCGAAGGCGACAAGTGGTACTCCTCCGACCGCATCGCCCACCTGATGGGATTCGGCATCCTCACGTTCATGAGCTCGAAGAACAGCATGCAGGACTTCTTCTCGCCGGACGAGGCCGTGTTTTACGACGACGTTGACGACTTCGCGGAGAAGATACTCTACTACAACTCGCACGACGACGCACGGGCGAAGGTCGCGTCTGCGGGTCGGGCCAAGTACCATAGGCTGTTCAGCGGAGAGCGCGTGCTGAAGTACATGGTCGAGACGCTCTACGGGGCAAAGTACTCGGAGCCGTACGAGTGGGCGTCCGAAGTCTACCGCTGACGGAGCCGCGCCATGAAGAGGAGGAGACAGAAAAAGCCGATCAAGAGGGGCCTTAGGCGGCCCTTCGAATGGCTTGGCATCTTCCTCGGCGTGGCGGTGCTCTCGAGCCTTCCGCACTCCTGGATGATCGGGCTGTGCGACTTCATGTCCGCGGTCATGTATCGCTTCGACCGCAGGGGGCGCGCGCTTGCGCTTGCGAACCTGCGGTTGATCTCCACACCCGGCGCCGATCCCGGGGAGGACTACTCGAAGTCGACAGCGTATGACCCCACCAGGCGCGAGGAGCTGATCGTGCGCCGCAGCTACCGCAACATGGCGCGCACGATCGGCCATGTGTTCTGGACCTGCCGCAACGCGGGGAGGCGCGCAGCCTCCGTGGCGCGGCTCGACGAGACGTGCAGGAAGATCCTCGCCGAGTGCAAGCCCATCGTCACGGTGAGCGCGCACCTCGGGTGCTGGGAGGTCCTCTCGCAGCTCGTCCACCTCGAGGGGCACAAGATGATGAGCGTGGCGAAGGACATCGGCACTCCCGCGATGACGCGCCTCCTGATGAAGTCGCGCAAGTCGATCGGGCAGGAGATCGTGCATGCGGACGGCGCGTTCCGCCACCTGATGGCAGGGCTGAAGGACGGCAGCGACGTTGGGCTGCTCGTCGACCAGGTGGTCAAGCCGAAGGAGGGCGGCGTGTGGGTGCGCTTCCTCGGCCGCCCTGTTCCCGTTTCCGTGGCGCCTGCGTTCCTCTCGGCGAAGGCGCGCGTCCCGATCATAGTCGCCTGGTCGCGTCCGCTCAAGAACGGCACGTACCGGTGCGAGTTCATAAGCTTCAAGCCGTGGAAGAAGGGCGCGGACATCTGGGGCGTCACGCAGCAGTGCATGCGCGACCTTGAGAAGGTCATCCTGCGCCATCCGTCGTGCTGGGTACTCAACTACCGCTATTTCCGCAAGACGCCCTCCGCCGAAGAGCTGGCACAGCTCGAGCGCCGCATCTCCGCCAGCTAGTTTGGGCTAGGTAGAACGTTCACCCGATAGCTGACGGATGGGCTGCCCTCGGAAGCCCTCACTTTCCCGGTCGGGTGCGCACTATTCTAACGAATCGCGTGGGTGTGGCCTGTGTGATATAATTTGAAACGGAGGTAAAGGATGAAGAAAAATGTGACGCGGAGAACCGGGAAAGTCCCGAGTTATACTTTGAGCGATAAGATGATCTCGCTTGTCGCCGAGATAACGGAGATAGCCACGCACCTTTGCTGATCGCACAGGTGATGCCAGAAGGTTCATCGAGTTCATGCTTCTTGCACTGCGTGATGCATTGGTTGACGTGAAGAGGAGTGTGGGAAAAGGTGTGGTAAAGATTCTTGATCTCATCGCTCAGTACCCGGACATCACACGCGAACGCCTGGCAAGGGAAGTCGGACTTTCGGTGCGTGGCGTGGAGAAGAACCTTGCGCAGCTGAAGTCCGAAGGCAAGATCGTGAGAGTCGGCGGGCGCAAGGGCGGACACTGGGAGGTCGCGAAAGGAACGCGGAGTAAGGAGTAGACGATATTGAGTTTTTTGTGAGATATGAGCAAGTCCACACAGATTGCCACGTTGGGAGATGAGTCAATCCTTGATCTGCCCAAGGTTGGATTTCTGTCGTCAATCAAGCAGTCAAAAACAATCCCGATAAGTTCCCGGCAGGATATGTCGTGGAGTTGACGCAGGATGAGATAAAGGTTCTAAGATCAAAAATTTTGACCTTAGAGACTACTCCCGGTAAAGAAAGCGTGCGGTGATTCCTGCCACGAGATAGGCAATGACGGAAGGTAAAGTGGATGCCATAGGGTCGCACACCATAGCATCCCTATGTGCGCATATCCCTGATTCTACACGTTTCTGCACGTTCTGCGCGGCTCGTGTCATTTAGTGTATTCGGTGGTTGAGAAGGCGCGGCACTTGTGCCGCGGATGGTGGTTGGCTCCGGTGGGCACTACTGGGACAACGGGCATCTTGCCCGTTGGCGGGGAGGAGGAAGGTCTTCGGCATCAACGGGCGGGACGCCCGTTGTCCCAGTGAGGCTACGCCGGCAGTTGCCAGCAATTCCGGGGACAAGTCAGGGGGAATTTGGAAATGGCAACAGTGGCATTGGCAGCAATTCCACATTGGCAACATTCCTGTACAAGGCACTAGCCCATGTTTTTGATTCTCAGCGTCCCGAATGTTTGATATGATACTTGCATGAAACTTAAAAGCGTGATTTTCAGGAAGGCGTTTGCGAAATACGCTGCCGTCGTTGCCGCGGCGGTTGTCGCGGCGTCTGGCTGCGGCGCGTCCGTGGACAGGCAGGCGGCAGTAGCCTCGCCTCTCGGGCTGAGGACGAAGATCTATTCCGTGTCGTCGGGCATAAAGCAAGCGTACGGCGCGCGCCCGGGCTGCGTGCTCGCCGCATTCGGCGACGCCGTTCCCCTTGCGGTCGGGGATTGGCGTCCTGACCAGTTTTCGACCATATCGGTCGCCGGGGCGGCCACGATGGGAAAAGGGCGCGTCGTCGCCGTTGGCCATGAGTCGTTCATTTCCGGCAGAGCGGCAGGCGACAGTTCAGAATCCGGCGCGCGGGAGCGGCGGTCGGCCAACAGGCCGTTTGTGCGGGAGTGCATGAAATGGCTCGCGAAGGGCGAGCCCCTCCGCACCGTGTATCTTGACGCCGCCGCGCAAAGCCTCATTGACGACTATCCGGCAAAGGCCTGCGGGGCGAAGGCGAAGTGGCTGGACGGCTACGACAAGCTTGCCGCGCTGCCGGACGGCTCCGTCTTCGTTACCGTTCCGGACGCGCATCCGCTCGAGGACGCCGCCAGGCTCAAGGCGTTCGTGAAGCGCGGAGGCGGGGTTCTCTGCTCCGTCGTCGGTTGGGGATGGGTTCAAGTGTCGGGCGGCAAGTCGCTTTCGTCGGAAAACGTCTTCAACGCGGCCGTGGGCGAATGCGGGCTGTTCGCATCCGGTTTGTTCGGCCTGTTCCCGACCGGCGGTCGGATCGGAACTTACGGCGATCCTTCCTATAGATTTCCCCTAGGGGGGGAGGAATCGCTGAAGTCGGCGCTTTCGGCCGGCAAGGACATGGACTTGTTTGTAGCCGGGAGCAGGGAGGTGTTCCTCACGGAGCTGTACGGGGTGCTGCCGAAGGGCGACACGCGGTTCATCCCGCATCTAGACAAGCTTGCCGACGCTTCGCTGTTGGATGCGCCTCCTTCCCCCGAGAATCCGCTTTCGTTCGCCCGCCGTCCCGCGGAGCATCTCAGGATGTCGCTTTTCATGCGCCGCTGGAAGAACGACCCGGAGCGCGAATGGCCGGCTCATCCCGCGGCCGCGGTCTATCCAGGGCTGCCGTCCGGCCCGGAGCGCGTCGAGCGCACGGTCGAGGTTGACCTTTCGATTCCTCGGTGGCACGGAACCGGTCTTTTCGCCGCGGCGGGCGAGCCTCTTTCCGTGGAGATTCCGGAAGGTGCCGCGGAGCTCGGGCTTGGCGTCCGCATAGGCACTTCCACATGCCGCATCTCCAGCGGCGCGGAATGGCTGCGCGCGCCGGATGTCTCCGTGGAGCTGCCGCTCACGAAGGCCGTCACGAAATTCTCGTCGCCGTTCGGCGGCCTGGTGTACGTAGACGTTCCCTACGGCTTGAAGGGGCGCGGGAAGGTGCCTGTGAAGATCGGCAGGGCGTGTCCCGTGGCGTGGTTCGTGGAAGGGCGCGACAACCTCGGATCGTGGCGGAAGGCGCTTGCGGAGAGCCCCGCGCCGTTTGCCGAGATCGAGAGCGACGCGATCGCGCTCACCGTCCCCGCCGCGGTTGCGCGCAGGGCTGGCGACCCCGGCGAGGTGCTTGCGCTGTGGCGCCAGGTGCTTGGGTGCGACGCGAAGCTTGCGGGCTTCACCCCCGAGAGGTGGGCGCCTGCGCATTCGCATAGGCGCCTCTCCCCGGAACGGATGTGCTTCGACGTGCAGCTCTGCGCGGGGTACATGCACAGCGGGTACCCGATAATGATTCCGGCCAAGTGCGCGCCGCTTCTTCTCAGCCCCGCGGCGATGCGGGAGGGCAAGATAGACGAGGTCTGGGGCTTCTTCCACGAGATGGGCCACAACCACCAGAGCCCCGACTGGACGTTCTCCGGGTCGGAGGAGGTCACGGTGAACATCTTCTCCCTCTACTGCATGGAGAAGATATGCGGCATGAAGCCGAGCGAGGTCCCGCAGATGCGCGACCCGGCGCTGCTCGCGCGCGTCGAGCGCTGGAAGTCCAATGGGCGTTCGTTCGAGGAATGGACGCTCGACCCGTGGCTTGGCATCGTCTTCTTCGCCGAGCTGCAGCAGAAGTACGGCTGGGAGGCGTTCGAGAAGCTCTTCGCGGAATACGCCGCCCTGCCTGAAGCCGAGCGCCCCAAGACGGATCTCGAGAAGCGGCGCCAGTGGTGCGAGCGCCTTTCGCGCATAGTCGGCCAGGACCTTTCCGCCGACTTCTCGTTCATGCTCAAGGACGGGAAGTAGCATTACCGCCTGCAGCCCAGGACCATCCTGAGTTCGGCGATGGTGCGGCATAGCTTGACCTTGTCCCAGCGGCGCTGCCATGCGGGCGAGGCTTCGCGCCAGTAGGCGAGCAGCTCCTTCATGCGCCCGAGCACAGACGAGCGGCCGCACAGCTCGAGCTCCGTGGCGTCGAGGTATGCGGCGAGGAGCGTGGCGGAGTCTTCGCGCAGGGCGAGGTTCCTTATGAAGGGGCGTCCTACCATCACCGCCGCCGGCGCGCCGGCCGAGCCAGGCTTGAGCTTCAGGATGGCAGAAGCGACGGGGGATTCGGGGTCGCCGGGATCGAAGTCGCCGTTGTAGACCACGGGGTTCGAGCTTGCGGCCGCTATGTCAAGGAAGCGCGCGAGGTCTGGCCTGCCGGTGTACATCTGCCTGGCGGTGCGGGCATGTACCGTGAGGTTTGCGAGGGGGAAGCGGTTTACCATCGGCATGAGCGACACAAGTTCGTCGGGCGACTCCACGCCGAGGCGGACCTTGAGGGAGAAGTTGCCGGGCCCCATTGCCTCCACTCCGGCTTCGAGCATCCGGGCGAGGACGTCGGGAGAGCGGAGAAGCCCCGCGCCGCGTCCCTTGCGCGTGATCATCGGATAGGGGCATCCGGCGTTGAGGTCGGCCTTCGCGTGGCCGAGCCGCCTGAACGCCTCGAGAAGGGCGCGGAGCGCGGCCGGATCCTTCCCGATCGCCTGCGGCACGCACGGCAGCGGCTCGTCCGCAGGCGACACGTCGCGCAGCGACGACTGGTTTACCTTCGTCGAGAGCGCCGGTATGAACGGCGAAACGCACGATTCGAAGCCCTCCGCGCTCAGCGCGGGGGCGAATGTGGCGCGGAATGTCCTCACGGTCACTCCGCGGAGCGGTGCCAGTATGTAGTGCATGGGCGCAATTATAGCACAATCGCGCCCGCAGGCGCGCGCATTCCGTCGATTTGCGCTTTGTTGCCGTTGCGTTTCTCGCGGCGGAAATGGTATAATTCCGCCCAAGTCATCATGAAAATTTCCGACAGGCCAGTGCGTGACACGATTCCGGTGAACCTCATCATCGGCGGCGCGCCTGTTCTGGTCGTGGGCGGCGGCAAGGTGGGTGAGCGCAAGACCCGGGGGCTCCTCGACTGCGGCGCGTCGGTGGAGCTCGTCTGTCCGGACGCGGTGGAGTCGCTCGCGTCCCTGGCCGGCGAAGGCAGGATAAAGTGGTCGCGCCGCGAATTCGCCGCTGGCGACGTGAAGGGCAGGCTTTGCGCGTACGCGTGCACGGACGACAAGCATGTGAACAGGGCTGTCCTGGACGCGTGCCGCGCAGAGGGGGTGCTCTGCTGCTGCGCGGACGGGAACTGGGCCGACGGAGACTTCACTTCGCCGGCGGTGCTTCATGCGGACGGCGTTTCCGTGGCAGTGTCGACGAACGGGCGTTCCTGCAGAAGCGCCCGCGACCTTAAGAACGAGATCGCGTCGATCCTCGCGGACCAATGCGTGGAGGACGAGCTTGTCGTGGTCGGGACGTCCGACGCGGTGCTGCCGTCGCGCCGCAGGGCTCCCTTCCATCTGCCGCCGGATGAGCGGGCGAAGGCGGCGCAGCTTGTGAGGTGCGTGAAGGGCGTGCGCGAGTTCATGATCCTGAACACGTGCAGCCGCGTGGAGATCGTCGCGCGGTGCGCGCGCGGCTCCGGCTGCGCGCCACTACTCGAGCGGATCGCCGGATTCGACTCGCTTTCGGAGGGGGAGAGGTTCCGGTTCCATGGGCGCGACGCGTTCCGCCACCTTGCGCGGGTGGTGGCCGGGCTCGAGTCCTCCCTGCTCGGGGAGTACCACGTGGTGTCGCAGTTCAAGGATGCCGTTGCGGAGGCGGAGAGGGCTGGCTGGTGCGGCGCGCGGCTCAAGGGCGACGCCGACGAGGTGATGCGCGTGTCAAGGGCTGTGCGCCATTCGGTGGAGGATCTCCTGAACGTCGCCGAGATCGACCAGGTCGCCGTGCGGTACCTTTCGGTTCACGGCGGGGTCGATTCGGAGTCGCGCGTGTGCATTGTCGGGACGGGGATCGTAGGCACGGCGGTTGCCGTTGCGCTTGCAGGCCGCGTCGGGCACGTCACGCGCGTCTACCACAGGAACCGCCCTGGCGCGATAGGGTCCGAGGCGCTCGAGCCAATGGAGCGCCTGCGCGAGGTGCTGCGCGAGTCGGACGTGGTGGTGGCTGCGGTCGACAGCGCGAAGCCCGTGATAACTCCCGACTTCGCCGACTGCGTGGCCGGGCGTGACGTCACGATGGTCGACCTCGGGATCCCGCGCAACATAGACGTGTCCTTCGACGACATGGGGCGCGGCGTGACGGTTGCCGACCTTGACGACCTCAAGCTCTGGCACCGCGTGAAATCTGGCGTGCTTGCCGAGATCGAGAGGCGCTCCGACTCCGTGATGGCGCTTGAGTTCCGCTGAGGCCATCCGGCCACGCCAATTTTTTTA
>CAMORM010000033.1 GCA_946623785.1 uncultured Verrucomicrobiota bacterium
CCATTGCAGCGACGGCGAGACGCCGCCGCTACATCGGCGCGAAGCGCCGGTGAGTTGCCGGTGATTGCGGGCACGCGCGACGCGTGCCCCTGCCGATGTGGCGCACCGAGACGGTGCACCGCCTTGGGCTTCGCTCTGCATTGACGGTGTTTGTCCGAAGTGATAGAATATCCGCCAAAAGATGAATGAAGGAGCGAAGTCAGTGAAACAGACGAACACCGATTGTTCCAGTTCGATTCCAAAACGTCGTTTCGGGCGCTGGACGGTATACCGCATGGCGGCGATTGCCGCCTTTTGCGCCGCGGCCGCGTGGTGCGGAGCTGAGGCTGCGGAAGAAGCGGGAAAGCCGTCTGCCTTCACAGTGGACGCGGAGCTTCCCGCGGGAAACATAATCGTCAATTCTATAGAAGGCGACAGCGTGAGCGTGCGGCAGGACCTGCGCGACACGAAGGGCGACTGGTTCTACTGGGCGTTCCGCGTGAAGGGCGCGGCCGGGCGGACGGTCAAGTTCTCCTTCCGCCAGAAGGGCGGCAAGCCGGCGGCGATAGTGGGCGTGCGCGGCCCGGTCGTGTCGAAGGACCGCGGCAAGACGTTCGAGTTCGCGCTAGACGGCAAGTCCGCGCCTGACGGCTTCACCTACACGTTCGGCCCGGACGAGGACGAAACGTACTTCTACGAGTGCCATCCGTACCTCCGCGCGGACTGGGACGCATTCATAGCGAGGCACGACTCCGACGTCAAGGCGGGGCGGATTGTCCTCGAGACGCACTGCAAGTCGCGCAAGGGGGCGGACGTCCCGCGGATCAGGGTCGGCCATGTCTCCGCCGATCCGAAGTACCGCGTCCTCCTCACTGCGCGCCACCACTGCTCGGAGACCACTGCGAGCTGGGTGCTAGAGGGGTTCATCGAGTCGTTCCTTGCGGACGACGGCCTCGGGAAGTGGCTGCGCGGGAACGTCGAGCTGATGGTCGTGCCGTTCGTCGACTACGACGGCGCACAGGCGGGCGACCAGGGCAAGAACCGCGCCCCGCACGACCACAACCGCGACTACACTGATTTCCTGTACCCCGAGACGAAGGCGATCACGGAATGGGTCGCCGGACACGCCGGCGGACGCCTCGACGCGTTCATCGACGTGCACTGCCCGTGGATACGCGGCAAGTACAACGAGTTCGTCTACACGCCTCGGAAGGACCCCAAGATCGTCCCCAGCCTGGAGCTTGAACAGCGCTTCTCCGAGCTTGTCGAGAAGCTGCAGAAGGGGCCGCTCCGCTACCGCGCGGCGGACGACCTTCCGTTCGGCCAGGCGTGGAACAAGGGCGTCAACTACGACCAGGGGTGGTCTTCCATCATCTGGGGCTGCAACCGCATCAAGGGCCTGAAGATATGCCGCACGTTCGAGGTGCCGTTCGCCAACGCGAACGGCGCGGTCGTGACGCCGGACGGCTGCCGCGCCTTCGGGGGCGACGTAATCCGCGCGCTGCGCGAGATACTTGAGCCGACGAAGTAGCAGGGTGGAGTTAGCGCCATGAGCGACATTGCCTGTCCCTTTTCTGCTGTTGCGGCCTTGTTGTTTGCGGCAGGGTGCGCAACCGTCCAGCAGCTGGCGCACGAGACGGACGACGCGATGCTCCTTGCCGTGCGCGGCAGTCTGCCGGTGTACACGATTGTCGTTCCGGCCGCCGCTTCGCCGTCGCAGAAGTACGCCGCGGAGGAGCTGCGCGACTTCACGGAGAAGACGACGGGTGTGCGGCTCCCGATCGCGACGGACGATTCGCCGCTCCCCGGGAGGGCGGTTCTCCTGGGCGTCACGAAGTACACGGAGAAGCTGGCGGGGCGCGGCGGCAGCGGCGTTGAAGGCCTTGGCGCGGACGGCTTCAGGCTCGTGGCGCGTCCGCCGCACCTGCTCGTCGTGGGCTCGCCGTCGGGTGGAACGCTGTACGGCGTCTACGAGCTCCTGGAGCGCTTCGCGGGATGCCGCTGGTACGCCTCGTGGCACACGGTCGCGCCTGCGCGCGGGCGGATCGAGGTGCCGAAGGCGCTCGACGACAGGCAGGCCCCGGCGTTCGCCATGCGCGAGCCGTACTGGTTCGACGTGCTGCGCCATCCGGAGTTTGCCGCGCGCCTGCGCGTGAACAACAACTCGAACAGCCCGGCGAAGGAGAAGTTCGGCGGATGCCCGTTCCGCTTCGGCGGCGGTCTCGGGAGCTGCCACACGTTCGAGGCCCTGCTGCCGCCGGCGAAGTACTACGACGCGCACCCGGAGTACTACAGCCTCGTGGGCGGCAGGCGCCAGAGGGAGCGCTGGCAGCCGTGCCTCACCAACCCGGACGTGCTGAGGATCGTGACGTCGAACGTGCTGGAGCGCATAAGGAAGGACCCCGGCGCGAAGTTCTACGGCGTGAGCCAGAACGACTGGTACAACTTCTGCGAGTGCCCGCAGTGCAAGGCAGTGGACGACGAGGAGGAGTCGCACGCGGGCACGATGATCCGGTTCGTGAACGCAGTGGCGGAGGAGGTGGAGAAGGAGTTCCCGGACGCGATCATAGAGACGCTCGCATACCAGTACACGCGCAAGCCGCCGAAGAAGACGCGCCTGAGGAGGAACGTCGTGCCGTGCCTCTGCACGATCGAATGCGACTTCTCGCGTCCCATTCCCGAAAGCCCCTACTCCCAGAACGCCTCGTTCATGAAGGACATCGAGGGGTGGGCCGGGCAGACGGACCAGCTCTACGTGTGGGACTACACCACGGACTTCCTCAACTACACGATGCCGTTCCCGAACGTGTACGCGCTGCAGGGCAACATCAGGTTCTTCCGCGACAGCAGCGTGAAGGAGCTCTTCGAGCAGGGCGCCTACCAGGGGCGCCACGCGGACTTTGCGGAGCTGAAGGCGTGGCTGCTCGCGAAGTGGATGTGGAACCCGGACCTCCCGGCGGAGGGGCTGCTGGACGACTTCTTCGCGGGCTACTACGGGAAGGCCGCGCCTTACGTCCGCGCGTGGTTCGACATGGTCCACAGCCTGCAGCTGATGCGCTCCCTCTCGGCGGAGCACCCGCTGCGCATCTTCGACGACGTCGGGAAGTCCGTGATCCCGGACGCGGTGCTGGACATGTCGGTCGAGACATGGAGCAAGGCGATCGAGGCCGTGAAGGACGACCCGGCGACGTCGTACAACGTCCGCATGGCGGCGTTCTCGTTCGACTACCTGCGTCTTGAGCGCCTGCGCCCAAGGCTGGGCGAGGCGTCGGAGGAGACGAAGGCCGAGGCGAGGCGGCTGGCGCGGTCGCTACTGGACCGCCTCGACGAGGCGAAGGACATCCGCCTCGCGGAGAGCTACGACCGCTTCGGCCACATCGTGTGGCAGTGGCGCCGGCTTGTGGCGCCGCCGGACGGGCAGGGCAAGTAGCGCGGCCTTTCGGGCGGTTCGCCGCCGCCACTGCGTGCTTGTGCTTCGCCTGTAATGTTGGTATAATACCCTCGAAAAAGAAAGTGCCGCGGCACATAAAACGACAAGGAGCATACGGGAATGCCACGCAAAGCAGCTGAACCAAAGAAGACGATCCGGAAAAGCAAGGTTTCGGTCAAGAAGGCCGAGACGGTGAACGTGGTGCCTCCCGTGAAGAAGCCGCGCATCCTCATCGTGACGCCGGAGATCACGTACCTGCCGGAGGGCATGGGCAACCTGGCGGGCAAGATGAGCGCCAAGGCTGGCGGCATGGCGGACGTGTCGGCGTCGCTCGTGGCGTCGCTCTTCGACCTCGGGGCGGACGTGCACGTGGCGCTTCCGCACTACAGGCGGATGTTCCACGTGGACGCGGCGCAGCTCGTGTCGAACGAGCTGAGGGTCTACATGAGCCGGATGCCGAACTCGCGCATCCACCTCGCGGAGGACCGCTGCTTCTACTACCGCGACCACGTGTACTCGCGCGGCGACGGCAACGGGAAGCTGGCGCTTGCGTTCCAGCGCGAGGTCATAAACAACATCATCCCCGAGGTGCAGCCGGACCTCATCCACTGCAACGACTGGATGACGGGCCTCGTGCCGGCGGCTGCGCGCCGCATGGGGATACCCTCGCTCTTCACTGTGCACAACATCCACACGCACAAGCTCACGCTCGGGCAGATAGAGGACGCCGGCATAGACGCCGCGGAGTTCTGGGCGAACTGCTACTACTCGCGCCCACCCTACGACTACTTCGAGTCGCGCGACACGAACCCCGTGGACCTGCAGGCGACGGGCATCTTCGCGGCGCACTACATCAACACAGTGTCGCCGACGTTCCTCAAGGAGATCGTGAGCGGCTGGCACGACTTCATCCCGGACTCCGTGCGCAACGAGATCCGCTCGAAGGACGCGGCCGGCTGCGCGTTCGGGATCCTCAACGCGCCCGACCCCACCGACAACCCGGCGATCGACGAGAAGATCCCGTTCGGCTACACGCCGGAGACGCACCGCGAGGCGAAGCGCAAGAACAAGCTCGCCTTCCAGCACGCGCTGGGGCTCGAGGAGAACCCGGACGCACCGCTCTTCTTCTGGCCGAGCCGCCTCGACCCCGTGCAGAAGGGGCCGCAGCTCCTCACGGACATCCTCTACAGGGTGCTCGACAAGTACTGGGCGCAGTGCCTCCAGGTGGCGGTCGTGGCGAACGGCGTGTACCAGCAGCCTTTCTGGGACATCAAGAACTTCCACAAGCTGGACGGGCGGCTCGCGATCCACGACTTCGACGGGCGCCTCTCGCGCCTTGGCCTGGCGGCGAGCGACTTCACGCTCGTGCCGTCGCTCTTCGAGCCGTGCGGGCTCCCGCAGATGGAGGGGCCGATCTACGGTTCGCTCGCGGTCGTCCACAACACCGGCGGGCTGCACGACACCGTGGAGATGATGGACGCCGAGCACTCGAAGGGCAACGGCTTCATCTTCGACACCTACGATTCGGGCGGGCTCTTCTGGGCGATCGACCGCGCGATGGACTTCTACTCGCTCCCGGCCGACGTCAAGGAACGCGAGATAACGCGCGTCATGGGCGAGTCGCTGAGGCGCTTCAGCCACGAGGCGTGCGCGAAGCAGTACATCGCGCTCTACGAGTCCATGCTGCACCGCCACCTCGTGAAGGACTTCGCCGGCAACGCCTGAGGCGGACAATACACCGGACGCACCAGATGAGCCAGCAACAGCCAATCGTCACAGACGAAACCCCCACGCTCAAGGCACGCGTGGCGGAGCTAGAGAAGCGCCTGCGCGAGCAGGACAAGACAATCGCGGACCTCCGCGCGCAGAACGAGGAGCTGGTCCGCCGCAGCGAGGCCGAGAAGGCGAAGAGTTTCTTCTTCTCCACCGTGAGCCACGACATCAGGACGCCGCTCAACGCCATCATCGGGTTTTCCGAGATGCTCAAGCTCGGGGTGGACGACCCTGCGGAGCGGAACAAGTACCTCAACTCGATCCTCGTGAGCGGGCAGACGCTCCTCCAGCTGATCAACGACGTGCTGGACCTCTCCAAGCTGGAGGCCGGCAAGATGGAGATACTGCCCGAGCCAACCGACTGCGTGAGCCTCATACGGGACATCCTCCAGTCGTTCCAGTCGTCCGTCGGCAAGAAGGCGGTCACGCTCCGCGGCGTGGTGAAGAAGATGCCGCTGCTGCAGCTCGACCCGCAGCGCATCCGCCAGATACTCTTCAACCTCGTGGGCAACTCGATGAAGTTCACCGAGAGCGGGCACATCGAGGTCCGGGCGCACTACGAGGACGGCACATTCACGCTTTCTGTGGAGGACACTGGTTGCGGCATCTCGCAGGAGGACCAGCAGAAGATAGCGAACCCCTACGTGCAGGTCGGCAACTCCGCGAGCCGCCACGGAGGCACAGGGCTTGGGCTTGCGATCTGCAAGCAGCTCGTCTTCCGCATGGGCGGTGACATGGAGCTTGCGTCGGAAGTCGGGCGCGGGACAACGATCACCGTGATACTGCACGACGTGAAGCCCGTGGCGGCGGACACTTTCGCGCTCCTGTCGATGACGCAGCGCATCCAGCTGGCCGCGACCACGGCGGACGGCGCGGTGCTGCCGAAGCACGCGCTCCTCGCGGACGACTCCAGCATCAACCTCGCGGTTCTCAAGTCGATGCTCGTGCGCTTCGGCGTCAAGAAGGTCTCGACCGTCGGCACGGGCAAGGATGCGCTGGACAAGCTCCTCGCGGACCCGTCGATCGACATCGTCCTGACCGACATGTGGATGCCGGTCATGGGCGGCGAGGAGCTCGTCCGCAAGATCCGCCGCATACCGAAGCTCGCCAGGCTGCGCGTATACGCCGTGACTGCCGACGTCGAGGTGCAGAAGGACTGCAAGGGCATGGGCTTCAACGGCGTCCTTCTCAAGCCGCTCACGCTCGAAAAGCTCAAGACACTCTTTGGATGAGGAACCACATGGAAAGACGCCCCTCCCTGCTTGACGACAAGTACCTCGAGCCGTACGCCGATGCGATCCGCGGACGCCGCGACAACGCGTTCAGGCGGGCGCACGAGCTTGCCGGGGGCGGTTCGCTCGCCGACTGGGCCTCGGCCCACGAATACTACGGGCTCCACCGGGTCCGAGGGGGGTGGGTGTTCCGCGAATGGGCGCCGAACGCAACGGACATCTACCTCGTGGGCGACTTCTCGAAGTGGAGGCTCTCGAACAAGTTCAGGCTGAGGCGGATAAAGGGGCGCGACGTGTTCGAGGGGAAGTTCCCGGCGGACGCGATCCGGCACGGGCAGTTCTACAGGCTGCAGGTCAAGTGGAGCGGCGGAGAGGGCGAACGGATACCGGCGTACGCGAGGCGCGTGGTGCAGGACCCGGCAACGATGCTCTTCAGCGCGCAGGTCTGGGAGCCGGCGAAGCCGTACCGCTGGCTCAACGACGCATCCGTGCCGAAGAGGGGCGCGGACTTCCGTCCGCTCGTCTACGAGGCGCACGTCGGCATGGCCACGGAGGAGGAGAAGGTCGGCACGTACGCCGAGTTCCGCGACCTCGTGCTTCCGCGCATAAAGAAGGCCGGGTACAACGTGGTGCAGCTGATGGCCGTAATGGAGCATCCGTACTACGGCAGCTTCGGCTACCACGTGTCGAGCTTCTTCGCGGCGAGCTCGCGCTTCGGAACGCCCGAGGAGCTGAAGTCGCTCGTCGACACGGCCCACGGGATGGGCCTCAGGGTGATCATGGACCTCGTCCACTCGCACGCCGTCAAGAACGAGCGGGACGGCCTCTCAAGGTTCGACGGAACCGACTACCAGTACTTCCACTCGGGGCCCAAGGGCTGGCACCGCGCGTGGGACTCGCGCTGCTTCGACTACGGCAAGACGGACGTCCTGCACTTCCTGCTGTCCAACTGCCGCTACTGGCTCGACGAGTTCCACTTCGACGGCTACCGGTTCGACGGCGTGACGTCGATGCTCTACTGGGACCACGGCCTCGGCGAGGCGTTCACGAACTACGGGATGTACTTCAACGGCTCGATGGACGACGACGCGTGGGCCTACCTGCAGCTCGCGAACCGCGTGATCCACGAGGCGAAGCCCTCGGCGATCACGATAGCGGAGGACGTGTCGGGCATGCCCGGCTGCGCGGCGCCGGTGGAGGACTGCGGGCTCGGGTTCGACTACCGGATGGCGATGGGCATACCAGACTACTGGTTCCGCCTCGCCGAGAAGGTGCGCGACGAGGACTGGAACATGCACGGCATGTGGTACGAGCTCACGAACAAGCGCGCGGAGGAGAGCGTGGTGTCCTACGTGGAAAGCCACGACCAGGCGCTTGTCGGCGGAAAGAGCTTCATATTCCAGATGATCGACGCTGACATGTACTACGGCATGGGCGCCGACCAGCATTCGCTTGCCGTGGACCGGGGGATCGCGATCCACAAGATGGCGCGCCTCGCGACGCTCGCGCTCTCGCGCTACGCCTACCTCAACTTCATGGGCAACGAGTTCGGCCATCCCGAGTGGATCGACTTCCCGCGCGCAGAGAACGGCTGGAGCTACCGCCATGCGCGCCGCCTGTGGTCGTTGCGCGACGACCCGAAGCTCCAGTTCAAGGCGCTTGGCGACTGGGACGAGAAGATCGTCAAGTCCGTGCGCCGCCGCGAGGACCCGATCCCGCTCGTCCGCAACGACCCGGACCATGTGCTCGCCTTCTGGCGCGACGGGTACCTCTACGTGTTCAACTTCGACCCAGCGCGCTCGTACACCGACTACGGCGTGATGGTGCCGCCAGGAGGCGACTACGAGCACGTCTACGACAGCGACGAGAAGCGCTTCGGCGGCCAGGGCCGGATCGCGTGCGGACAGATGTATTCGCCCGAGCAGGTGCCTGTGAGCGGAAACGAGGTCGTGCTCCAGATTAAACTCTACCTGCCCGCCAGGACCGCCATGGTTCTGAGACGCGTCCCGCGCCGGCGCACCCCCGGGGCCTGAACATGGAAAGCAATAACGACACAAACGCCGTAGCCGGCCTGCTGTCCGGCCTGATGGGGCGCACCACCCGCACGATGAAGAGCCTGCTGCTGCTGTTGGCGGCCGCTGTGGCGACATGGTTCATCGACTCGATGTCAGACCGCAAGGTGCTGCACGAGACGGTCGACGAAGTGAGGCAGGCCGCCGAGTCGCGTCTTGCGCCGCCGAAGCCCAGGGGGACGGGCGCCGTTTCCGTCACGAAGTCCACCGACATGTCAAAGCCGGGCGGGGGAGTCATCTCCGAGGACGACTCCTGGAAGGAGGGGCTTGCCGGCGATGCGTCCAGGCCGGGGGCGAACGGCAAGGCGCACGTCGAGGGCCAGATCGGCCACGTGGACTTCACGAACTTCAGGGACGGCCAGTGGGTCACGGGCGTTGGGACCGTAAGGCGCGTGCTGGACGACGACATCGTGCCGCCCCGACACCAGAGGTTCATACTCGAGGACGAGTTCGGAAACTCTGTCCTGGTGGCGCACAACATCGACCAGGCTGCGCGGATCGATGGGCTCAAGGCGGGCGACGAGATAGCCTTCCGCGGGGAGTACAGGACGAACGAACGCGGCGGCGTGATCCACTGGACGCACCCCGACTCAAGCCGTCGCCGCCAGGGCGGCTGGCTGCGCAGAAGATGAGAAACAACGGCGGAGACGGGTTTCCCCTCGCGGGAAACGGCGGTTTTTACTTCGGGCGTAACCTTAGGCGGCTAAAACAGTAGACACAACGAGCAGCACGAAAGCAACTTATAAAAGCCTCGGCGGTATTGTCCGCGCGGGGCGTTTTTGGTATATTACCCACTTTCGACCGGAGGGTCCGGCGGAATGGAAGGAAAGCAATGAGCAAACAGTACAATGTCGGTTTGGTCGGTGTCGGCGCTGTCGGCACCGAGATGATCAAGGTTCTCAAGGAACGCAACTTCCCGTGCGGGAAGGTGCAGGTGTTCGCCAGCCGCGAGCGCGACGAGCAGATACTGGGCGAGACGTACCACGTCCTCAAGGCGGACGAAAACTGCTTCAAGGGGCTCGACATCGTGCTCTTCGCCGGCAAGACGGACGTTGCGATCCAGCTCAAGGACGCCTGCGTGAAGGCCGGCGCGAAGATGATCGACAACTCCCGCGCGTTCCGCCAGGACCCCGAGGTCCCGCTCGTGGTTCCGCAGGTCAACGCCGAGGACCTTGACTGGAACAAGGGCGTGATCGCGAACCCGAACTGCACGACCGCCATCATGCTCGAGGCCGTTGCGCCGCTCCACAAGGCGAAGGGGCTTAAGCGCCTCGTGGCGGCCACATACCAGGCAGCCTCCGGCGCCGGCGCTCCGGGGCTCGACGAGCTCGAACAGCAGATCCACGACTACGCCGCGGGCCGTCCGCTCACGGTCAAGGCGTTCCAGCACCAGCTGATGTACAACCTCATCCCGCACATCGACAAGTTCGACGAGACGAACTGGTACACGCTCGAGGAGCTCAAGATGCGCAACGAGGCGCGCAAGATGCTCCACCTCCCGGAGCTCAAGCTCTCCTGCACGTGCGTGCGCGTGCCGATCGCGCGCGCCCACTCGGAGTCCCTCAACCTCGAGTTCGAGAACGACATCACGCCGGACGAGGCCCGCGAGATACTGCGCGGCGCGAAGGGCGTCAAGGTCGTGGACGATCCGCTGAACGGCGGCTATCCGATGCCGCTCGACGCGACCGCGAAGTACGACGTTCTCGCCGGGCGCATCCGCCAGGACATTTCCCGCGACGACAAGAAGGGCCTCGAAATGTTCGTTTCCGGCGACCAGCTGCTCCGCGGAGCGGCTCTGAACGCCGTCGAGATCGCAGAGCAGCTCATCGAGCGCAAGCTCGTCTGAGCGCGGCGGCAGGACGGCGGACCTTCGGAAAGGAGTGCCATGTCCAAGAAATGGAACATTGCGAGCTTCAGGGCCGCAAAGGGCGTGCGGAAGCTCGGCTGCACCACGGCGTACGACGCCGCGTTCGCGCGCCTTGCCGACGAGGCGGGCGTGCCGTGCCTGCTGGTGGGCGACTCCATGGGCATGACGATGCTCGGCTACGACACCACCCTCCCCGTGAAGATGGAGGAGACGCTCTCCGCAACGGCGGCGGTCGCTCGCGCCGCGAAGGACGCGCTTGTCATAGCCGACATGCCATTCGGCTCCTACCAGTGCGGCGACGACCTTGCGATGAAGAACGCCGTTGACTGCCTCAAGGCTGGGGCGGACGGCGTGAAGCTCGAGGGCGGCGCGCGCGTGTGCGGGCTCATCAAGCGCATGACGGAGGCCGGGATACCTGTTCTCGCGCATGTCGGAATGACGCCGCAGAGCGTGAACGAATACGGCGGGTTCAAGGTCCAGGGCAAGACGCGCGAGGCGGCGGACGCGATTTTCGCCGACGCTCTCGCCGTCGAGAAGGCAGGCGCCTTCGCGGTGACGCTCGAGTGTGTGCCGTCCGACCTGGCCGCGCAGATCACCGCTGCCGTGAAGATCCCCACGATCGGGATCGGAGCGGGCCCGGTTTGCGACGCGCAGTGGCTCGTGATGCACGACCTCCTCGGCCTCAACGAGGGGCACGTGCCGGCATTCGTGAAGAAGTACGCGAATCTCGCCGAGGAGGCGAAGAGCGCCTTCAGGCGCTATGTCGAAGAGGTCGAGAAGGGCGAGTTCCCGCAGAAGTGACTGCGCGGGCCCGCGGATTTGCCGGGATAGCATCCATGAGAGGGTCGAAGCCATGAAGAGACTGTTTGCCGCCGTGGCGGCGTGTGCCGCCGCCGTCCTGAACGCCGCCACCGTTTTCGTGGAGTGCGAGGCCTTCTCCGAAAAGGGCGGCTGGTCGGTGGACCAGCAGTTCATGGACCAGATGGGCAGCCCATATCTGATCGCGCACGGCGTTGGCGCTCCTGTCAAGGACGCGGAGACGACTGTCGAGATACCGGAGTCCGGCAGGTACTCCGTCTGGGCGCGCACGAGGAACTGGAACGCAAAGTGGTCGAATGTCCCCGCGGGCAAGTTCCGCATCGCGCTTTCCGGCGTCGAGCTCGACAGGGACATCGGCACCGAAGGCGACGAATGGGCCTGGCAGAAGGTGAGTGACCTCGACCTCGACAAGGGCCAGCTCAAGGTCGCGCTCAAGGACCAGACCGGTTTCGACGGCCGGTGCGACGCAATCGTGTTCTCGTCCGACGCCGGATGGACGCCTCCCTCCGGCGTGGCGGAGCTTTCCCGCTTCCGCCGCCAGGTCGGGGCGGTCCGCACTTCGCCGGAAATGGTCAGCGCGGACCTCGTTGTCGTTGGCGGCGGAATCGCCGGAACGTGCGCGGCCATCTCGGCGGCGCGCCTCGGACTCAGGGTGGCGCTTGTGCACGACCGTCCGATGGTCGGCGGCTGCAACAGCTCGGAGGTGCGCGTGCATCTCGGCGGGCGCATCAACATCGGCGAGTACAAGAAGCTGGGCGACGTCGTTGCGGAGATCGGTCCCGCGAAGGGCGGCAACGCGCGCGCGGCGTCGCAGTACGAGGACTCGCGCAAGATGGAGGCGGTAGCCGCCGAGCCGAACGTCTTCCTTGCCGCGAACACTCACGTGACGCGCGTCGAGACGATGAAGCTCAGGGGCAGGCTCAGCATCCTCTCCGTCTTCGGGCAGAACATAGAGACGGGCGTCGAGACGCGCTTCGTGGCGCCGCTCTTCGTCGACTGCACGGGCGACGGCAACCTCGGCGCGCTCGCCGGCGCGGAGTTCCGCTACGGACGTGAGTCGAAGGATGAGACGGGCGAGAACACGGCCGTGGAGAAGGCGGACGCGCAGACGATGGGAGCGTCCGTGCAGTGGAACTCGTTCGTGCCCGCGGATCCCGCGGAGGCGAAGTTCCCCGACATCGCCTGGACTCTTCCCGGCTTCAACGACAAGACGTGCCAGAAGCTCGTCTACGGCGACTGGAACTGGGAGACCGGCATGCGCCAGCACCAGGTCTCCGACGCGGAGCACATCCGCGACTACGGCCTCATGGTCGTCTATTCGAACTGGAACTTCCTCAAGAACCGCGCCAGGCCCGAGGTCAGGGCGGAGTTCGCCCCGCGCAAGCTCGACTGGGTGGCGTATGTTGCCGGCAAGCGCGAGAGCCGCCGACTGGTGGGAGACTACGTGCTGCGCCAGCAGGACATCGAGGGCATGGTGAAGTTCGAGGACGGCACCTGCTGCACTTCGTGGACTATCGACCTCCACTATCCCGAGGAGCAGAACGAGAAGGACTTCCCCGGCGCGCCGTTCAGGTCGGTGGCGCGCCACATCAAGACGCACTACTACCCGATCCCGTACCGCTGCCTCTACTCCAAGAACGTCGAGAACCTCTTCATGGCGGGCAGGAACATCTCCGTGACGCATGTCGCGCTCGGCACAGTCCGCGTGATGCGCACCACCGGCATGATGGGCGAGGTGGTCGGCATGGCGGCTTCGCTCTGCAAGGCCAACCGCTGCATGCCGCGCGGAGTCTACGAGAAGCATCTCGGCGACCTCAAGGCCCTGATGGAAAAGGGCGTGGGCAAGGGGCTTCCGCAGCCTCCGCAGCACTACAACGAGGGCTCAAACCTCGACGCCAAGTAGACGGGCTATGCGCGCCTGCCGCGCCCTGTTGGGGTGCATGCCGGTGGACTTTATGTAGAGTACTAGGGGCATGTGGCGATGATGCCACATTGCACGGCGTTGCGCAATCGGGATAATCATTTTTTCGCAATTCATAACAGCATCGCGCTGGAAACTGGTATAATGTCGGCGCAAGGAAGAACCACCAAGGGAGTTTGCGAAATGCGCAAGATCGTCTTATCCGGATTGCTGGCCCTCGCGGCGGCCGCGTGCGTCGACGCGGCGGACGAGCCGTGGTTCGGCGCGAAGATTCCCGGGACCGGCGAAAAGCCCGGGGCCGCGGACTGCGGGATGTCGGCAGCGAGAATCTTCGACGCCCCTGTCGCGGGGCTGGAGAAGATAGGCTCGCTCGCGGTGCCGAAGTCGTCGGACATGCCCGAGTCGTCCAACGCGTCCATCGGCTTCGAGGGGCTCGACCGCGGGCTGTTCGAGCCCGGGCCCTGCTACGACAAGCTCGCCGCGGCAGGCGTCAAGTGGGCGCGCGTCCAGACGATGTGGAGCCGCTGCGAGAGGCAGAGGGGCGCGTACGACTTCTCCGTCCTCGACGGCGTTGTGGACAACCTGGCCCGCCGCGGCATCCGCCCCTGGTTCACCGTCACGTTCGGCAACACGCTCTACATGACGAACTGCTACACCGGCGCGGCGGTCGGGTGCGTGCCGACGCTCTACGGCGAGGAGTGCCGCGCGGCGTGGTGCGCATTCGTGCGCGAGCTCGCGAAGCGCTACAGGGGCAAGGTCACGCACTGGGAGATATGGAACGAACCGAACCTCCCCCAGTTCTGGCAGCCTACGAAGCCTAACGCGGCACAGTACCTGGAGCTCGTCAAGCTCACGGGCGGCGTCATCCGCAGTGAGATCCCGGACGCGAAGATCGGCGGAACCACGGCTTCGGCTGCGCTCGGCGGCTGGGAGCGCACCTTCTTCGACCTCGGCGGCGCGAAGCACATCGACTTCTGGTGCGGGCATGCATACGGATGCGTTCCGGAGCGCTTCAGGCACCACCAGAAGATCGCGGACGAATCGACCGACGACTATGTCGCCGTACTGCGCGACATGCGGCGGTTCGTCGATTCGAAGGGCGGGAAGCATGTCGAGATATGGCAGGGAGAGTCCGGCTTCCCGAGCTGGTTCCCGGCTGGCCACTGGCTCTACCCGAAGGGCGTGTGCAAGGAGGGCTGGCAGAGCCAGGCGAACCAGGCGAAGTGGCTCCTGCGCCGCTACCTCACCGACCGCCGCGCAGGCATCGCGCGCAGCTCGTTCTACCAGACGGCCGACATCTCGCGCCACTACTCGATGGCCACCACCACGCAGAAGCATCCCGCAGAGCACGGCATCCTCAACGGCTGGACCTACGAGCCGAAGATGTCGTACTACGCCTTCAGCCACTGGAACGCGGTCTTCGCGGCGTCCAAGTGCGACGAATCCGCTTCCGCAAAGCTGGATGTCCCCTCCGGCGCCGGCGCGAAGACCTTCACGGCCGTGTTCCGAATGGCGGACGGCACGCCGTTCGTCGCGTACTACGCGGGGTTCGACTTCTCGTTTGCGTACGTCGGGAAGTGCTACACGGCGCGGACGGACGCGGTCCTCTCCGTTCCAGCCGCACTGGCGCCGAAGGATCCCGTTCTCGTGGACATGCTTCGCGGCGGAGTTTACGCGGTGTCAGCTTTCAAGGCAGAAGGCGACACCGTGGCATTCTCGAGGCTCCCGCTGGTCGACTATCCGCTCGTGCTTGCAGAGCGCGCGTCCGTGAAGCTTGCCGCGCGCGACTGAACGAAGCCACTTGACCGCCGATGAAGAAGTGGTTCACACTCCTGTTCCTCTGCCTGGCGTTCTTCTTCTACATGTCGGACAGCAGCTCTTCGGGCTGCTTGTGCCGCTCATCCAGAGCGAGACGGGCCTGACGAAGATTCAGATCGGCATAATCGACTCCGTCCTCTACGGGACTGTCGCCGTGATGATGCCGTTTTCCGGTTTTGCGGGCGACCGCTGGCCGAGGACTCGCATAATCGCGGTGGCGATCCTCGGATGGGGAGTGGTGCGCGGGCTGTTCCAGTCGAACTTCTACAGGTACAGGGTCGAGAAGGCATGATATTCTTCCCTTTCATCGCATGCCGGGAAATGGTACAATTTGCCATCATGAAAACTTTAAAAGCCATAGTCCCGTTCCTGGCGTGCGGAGTCATCTTCGCCGCTGCGGCAATCTTCAACTCCGGCTGCTGCTCGTCGTGCGCCGACAAGGTCAGCTACTGCGAATGCGGCCCTGCCTGCAAGTGCTCCGGCTGCAAATGCGGCGCGGAATGCAAATGCGGCTCAGACTGCAAGTGCGACAAGGACTGCAAGTGCGGCAAGGACGCCGCAGGGCGCTGGGCTCTCAAGCTGCCCTACGACTCCATGAACACCGGCTGGCTCAAGGTCCAGCGCGACGGCAAGGGGTCTGTCCTGTGGCGCTGGGCAAGCCCGGTGGACTGCGAGACCAAGATCGAAGGCGACAAGCTCACCGTCACTCGCCGCTCCGACTGGCCGCACAGGGCCAACCCCGCCGAACAGCGGTTCGACATCCTCGAGGGCGTGGTGAACGGCAACGAGATGGAGCTCACGCACCGTGTGGTTTCCGGCGACGGCAAGGACCAGGGCGTCGACGAGAAGGTTAAGGCGTGGCGCATCCCCGCCGTTGGACCCGCCCCTGACCTCTCCAAGGCCGTCTACGGCGAGCCGATCAAGCTCATCGCGGACAACGGCCTCGACGGCTGGAAGGTGATGAGCTCCGCGTTCAACGGCTGGAGCGTGAAGGACGGAGTCCTCTCCAACAAGGTGCGCGACGCCAGCGGCAAGGTCCCGAAGCCGGGCACGAACCTCCAGACGGTCCGCGAGGACTTCTTCGACTTCAACCTCAAGACGGAGGTCCGCCTCCCGAAGGGCAGCAACAGCGGCATCTACCTGCGCGGCATCTACGAGATACAGATGCTCGACTCCTACGGCAAGAAGCTCGACTGCCACAACATGGGCGCGCTCTACGGGCGCGTGACCCCGTCCGTCGCCGCCGAGAGGCCCGCCGGCGAGTGGCAGACCGTCGACATCACGCTCTACAAGCGCCACGTCACCGTGGTCCTCAACGGCACGAAGATCATCGACAATGCCCCCGTCGAGGGAATCACCGGCGGCGCGCTCCAGCCGTGCGAGTTCAAGCCGGGCCCGCTTTACCTCCAGGGCGACCATGCCGATGCCGACTACCGCAACATGGTCATCACACCCATCGTGAAGTGAAGCGTCCCGAGATACTGGCTCCGGCAGGCGACATGACCTGCCTTCAGGCGGCCCTCCAGAACGGGGCGGACGCCGTGTATCTCGGACTGGACGCTCTCAACATGCGCGTCAGGTCCGGGATCAACTTTACCGCGCGCACGCTTCCCGTGGCCTGCCGCCGCGCGCACGCGGCAGGCGCGAAGGTCTACCTCACGCTCAACTCGATCGTCTTCGACTCGGAGCTCGCGGAGATGCGTCGCATGGTGCGCATGTCCGCGAAGCACGTGGACGCGTTCATCGTGTCGGATTTCGCCGTCATGCTCGCCTGCAAGGAATACGGCGCGCCTTTCCACGTGTCAACGCAGATGAGCTGCTCGAACGCGGAGTCCGCGAAGTTCTTCAGGTCGTTCGGCGCGGAGCGCGTGGTGCTTGCGCGCGAGTGCTCCCTCGGCGAAGTGCGCGGGATATGCCGCCGCGCAGGCGTGGAGGTCGAGACGTTCGTCCACGGCGCGCAGTGCGTGGCGGAGTCGGGGCGCTGCTTCCTCTCGCACCACGCCTACGGCAAGAGCGCGTGCCGCGGCGAATGCCGCCAGCCGTGCCGCAGGCAGTTCCTCGTGCAGGCGGTGGACCGCTATACCGGCTCGCCTATAATGCCGGATGGAACGAGGGCCCCGTCGTTCGAGGTGACGCCGCACACCGTTATGTCGGCGAAGGACCTCTGCTCCCTGCCGTACGTCCGGCAGCTGCTCGAAGCCGGAATAGCGTCCTGGAAGATCGAGGGCCGCGCGCGCAACCCCGAGTACGTGGCCGCTACGGTGTCGGCATACCGCGATGCGCGCGACGCCGCCATGAAGGGCGTCTACACGAAGGCCATGTGCGATTCGCTCGTCGAGCGCGTCTCGCGCGTGTTCCACCGCGAGTTCGCCTTCGGGCTCTTCAACGGCCGCCCAGGAAAGGACCAGTTCACGGACTTCGAGGACTCGATCGCCTCGGCAGTGAAGCGCCAGCTCGGGATCGTGCGCAACTACTACGCGAAGAGCGGTGTCGCGGAAGTGCTTGTGCGCGACCGCAGGCTAAAGGTTGGCGACACTGTGCAGATACAGGGCCCATCCACCGGAGTCGTCGAGCTGGTCGTTGATGCGCTCCGCCGCGACGCCGACGAAATACGCGCAGCGGACAAGGGCTCCTGGGCCACGTTCAAGTGCCCCCGCGTCCGGATCGGCGACAAGGTCTTTCTGGTCGAAACCCGCCGCAAGTGCGGCGAAAGCAAGTAACCAAACGAAAGGGGAATGACGATGCGTGTTTCAGTGGTTATGGCTGCCGTTGCCCTGTGCGCGAACATGGCCGCGGCGCAGTTTGTGCAGCCGCCGAACCGGGGTGTTGGCGGGTCTGCGGCTGGAAATGGCGCTGTGGTTGGCGGCACGACCTACTACAACAACGCCAACGGCTCGTCGGCCGGAAAGTCGATGACGACGGGCAACACGACGTATTTCAGCAACGCCAACGGCTCGTCGGCCGGCAAGGCCACGGCGGTGGGCAACACGACGTACTTCAACAACGCCAACGGCTCGTCGGCCGGGAAGGCCACGGCGGTGGGCAACACGACGTACTTCAACAACGCCAACGGCTCGTCGGCCGGGAAGGCCACGACGATAGGCAACACGACCTACTTCTACAACGCGAACGGCTCCTCGGCCGGGAAGGCTACGAAGGTAGGCAACACGACCTACTTCTACAACGCGAACGGCTCCTCCGTGGGGAAAGCCACTGCCACGGGCAAATAGGCCCGCCGGCAGGCGTTTGACGCCGCCTGCGGGGGGGGCGATCCGGGCGCGTGTTCGGAAAGTTCAGCAAGGGAACTCGGGAGGACTGCGTGTAGCGAAAGCGAAACGAGGAGTCGGATGAGGCCATAGTAGCGGGGAAGCGGGGTAATGCCTGTGGAGCGAAGGGCCTCTGCGTGTAAAAGGGACGATGCAAATCAAATGGCGAGAACAATAATGTCGAAAGACTGCAATAGGGGACAATCCGCTATGTGGCGGCGCGTCGGAAACCGCTCGTCCATATGGAGGAGCATCCATCGGAATCAATGTGAAACGGAGCCGAGAGGCGAAGGGGAGCGAAACCGATGAAACCAGTCCCACACGGAGAGCCGTATGCGGGAAAACTGCACGTACGGTTCGATGAGGGGGCGGGCGTACCCTACGGGGGCGTCCCGCTCTACTCTACATCCTTTTGCCCACCGTGTTGGTTTTGTGAAAGGAGCGCGATATAGATGAAAACG
>CAMORM010000034.1 GCA_946623785.1 uncultured Verrucomicrobiota bacterium
TAGGGAATTGATCGCGCTTCAGGCGTGCGAAGCTAGGCGGAACGGTAGTGGAGCAAATTTTGCGAAGCGTCGGAGTTAGCTTAGAAGGCAGCGTCCAAGAGGCGGAGAGATCGGCAATCCATTTCGCCTCGCCAGAAACTCAAAAATGGGTAAACTCCAGGGCGGTTCCTGTTGCCTTTCAATCACTTCTTATGGTAAAATGCATACTATCGTCGCCTGGCGCAGATGACGCCGGTAACCTTTCGGACTTTCGCGTGTAGACAAGTCAGCTAAACACTCAAACACATGGAATACAACGAACTTATAGACGCATTCGCCGCCAAGTGCGGCTTGGAACAGCCGGACGCGAAAGACGGCGCGGTCGTCTTCGAGATCGACGGCATGAGCGTCGGCTTCATTCACGACCCGGCCGAAGCCGCCGTCATGGTCGTGGCCGAAATCGGCGAGCAGAATCCCGATGCCGACGAGGCCTGCTCTTCTGCGCTGCTGAAAGCGAACTACCTTTTCGCGGGAACCGGCGGCGCCACGCTCTGCCGCAATCCGGAAACCGGCGCATTCGCGATCATGCGCGCCTGGCCGCTCGTTTCGCTGGACGCCGATGCGTTCGCGGCCGCCGTCAACGATCTGCTCACCGTCGCCGAGAAGTGGAAGGCCGTCGTCGAGGGCCTCGACGAAGCGCAGCGCGCGCATGACGATCAGGCTGAGGAGGAAAGGAAACTCATCGAGCGCGGTCCGGGGGATGCCGGCGGCTTCATGCGCGTGTAACCTTTTCCGCTTTCGCGTGTATTCATGGCAGACAACAAGGAAGGAGCAATCGCATGGCCGTACAGTTCAACGCCGATTTCAACCGTTTCGTGGAATTCGCCACCGCGCAGCACGCCTCGGGCAAGGTGATAGCGGACGCCGTCAACGGCAAGTTCGACGTGGGCGGACTCGCGCGCAGCGTCACAGTCGCCTCGGGCGACAAGGTCGGCGCCTGGTCCCGCTCGCAGACGGCGAAGGACGTCAACAACGTCACGCGCGACATCTTCCACAATGCCGTGGTTAGCATGTTCGGCGGCGAGTCCAAGATTCCCGCTTCCGTCCTGAAGGCGATGGAGATGAAGAACTTCGGCGGCGCGGGGCGTCCGCTCACGGCCAAGCGCATCATGGCGGTCAAGGTCGCCATCGATCGGTACAACGCGCGGAATCCCGGCGAGGGCATCAATATCGGCGGCCCCGGCGCGAACCTCATCGCGGAGGGATTGAATGGCAACGCCGCGAAGATGAACGGCGTCAAGACCATGAGCGCGGCATCCATCGCCAAGGACATGAAGCCCGTCGCGCTCACCCAGCAGAAGGCGAGCAAGATGATCGGGAAGTCCTTGGGCCTTCTCGGCTACACCCTCCCCGGCGACCAGAAGACCTCGCTTGCCGCGATGCTCCTCAAATACGGCAACAACATGCCGGCCAAGAACCAGCGCGTACTTTCCAACTACATTGCCAACAAGGCGATTACCGTAGGGGATGTCGACGAGGAGGATGTCGCCAGCCTTGCAAAGGACATGAAGACGTGGAGCGAGTTCACGTTCGGCGATGCGCGTCTCAACGGACTGAGCGCGAAGTTGATCGAGCGCCAGAACAACTACATCAAGGACAATCTCTCGAAGTCCGAAATGTTTTCCAGCGAGAAGCCCGACGTATTCAAGCAGCTTTACGGAGATGCCGGACGGGGCGATTGGAACATCAACGGGAAGAAATTCAGCTGCCCGTCGGCAAACGTCCTCGCGGACGAGTTCGTCAAGGCCGTCAAGAATCCCAACGCACGCAAGGTCATCTCCATTCTCATGAACCAGGGCAATTTTGCGGATCTGGAGTGCCTGTTCATGAAGGCGTCCGCCCTGATAGGCGATGCAAAAGCCAAAAATCTGCAGACGGAGGACATACACACGATTCCCGGCGGGGAACTGTTCGTCTCCCGCAGCGGCGTGAGGCTGCTTAGCGACTCCAGTCTTTTTTACGGTGTTGAACTCTCCGAGGACGGCAAGACGGCCACCGTCACAGTCTCCATCGACAAAGACATCTCGACCAACGGCTCGAAATTCAACGAATACAAGATCGGCACGGCGAAAATCACGCAGAAAACCGTGATCGACCTCACAAAGCCCATGCCTGAAGTCGTGGACGTCACGTTCTCGCAAGTCTTTTCGCCCGACAAAATCCGCCACAACCCGAATGTCGAAGCCGTCCTCTAGGTCTAAGATGCGCGGCGCCGTCCGTCTGTAACCGTTCGCTATTTTGCGTGTAAACAGGCCGAATAAGGAAAAACAGTCAGAGAGGGAATGCGAAAATGTCAAAGATCGAATGGAGCCAGGTCAAGATGTCCGACATCCAGCATCGACCATCTGATAATCGGAAACGGCGAGAGGTTCTGCTCTCTTGCCGAAATGCAGTTTTGCTGAAAGGGTGAAAAATTGAAAGTTGAATTCATTCTGTCGTTTCCGTTCCTTATGCTTTCCGCCATCGCCGGTGCACAGCCCGGCTACACGAACCACGCCGGGAACGTCGTGGCGGGCTGGCCCGTCAAACTGACCACGACGCAGGTCTCCTTGGCCGAGGGCGTAGTCACTAACGGCTGCCAACTATCGACTAACGACTGTCGACTAACGACTAGCGACAATAACTTTTCAACTTTTCAACCTTTCAACTTTTCAACCACAAACACCTATCCTCTCTCGATCTTCCCGGAGTCCGAGCGGCGGCGCATCGCGGCGGACTTCCTCCTTCGCCAAGGCTCCGGCGGACAAGTCGGCCTGCTACGCGTGCCGGTCGCGGTGAAGCGGGCGATCGCGGGCGCGGAGAAGGCGATGGCGCGTTCGCGCAAGCGCGCGGAGAAGGGCCTCTGCACGAAGGAGGAGAGCGACGACTTCTGCGCGAAGTCCGAGGCCGCGCTCAGGAGCTACCTCGACAAGCAGGTGAAGGAGGGCGTGATCACGCCCGCCGAACGCAAGGCCATCGGCCATTGACTCCAATCGCCGGGAATGCTATTATTCACTTCAAACTCGGTGAAGGCCTGCTGGCTGGGGTGGCGGAGCTCCGGAAAAAGAATGTAACCTTTCCCCGCATGGCCGGTAAACAGGAGGGCGGCATAATCATGAACAGCAAACGCCGCAAGGAGCGAGCTGCAAAGGGCAAGGCGGGTATGGAGAAGGACATTAGGGCCGTGGTTGTGCTGTCCGGTGGCCAGGATTCCGCCACATGCCTGGCGCTTGCCGTGCGAAAGCACGGCGCGGAGCGGGTGGCGGCGATAACGTTCCGATATGGGCAGCGCCATGCCCTGGAGACGAAATACGCGAAGGGGTTGGCGCGGCGCTTCGGCGTGGCAGAGCACAAGATAGTGTCGCTTGACTTCTACGGGCAGCTCACGACGAACGCATTGATGTCGAAGACGGCGAAGATCGTGAAGAAGAAAGGGGCGCGCTGCCCCAATACCGTTGTAGAGGGCCGCAATGCGTTCTTCCTCCTCGCGGCTGGCGTATGGGCGAAGTCGCTCGGCGCAACTGACCTTTACACGGGCGTCTCGGAGGCTGACTTCTCCGGGTACCCCGACTGCCGCGAGGTGTTCATCCGGGCGCAGCAGAAGATGATGCGCCTTGCGCTTGACTGGCCGATCAAGATCGTCACGCCGTTCATCCACATGTCGAAGGCCGACGAGTGGGCGCTTGCCGACCGGCTCGGCATACTGGATGTCATCGAGAACGAAACGCTGACCTGCTACAATGGCATTCCCGGCAAAGGGTGCGGCAAGTGCCCCTCGTGCAAGTTGAGGAACCGGGGGCTGGCCGAGTACCTCTCCACGTCCGGCCGGAAGCCATCTGCCCGCGCATAAAGGCGGCTTCAGCCGCGAAGTCGCTCCGCGTCCGTTTTCACCTGCATAAAAACGGTGCATGGGCAAAAGGGATATGATACACTATCCACAAAAGCCACAACCACTCAACCACTAACGACCAACCGTGCCCAACGAACTTCTCATTGCTGTTTCCGCCTTGATCGTAGGCGCATCGCTTGCTTCCGCCGGCGCGGTGCTGCAGAGCGTGCTGCGGAACCCGCTTGCGGAGCCGTTCATGCTCGGGATCGTCGGAGGCGCCGCGCTTTTCGCCGCGGTCGCCATGCACTTCGGGTTCGGCTCGTGGGCGCTTGTGCCCGCGTTTGCGTTCGCGGGCGCTTGCTTCTCGCTTGCGCTTGTGTGCGCGGTTGCGCTTCTCGCGTCGCGCAACGGGCGGGCGTTCGGAGGCGAGACCGTGATTCTCGCCGGTTTCGTCTCCGGGTCGTTCGCGGGGTCGCTACAGATGGTGCTCCTCTCGTACGCAAAGCCAGACACGTACGCGAAGCTCTCGAAGTGGCTCTTCGGCGACTTGCACTCCGCGCGCCCGCTTGCGCTCCTCGTGGCCGCGGTCCTGGGGACGGTCGCCTTCGTGGTCATGTACTCGCAGAACCGCAGCCTGAACGCGCTCGCGCTTGGCGACGAATCAGCGGCCAGCGTGGGCGTGAACGTGCGGCGGACGGTCTTCCTGACTCTCGGCGCCGCTTCGCTTGCCACGGCCGCATCCGTCGCGATAGCGGGCGCAATCGGGTTCCTGGGGCTTGTTGTGCCGCATTTCGTCCGCCGCGTCTTCGGCGGGAACCACCGCGCATACCTGCCGCTCTCCGCGCTGTTCGGCGGAGTGTTCCTCATCGGCGCGGACTTGGTCGGACGCCTTTTCCCCGCTGGCGTTTCGGCCGGAGTCGTGTGTGCCGTTGTGGGCTCGCCGTTCTTCCTGTACCTGCTTGTCCTCAAGAGGAGGGGCTGAGATGATTTCCCTTGAGTCCAGGACCGTTAGATTCGGGGGGATTGCGGCGCTCGACGGCGTGTCGCTGTCCATTGGCGAAGGCGAGCGGGTGGCCGTGGTAGGCCCGAACGGGGCGGGCAAGACAACGCTCCTCAGGGAACTGGCCAAGGCGGTGCCGTCGAGCAGGGTGGCCGTTTTGCCCCAGGACATCCCGCCCGACCTGCCGCTCGAGGCGCGCGAGTACGTGATGCTCGGGAGAACGAGGTTCCTTTCGCCATGGAAGCGTCCTTCGCTGGAGGACGAAGCCGCGGTGACGCGCGCGATGGAGAGCGTTGGGGCGCTAGACCTTGCGGGACGCAGGATGGACGAGGTCTCCGGCGGGGAGCGCCAGAGGCTCGCGCTCGCGATGGCTCTCGCCTCGGGAGCGGAGGTGCTCCTGATGGACGAGCCGGTGTCGCACCTCGACCTCAGGCGCAAGAGCGAGTTCTACGCGCTCGTGGAGAGGCTGCCCATTACGACAGTCGCCTCGCTGCACGAACTGCCGCCGCCGGTCTTTACGCGCGCCGTGCTGATGTCGGAGGGGCGAATCGTCGCGGACGGTCCGCTCGGTTCTGCTCTTTCCGAGGCGAACATCCGCGCCGCATACGGGATAGGAGTGAGATCATGAAGACACGAAGAACGCCGCTCTGCGCGGCTGCCGCAATGCTTGCCGCTGCCTTGTCCGCTGCGGATGCGGCCAGGCCAGATGCCTCAGCCGCCGCGCTTGACGCAATGGAGGCGACCCGTCAGTTTCTGCCTGCCGTTGCGCCTAAGGAGCCCGCGCGCGCCGAGCTCAGGATTATGCCGGGGAGGAACATGGCGCTTGTGCGCGCTGCGCTGGATGGGCGCGAATGCACGCTTCTGTTCGACACGGGCACGACGCACACGACGTTCGACATCGGCTTCCTGAGGCGCGAGCTCCCAGAGAAGAAGCTTGACGACGTGGTGCTCGCCGGGGCGACGAACGTGGAAGGAGCGCCGAAGATATTCGCCGTGCGTTCGCTGAAGGTCGGCGAGGCGACGTTCGCCGGGTTCGCCGGCATGGCGCTCGACATGTCGCATCTCGGTGGCGGAATCGGAGCGAAGGTGGACGGCATCCTCGGGATGAACGTGATAGGGCGCGTCCCCGCGATTGTGTCGTTCGGATCGCGCAAGGTAGTGTTCGCGCCCGGGAAGGAAGATTCAGCTGGGTTCGGCGAGGGGATCTCGCGAATCGCAGCCGACCCGCTTTCGGTTGCGATGGAGGTCGCGTTCGGCGGCAGGAAGTTCGAGATGATAGTAGACTCCGCGTCGACGTTCACCTTTCTCGAGAAGTCGACAGGCTGGCCGTCCACAGGCGAGCCGGCGGGAATAGGGGCGGTTGACGTGAACGGCAGGGTGTCGCTCGCGACGGAAAAGGGGCGGGCCGGACAGATTGGGCTCGGGATAGACGTGGAAATCGCGCCGCTCGTCGTCGGGGGGCCGATGAACAGGCTGGGCGCGGACGCGCTTCTTTCGTACGACATGCTCGTGGAACAGGCGCAGGTGAAGTTCAGGCGGCGCGCCGTGGCGTCGGAAAAGGCGGACGGGAGGAAGGAGAGACCATGAAGAGGCTTGAGAGGATACGCGTAGGCATCGCGGGGCTCGGGTGCCGCGGCGGGATGGCGATGGACCGCCTGCCGATAATCCCCGGCGTGGAAGTGACGGCGCTGTGCGACACGCGGCAGGAGCTCGTCGCCGCGCAGCAGGCGAAGCTCGCGCGCAACGGGCTGGCACCCGCGAGGGAGTTCTCCGGGCCGGACGCGTACAGGCAGATGTGCGAATGGGACGGAATCGACGTGGTGTACAACTGCGCGCCCTGGTCGCTTCACGTGCCGCTGGCGGTGTGCGCGATGGAAAACGGCAAGCACGCGCTGGTCGAGGTGCCGGCCGCGTTCACGGTGGAGGACTGCTGGCTTCTCGTGGAGACGTCCGAGCGCACAGGCATGCAGTGCATGCAGCTTGAGAACTGCTGCTACGGTGAGATCGAGCTGCTGACGCTCAGCATAGCGAGGAAGGAGCTGCTCGGGCGGCTCGTGCACGGCGAGGGCGCGTACCTGCACGACCTGAGGAGCTACAACTACAACACGCCGGAGGAGGACCCGTCCTGGCACTACCGCGACTTCTGGCGACTGAAGTGGAACGCGGCCCACAAGGGCAACCAGTACTGCACGCACGGACTCGGGCCGATATGCCAGTACATGGGGGTCAACAGAGGCGACAGGCTGGACTACCTGGTGTCGCTGGAGTCGGGGCAGTTCGGCTTCGAGGAGTACGCCAGGGAGAAGTACCCGCCCGAAGACTGGCGCGCTTCGCTGAAGGTCGAGATGGGCGACATGAACACCACGCTCGTGAAGACGGCGCGCGGGCGGTCGATCCTCATCCAGCACGACGTCGCGAACCCGATGCCGTACGACAGGCTCAACACGGTCGTGGGCACGCGCGGGATCCTGGCGGACTACCCGTTCCGGGTCGGCTGGGAGGACGCGCCGGGTAAGGGCGTGCACCGGTTCTTCGACGACGCGCGCGCGGCGGCTGTGCGCGAGGAGCACATGCATCCCCTGTGGCGGCAGGCGGGCAAGCTCGCGCAGGAGGTCGGCGGGCACGACGGGATGGACCTCATAATGGACCTCCGCTGGGCGTACTGCATGCAGAACGGGCTGCCGCTTGACCAGGACGTGTATGACCTCGCGGCGTGGTGCTCGCTCGGCGAACTCACCGAGAGGAGCGTGCGCGAGGGATCCATGCCGCAGAAGGTGCCGGACTTCACGCGCGGCGCGTGGGAGCGCCGCGAGCCGCTGGGGGTCGAGTCGATAGACCCGGCCCTGATGGACCTGTCCGCGATACGCCCGCTCGGCGGCAAGGCGCAATGAGCGATTGGCCCGGCATCAACGCGGAGTTTTGTGGTATAATACGCGCAGAAGTGAGGCCGTTGGCGGCCCTTGGCGCCAATGGCAAATGCAAAGCGGGAAAAGAGGAGAGAGCATGACGACATGTTTCAGGACGGCTACTGCTGCTGCGGCCCTCGCCATGGCGGCGGCGGGCTGCATGACCGGGGCCGACGTGGCGGCGAATGCGGCGGACTGCGAATACTACGCGAAAGAGGCCACGTGCGTGGAGAAGGGGGCAGTTGCCGGCGAGGCGCCGAGCCTGCTGCCTGCGGGGCGTTCCTTCAGGCTTGTGTGGAACGACGAGTTCAACGGCGACAGCCTTGATGCGTCGAAGTGGTGCTACCGCACGAACTTCTGGGGGCAGAGGGCGCTGTGGTTCGCTGCGCCGGAGGACAATGCCGTGGAGGTGAAGGACGGAAAAGTTCACCTCAAGATCGTCAAGAAGCCCAACGGGCAGTTCGCCTCGCCGCAGCTCCAGACGGGCGAGCTCATGTGGGACATCCCGTGGGACGAGAAGCGCACGGGCTTCTTCCCGCTGCCCAAGCGCCAGAAGCCGAAGTTCGTCCACAAGTACGGCTACTACGAGTGCCGTTTCCGCCTCCAGCGCAAGCGCGGCTGGTGGAGCGCGTTCTGGATGCAGACCGAGCAGCAGGGCTGCACGCTCGACCCCGCCATCAGCGGCGTGGAACACGACATCATGGAGTCTTTCAAGCCGGGCGAGATAATAGCGCATTGCTTCCACACGAACGGCTATTCGGGCGACTACCTCGGCTTCAGGACGCCGCGCGACAAGGATGCGTTCGGTACAAATGTCGTCGTAAACGTCGGCTGCGACGACTTCCACACGATCGGCATGCTGTGGGAGCCGGACGGCTACACGGTGTACATCGACGGCCGCCAGCACGGACCCAAGGTCGGTTCCGGCGAGGGGGAGGCCGTGTCGCACATCCCCGAGTTCGTGCTGCTGACCACTGAATGCCATCCGTACCGCCAGAAGAGGATGACGGCCCAGCCCGACGAGAAGCTGCGCAAGACGCTTGACGAGGCCGTTGCCGCGGGCGATGATTTCGTGGTGGACTTCGTGCGCGTCTATGACATTTTGAAGTGACCATCCGTCATTTTGTCCTTACATCCGGCGGCGATTTTCGGTAGAATACGCACGTTTTTTTCAAGGCTCAAAAGCAAGGAGACAGGTTTAATGAAGCGTTTTTCCCTAAAGGCGGCGTCTGCATGCCTCACGGCGGCTTCCGTCGCTGCGTTTGTCGCGGGATGCGGCATCTTCGCCGTGGGTCCGGACTACGAAGAGCCGGAGTTCGATGTCATCGACACGCCGCTTCCAGACGCCGGATATCCCACGACGAACAAGACCGCGACCGGCGAGTTCGCGCCGGCCTCTACGAACGACGATCCGCGCGTGGAGCTTACGCGCGAGGAAATCGTGCAGTGGTGGAAGCGTTTCGACGACCCCGTGCTTTCCGAGCTCGTCGAGGGCGTGGTCTCGAACAACATCACTTTCCTGATGGCCCGCGAGCGCCTCGAGCAGGCGAGGTGGCGCCTCCTGGGGAGCATGGCGCCCTCGCTCCCCTACATCGGGCTCGGCGGCTCTGCCACGATGAACGAATACGGCCGCGACACCCCGACCGGCTCGGCGGTTGGCCGCAAGCTGCACAGGGACTTCTTCCACGGCGGGTTCGACGCCACCTGGGAGATCGACATCTTCGGCGGCGTGCGCCGCGGGGTGGAGAGCGCATACGCCTCGGTCGAGTCTGCCGACTGGTCGCTCGCAAGCACCTGGGTCACGCTCACGGCGGAGGTAGGCGCATCGTATGTGAACCTGCGCACCGTCCAGCAGCGCCTGCGCGTGGCGCGGGCCAACCTGAAGATACAAGGCGAGACGTACGACATCCTCAAGTCGCGCCTCGACTCTGGAATCGGCGACGAACTTGCCGTGAACCAGGCCAAGTACAACGTGGAACAGACGCGTGCCGGAATCCCGCTGCTGCTCGCCACGGAGGAGGAGCTGATGAACGCGCTGGCGATCCTCGCCGGGGAGATGCCGGGCGCGTACCACGAGATGCTCCGCGAGCTCCCCGACCGCGACTGGCTTGTCTCGCCCCGCAAGCTCGAGGCCATTCCGCTCGACGCAATGCGCGCACGCCCCGACGTGAAGGCGGCCGAGCGCGCCCTTGCGGCGCAGGTTGCGGCAGTGGGCGTGGCGAAATCGCTCGTCTACCCGAAGTTCTACATCAACGGGTCGCTCGGTCTTGAGTCGTACAAGTGGAGCGACCTCTTCCACCGCAAGGCGCTCGTGGGGTCGATCGGCCCGAGCTTCAGCTGGCCTCTCTTCCAGGGCGGGAACATGATCGCGAACATCCGGGTCGAGGAGTCGAAGATGAACGAGGCCATCCTCAACTACGAGCTTTCGCTCCAGAGGGCGTTCGCCGAGGCGCGCAACGCCTACGCGGCGTACACGCAGCAGTACCACCGGTACCAGTCGCTCCAGGGCGCCGTGAAGGCGGCGCAGGATGCCGAGGCGATCTCGCAGGACCTGTACAAGAACGGCCTGGCGGACTTCAACAACGTCCTCGACGCGCAGCGCTCGCTGCTCTCGCTCGAGGAGGCGCTCGTGATCTCCCGCGGCGAGATATCGCTAAAGCTGCTGTCGTTGTACAAGGCACTCGGAGGCGGAGTCGTCGAGGAGGGGCGGAAGCGCCATGCGCCGCCCGCCGAGGCTGAGATGTAGCGGCGTCGTCTCGCCGTCGTGCAATGGCGGGGACGCCATTGCTACATCGCCGCGACGTTCCGGCAGTTCCCCGATTCGCCGAGGGGGTTGGACGCGGTCGCTATGGTTGCGCGGAAGTCGAAGCCATGTTCCTTGACTGATCCGCACGGTTTTTCCACGAATCCACACGTCTGCAGAGCGCCTGTGTGCGAGAGAAAGGCGAAGCCTCGTCCGCCCAGGCACCCCGTCGGGCCGGAAGGGCAGCATGTCGCCTTCACGGGAATCTCCTTCACGGACTTCATCCACGCGAGGATGCGCTGCGTCTCCTCGTCCGATACGGCCAGAGGAGCAAGCGCCTTCCCGCGTCCCACCGTCACGAGGAAGAACAGGTCGAGCTTCGACGCGCCGAGCGAAACGGCTAGGTCCCTTATTTCGCCGAGCCGCCGCGAGTTGAGCTTCGTCACCGTGGCGTTGACCTGGAAAGGCATGCCGACTCTGCGCGCGGAAGATATTGCCGCCTTCACCTTTTCGAATGCCCCCTGGACTCCGCGGAAGGAGTCATGCGATTCGGCGTCGGGACCGTCTATCGAGAACGAGCACGCCATTATCCCCGCGTCTTTCAGCTCCGCGAGGCGTTCGTCCGTCACCAGTGCGCCGCATGGCGCCATCACGCTGCGGATGCCGCGCGCCTTCGCGGCGCGCACAAGCTCTGCGAGGTCGGGACGCGACATCGGCTCGCCGCCGGTCCAGATTACCATGGGCGCGGGAGGTTCGCCCGCACGGGACGCGAGCGAGTCGATCACCTTCAGGCATTCGCCCGTGGTCAGCTCGCCGTCGTATGCGAAGTCCGCCGCGGCCGCGCGGCAGTGGCGGCATTTCATCGGGCAGCGGCGCGTGACCTCCCACGCCAGCACCCTCGGAAAGCGGAAGTTCACCTGCATGCCGTCCAGACTCTCAGAAGCTCCGATTCGCTCCACGCCTGCGCGGGCGATCCCTTCTGGTGGTGCGGCGCGTCGCCGTCCGCGTTTTCCGACAGGTGCGCGACCGCGCCTTCGCGGAAGTTCTCCACCGACGAGGCGAGCAGCGAAAGCGCGCGCGCCTTCGCGAGCTTGACCGATTCCGGCGTTGCGGCGGGATCGGCTTCCGCCGTCTTCACCATCGCCTCGGCGTGCAGCGGGAACGTCCATCCCCACACGGTGCCGTTGTGGTAGGCGGGCTTGCGGCGCGTGTCTTCGTCGCCTGAATACGAACCCCAGTACGGATGGTGCGGCGAGTTGAGCGGCTGCCCCGAGGAGCCGCGCACGGCGAAGTCGCATGTCGTGTCGCGGTCTGCGATGCTGCGGTTCCCGCCTGGGACGAGAAGCTCCTCGCACGCGTCCAGGATTTCGCGGCGAAGCGCGTGCGCGGACGCTGGAAGCGCGCCGAGCGTTATCGCGAAGAGCTGGTTGGGGCGAAGCGCGTCCTCCTTCGCCGCCTTTGCCGCTGGCTCTCCGTTTGGAGCGCGCAGGCAGTCCGCAAGTCCGATTCCCGGAACAGCGAAAAGCCCGGCGAGGCTCTTGGCCGCCTTTTCGGCGAGCTCGCCCCATTTCGCGTCGATCGACTTCGCCGCGAAGCGAAGGGCGCTGATCCAAAGCGCCTGTATCTCAACGGGGTAGCCTGCGCGCGGAGTGCCTGCGGGATAGTTGGTGTCCATCCACGTGAAGTGGGTCGGGCTCCACACGAGCCCCGATTCGGGGTCGACGCGGATGCCGTTCGGCGTTCCGGATAGGTAGTGCGCGAGAATGGACGACACAACGTCAGCAAGCGTGCGGCTGTGCTTCGATCCGCGCGGAGTGCAGTCCGTCGCGAGGGTCTTTTCCGTGCCGAGCTTTTCCGCCACTGCGGCCGTCGTGACGATGAGCCACAGGGGCGCGTCGGACGTGTCGCGGTTTCCGGCCGTCTCGCCGTGGATGATGTTCGGAATCGTCCCTTTCTCCTCGAAGCGCGCGAACGCTGTGAGGATGGCGAGGGACTCGTCGACCTTCCCGGCGGCCATGTAGCCGCGGAGGAATATGAGCGTGTCGCGCCCCCAGTCGAGGAACCACGGATACCCTGCGAGCACGGTCCTGAGGTCGTCGCGCTTCTGAATGTAGAGGTCGAGGGAGCGGACCAGCGTCTCGTCGACAGGCTGTGGCCTGCGATCGCGTTCCAGTTCGCGGCAGAGGCGGTCTTCCGCCTCTGCGTGCGAGTTGTCTGCGGGAGCCGGGCGCGTGTTTGGCGCGTTGCCTGGGCAGCGGAACGACGCTTCGAGCCTCATCGCCTCGCCAGGCGCGAAGTCGGCGGCGAACCAACCGGGCGAGAACAGGTCTCCTTCGCCGTCCTGGCCTCGTTCCGCGTCGACCTCGTGGTGGACGTTGTAGCACCACTGCGCGTCGGACGTGTACTTCGCCCTGTCGGACGTCAGCGTGAACTCTCCGTTCACGTACGGCGAGAACGAGAAGCCGTCCTCGCGCGTCTTCACGCCGGCGGGGTACGCGTGCTCCGCGCCGGCGTATGCCTTTGTGAGCTCGTGGAAGGAGCACCACTCGATGTCGGGGCGGAACACAAGGCGCACTTCGTCGTCAGTGTCGTCCTTGCCTGACTTGTACCGCCTCACTTCGAGCTTCGCGTTGTTGAGGAAGAATGCATGGGCGAGCGTGAACGCGAAAGACGCCTGCTTGCCGAGTCCGCACGGCACATGGAAGAACCACGTCGCCGTGGTTCCGTCCGGCGCGACCCTGAAGCTGGCGAGGCAGTCGCGGTTCACTTCGCGGGAGTAGCCGTGGTGCTGCAGCCACACGCGGCAGCGAGTCCAGAGGCGCAGGCGGTCTGCGGGCACGTTCGGGTTCGGGTTTGCGGAGAAGAGGGAGTCGTACTTGCTGAGCGTCTCTCCCCAGGCAACGCGGACGAACGAGTCTGCGCCGGCGCCGTTGGAGAGGACGGCAAGCGCCTCCCTGTCGCGGCGCAGCCTTTCGGGGGTGCAGAACGTCTCGACGCGCGCATCCCCGCCGGGAGGGCAGATGAGGATGTCTCCGCTTGCGTGCTCCGCCATGGCGCCGGCGTGGCGTTCCGGCGAAGGCGGGTTGTATACCGTCATCTCGAGCTTCAGCCTGCGGCACGCAGTGCCGTCGCCTGAGTACGGTATCGGCGGGATCACGGCTAAGTAGGGGCCTTCGGGCCTGGCGTGCGCGGTTGCCGACGAGGCGGACGCTAGCACGCGGCCGCCTTCGGTGATGACGGCGCGGAAGGGGCGCGGCGACTTGATCGCGAGGGAGTCGCCGTTCGGCACGGGGACGCGCCTCCTTGTGTCGCGCGGATAGGACCAGCGTGTGCAGGCCTCGGGCGGCTCGGGGTCAAGGGACTCGCGGCGCCTCTCCTTTGCGGTGGCCTTTGCCGCCCAGGCGGAGTCGCCGGGCGTTTCGAGGCACAGGAACTCGCCCGGCGCAAGGGGTGTTCCAGTCTCCGGGTCGGCCTCGAACGACTTGCCCGTCACGAGGTCCTTTGCGGTGCACTTCGGGAACGCCTTCGGGTCCCATTTCGCGTTGCACCCGGCGTTGCAGTCGAGGTTCAGCAGTACGAGCACGCGGCCTTCGTGCCAAGTGCGCCTCACGGCGATGAAGTTGCCCTCGCCGCGCTGTACCATCTCGATGTGCGTGTTCGTGCCAAACGCCGGATGCTCGGCGGTGAGGCGGTTGAGGCGCGCAACGAGGTCGACCATGTTCTCCCGCGCGCCCCAGTTGAGGGAGCTCGCTCCATGGACGTCGACCTTTTCTGTGGCGAACCACTCCACGCCGTTCGTCAAGCCCCATGCGCCCTGCTGCGAGAGGAGGGCGGAGAGCGCCACGCGGAGCCTGGCCCAGGTGCGGCCGTTCTTTGCGAGGCGGTCGTTGTCGTGCGTTTCCGCGAAGTGGACGAGCGGGCCGCGCGACTCGGATATCTCGATGCACTTGGGGAGGTACCACTCGAACGCGCCGCGGTCGAGTGTCTGGAAAGTCTCGGAGTACGCCCAGTCGAGCCCGGCGTTGGAGATGAGGTTGTCGGTCACGAGCGGGTCTCCGCCCAGGCCCTCGAGCATGAACACCGTGCCGGGAAACTCCTCGCGGACGCGGGCTACGATGTAGCGCCATGTGGAGTCGGGGATCATGTAGCCGGCGTCGCAGCGGAATCCGTCGACGCCGTGGCGGCACCAGAAGAGAAAGACGTCCGCCATGTACTCGCGCAGCTCGGGCAGCGAGTAGTCCAGCTCCACGAGGTCCGCCCATGTGACACCCCACGCGCCCGGCGAGTGGAATGAGCCGTCCTTCTCCTTCCTGTACCACTCGGGGTGGTGGGTCTGGAGTGTTGCGGCCCAGCCGGTGTGGTTGGCGGGGAGGTCGAGGTAGAGGAGCCCGCCGCGCGCGTGGATCGCGTCGGCAAGCTCGCCGAACTGGTCGAGCGGGGTCGCGTGCTTGTCGAACTCTGCGCACGCGGGGTCGACGGAAAGGAAGTCGACGGCGGCGAAGGAGCTGCCGAAGCGCCCCATGCGCGCGAACGTAGTCGGTACGGGGAAGATCGGCAGGACCTGGACGATGCGGAAGCCCATCGTGTCCATGATGTGGTCGAGGTGCGCGGCGAGGTTCCTGAACGTGCCGGAAGGGGGAATCACGCTGAAGCCGCACCTGTCGAGCTCCTCCATGGCCGGCTTCGTGCGGGCGTTTACGGGGTTCTCTCGCAGGGCCGCGCCGAACTGGCGCACGTACGCGGTGTAGATCGAGTTCGCCCTGCGCGTGTGCGCAGGGGCGACCTTGACGTGGAGATCTCCGCCTTCTGGCCAGAGCGGGGCAGAGCCGTCGGCGGGGAAGAAGCAGGCCTTCGCTGAGAACACCCCTACTTCGCGGAGGGGGATGGTCGCGGAGAACTCGCCGGCGCGCGTTTCGGCCATTTCGACGTCGTGCCAGCCGCGGGCGAGGGGCGTTGCGGCGCGCTCGGTGAAGTCGATCGTCTCGCGCCGGATTACGGCGGCGTTTCCGATGTCGGTGCGCAGCACGGCCCGTCCCTTTGCGGGCCGTTCGAGCTTGAGCGTCACTTCGAGAGTGTCGCCGGACCATTTTAGCAGATGAGAGTCTGGTGCAGGTGACTGAATCGGTTGCATGCGCGAATTATACCAAAAAGAGATACGGCATGGATAGTTGGATCTGGCGGCCCTGCCGCGTCCAATTTCCGTGGACCTCCAAAGAGGCGGTGTGGTATAATAGCCGGTCGGGTGAAAAGCGTCTTTTCAGAGAGGGGAAATGTCCTGTTTGTGGCGGCGGTGTCGCTTGTGGCCGGCGAGGCCGCGGCGTTTGCCGTTCCGGCGATCGGCGGGATGTGGTGGATGGCGGCTCTCGCGGCCGCCGCCGTTGCGTTGGCCGCGTACGGATGGAAGCTTGGCTGGGCGTGGCCCGTGGTAGTCGCGCTGGCGGGAGCGGCGCTTGCGGCGCATACCGACCTCGGGCTTTCCTCGCTGACTGCGCTTCCTTCAGACGGGCCGGCGCGCGAGCGCACGCTGGAGCTCGAGGTCGAGGAGACTTATCCGCCGTCGGAGCGGGGCGGCGATCCCGGCGAGCGCGTGACTTTCCGGTCGTCCGCACATGGCGTGCCGGTCTATGTCGCTGTCACGGTGCCGGAAGGCGGAGAGTATCCGGCGCCGGGCGAGACATGGCGCTGCAGGGGATGGCTCTCGCGGCCGCGGGGCGGCAAGCCGCGCTTCGGGGCGTACAGGCTGTGGGCGCACCGTCCAGGCGCGGCAGAGCGCGTTGCGCCTGCGCCGCGGATGTCGGTTGCCGGAATCCTGCGCGACGTTTCGGACGGGCTTTCGTGTCGAGCGGGGATAGGGCTGGAACGCGATCCGCTGACGGCAGACCTCCACCGCGCGATGATCCTCGGGAGGCGGGCTTCGCTGCCGAAGGACGTGCGGAGCATGTTCGTGGACGCAGGCACGGTCCATGTGTTCGCGATATCGGGGCTTCACGTCATGGTAATCGCCAAGATACTCCTTTTTCTCGCGTGCTGCTGTCGTCTCGACGTTAGGCGCCAGGGCCTGGTGGCGATTCCGCTGCTTGCCGCGTACGCGCTAGTTACGGGCGCGCGTCCCTCGGCCGTTCGCGCCGCGGCGATGGCGGCCGTGTGCCTCGCGGCACCGGCGTTCGGACGAAGGGGCGACACGATTGCCGCCTGGTCGCTGACGGCGCTTGCCGTATACGCGCTTTCGCCGGAGCGGCTTTTCGACGTCGGGTGCACGCTTTCGTTCGCGGTGATGCTGGGGATCGCGCTCTGGCTGAATGTCGCGGAGGCATTGCCGCAGGGGCCGCTTAAGGTCGAGGAGCTGGGGAAGCTTGAGCGCGAGCTCGGGCATAGGGCGCGCGCGAACGCGCTTTTCTTCGTTGGCTGGCTTGTGCGCCGGCTGCGGGGCGGGCTTGCGGTGTCGCTCGCCGCGTGGGCGGCGGGAGTGCCGATTGCGGCGCACGTGTTCGGAAGGTTCACGCCTGGAGGGCTCGTTGCGAACATCGTGGTGCTGCCGCTTGCGGGCGTGACGGTCACGGCCGGGATGGCGGGGCTCGCCCTGAGCTACATATGGACCCCGCTCGCCGCGGCGGCGAACAACCTGGCCGCGCTTTCGACGCGGCTCATGGTGTGGTGCTCGTCGTGCGTGTCCGCGATACCAGGCGCATCCGTGGAGCTGACCCCCTGGCCTGTTTCGTGGTGTGTGGCGTGGTACGCCGGGTGCCTGGCCATCCTGGCGCTGGCGGGGCGCGTTGCGTCCAGGCGCAAGACATCGTGGATGTCGTGAACGGCGCGGGACGCGCGGCCCTGCCGAAATGCGTCATGCTCTGAGTTTTCTGCCCGATTCGCGGATGCGTCCAATCACACCAATCACAGCTTTCCCGGCTATTTCCAATTTTGCATGGACCGCGGAGGAGACGATGTGGTATAATTCTCGTCAATATGAAAAAAGGAAGGAGTTTGTTGAAATGAGGACTATTCTGTTGTGCTTGCTGCTGTCGGTGTCCGTGACTTCCGCTTTTGCGGCGGAGACGGAAATCAGCCCGATAGGGAAGCGTACGCGAGGAAACATAGTCTCGTTCTTCACGGACAACGTGTTCGGGAAACGCCCGGAGGGAGCAGACCATCCGCCGCTGCTGAAGTTCGAGAAGACCGCCGAAGACAAGCTTATGCCGGACGGCAAGATGGTCCGCAAGGAGGTTCGCATCGTCTATGGCGGGCCATGCGGCACGAATTCGTTCCCGGTCGTCGCGTTCATCCCTGCCGGCGCGAAGGGGCCTGTCCCAGCATTCCTCCTGATATGCAACAGGGACTACGCCAAGAACTGCGACCCGGAGCGCGAGGAGAAGAGCCCGTTCTTTCCCGTCGAGGAAATCGTCGCGCGCGGGTTTGCGGCCGTCTCGTTCCACACCTGGGCGGTCGCGCCTGACTACAACACGGGCAACACGAAGGGCGTGTTCGAGGCGTTCGAGAAGCCCGGCCCCTACCGCAAGCCAAAGCTCTGGGGGACGATTTCCGCATGGGCATGGGGCGCTAGCCGCGCCCTGGACTGGCTGGAGACCGTGCCCGAGATCGACGCCAAGCGCGTGGCTGTAATAGGACATTCGCGCGGCGGGAAGACGGCGCTTTGGGCGGCTGTGACCGACAAGCGCTTTGCGATGACGTGCGTCAACGGATCCGGCTGCAGCGGAGCGAAGCTCAACCACATGGACCTAGAGAAGTCTGAGCACATCGCGCACATCGTCCGCACGTTCCAGTACTGGTTCTGCCTTGACTACACGCTCTGGGTGAACCGCGAGAAGGAGATGCCGTACGACCAGCACGAGCTGCTCTCGTGCGTCGCCCCGCGCCTTCTGGCAGTCGGTTCCGGCAGCAAGGACGTATGGGCGGGGCCTGCCGGCGAGCAGAAGGCCACGGAACTTGCGCGCGCTGCGTGGAGCGACCCCGAGCGCGTGTCGTACCATTGCC
>CAMORM010000035.1 GCA_946623785.1 uncultured Verrucomicrobiota bacterium
TGATGGGCGTATTCGTGTCGTTCCCGAGGAAGAAGTTCTCCCATGTGAGGCTTTGGCTTCCGTCGGACTCTTCCGCCGTCCAAAGACGGCTAAGCCCCGGCGCGGCGAACATCGGCCCACCCGCCGCACGAATCTCGTGCACAGCGTCGCGCGGCGTCGGGCGTATCCTGCCGTCTACGAAATACCAGAACGACGAGAACGAATCGGTGTTTGTCCCAATAGGGAACGACCACTCCCCACCGGTAGGTCGCGCTGTCCGCAATGCGCTGAAATCAACCTTGTTGTTCCCGAACGAGCTTCTTGCCCCGTGCACATGCCAGCTGCCGACATACGCTGCGTTCGTAGGCATCTCGTAGGACATTGTTTCATTTGTGCTGACGCTCTCTACTCTCCAACCACGCGCAACATCCCCGGCCGTCACTGTGACGGCAACTGGCGCGGGGGAGCGCAATTGCCCGATGATGCGCATGAGCCCGTTCGTCTTGTCTGCGACAAGCGACGCGGCAACGGCAAAAACCAACAGCACGGCCAACACATCCCGCCGCAGAATGCGAAGAGCCGACGGGCAACGTTTAACCGCAAAGCCAATCCAGAAAACAAGCACGGCAAAAACGAGGCAGCTGATATATGAAGAGTTGTTCATAGTACCACCTACCGAATCATTATGTCGAACCGTGTGTTCACCACAACAGGCACATTCGTCACCGCTTCCGCGTCAGGCTCAAGGATAGGGCTGAGGACAAATGTCCCGACCGCCAGCCCGGTAAAGGACGCGCATAAGAGCAGTAGCAATGCCAGAATCAGTTTCACGCTGGAATTGTACCAAACAATCGGGTGGCGGAGAATCAAAAACAGGGGGATCAAGCTCAAAGTTGCGAGCTTCTAACATCAAACTTTAAACATCAAACATCAAACATCAGACTATGAACTCCCTTTCCGTTTTCCGGACTATGTTCCCGCGCCGCGCATGCGCCTCGCAGGATGGCTGTAGCATAGACAATCCAAGCGCCGGTGGCAAGAGCGGAAGTTAAAAGTTTGAAGTCAGGGCTCGGGTTTCGGGTTTGAAGTTTGAAGTTTGATGTTTGAAGTTTGATGTTGAAAGCGCGCTGCCCGCGGCACGCACGGGAATGTAGGAAACTACCAACTTATAGGCAAGGCTCCATGTCTCGCGTCTGACGTCTATCCTAGCGTCTCACGTCTAACGTCTCGCGTCACAGTAGTTGCTTGCGCATCCGGCGCGACGACTTGGAACGACTTTGGCTTGGCGGCGCAGCAGGGAAATCACCGGGGATTGCGGCGTGCGCGGCGCGCCCGCCCTATGCGGACGGCGATGGAACGCCGTCCCTACCGGTGTGGTGCGGCGGACCGCGAACCACCCTTTTCCGGACTATGTTCCCGCGCCGCGCATGCGCCTCGCAGGATGCTTGTAGCATAGACAATCCAAGCGACGGTGGCAAGAGGGGAGTATTTGTGGTTGCGCTTCGCAAAATTGGGCGAAGTATAATTCTGCCTTCAAAAAATGGGGGAACTCCAGAACCAGTGCGGGGAAAGGAAAAGGGCGGCGCGATTGCGCCGCCCTTCTGCGTGGACCGCCTGTCGGGTTACTTGGACTCGACGGGGACGATCGTCGCCCACTTGCGGTTCATGCGGTCGATGAACTTCACCTTGCCGTCCTTGAGGGCGAAGAGCGTGAAGTCGCGGCCACAGCCAACATTCGCGCCGGCGTGGATCTTGGTGCCGCGCTGGCGGACGATGATGGAGCCGGCCTTGAGAAGCTGGCCGTCGTATGCCTTGACGCCGAGGAACTTCGGGTTCGAGTCGCGGCCGTTGCGTGCAGATGCGGAAGTTGCCATTTTCTGTCGTTCCTTTCTGCCTTAGGCGATGGCCTTGACCGTTGCGACCGTGAGCTGCTGGCGGTGGCCGACCGTGCGGCGGTCGCCCTTCCTGCGCTTGGCCTTGAAGTTGATCACCTTCTTGCCGCGCTTCACGGCGTCGACGGTGAGCGTGACCTTGGCGCCTTCCACGTAGGGGGCGCCAACCTTGAGCGTCGTGCCATCGGAGATGGCGCAGACGGTGTCCAGGACAACTTCGTTGCCCGGTTCGGTCGAGAGCTTTTCAATCTCGATCTTGTCGCCGGCCTTGACAAGCACCTGCTTGCCGCCGGTTTCGAGTACTGCGTATGCTTCCATTGTTTTTCCTCTGCCTTTTCCTTGAGGATCCATTCCTCGAAAAAGTGCGGGCGGTAGTATATCTAAACGGACGCCGTCAGTCAATAGCGCTTTTGCGCAATTTTCAGCCGCGCACGGACCTCCCGGAAGGAGCGCGCTAGCGGCGGCGGCCCTTGGGGAATGCGTACTTCTCGATCCTCTCGGGAAGGTTCTCGGGCACCGACTGCATCTGGTCCGCGGGAACAACGCAGTTGTCCGGGACGCTCGGGAGCGACTCGATCTTCTTCCAGTAGTCGGGCTCCTTGGCGAGGCGTGCGGCAACCTCCTTGTACGCGGCGAAGTAGAGCTTCGCGAAATCGCGCTGCGCAGCGCCCGTGTAGTGGATGTTGTCAGCCTCGAGCGGCCAGTCCTTCGCCGGAACGTACAGGCCGGGGCCGTAGAGCTTCTCGCACGTGTCCTTGTGCGTCCTCGCGAGGATGTTCCCGAACCACCCCGGGCATGTCTTCGGATGAAGCCCGCCGACGATCAGCGGGACCCCCTCGGCGCCGAGGTCGCGGCGCATGCGCTCCACGAACGCCGGGAACTTCACCTGGTAGAGGTATCCGCAGCGGCGCATGCAGTCCGACTCGCCCTGGTGCCAGAGGATCGCCGCGAGCGTGCCCTGCTCCTTCGCCTTCGTGACGCGCGCCACCATGTCGTCGTAGGGGTGCCATACCGTCTTCCCCTTCTGGAAGGACTTGCCGGGCTCCCATACCGAAATCGGGCTCCCGCCGATAGCGCACGGAACGAGCCCGACCGTGATCGACGGATCGCTGTCGGCAAGCGCCTCGCCGAACGCCTTGCCCGGGCCTACGCCAGAGCCGTTGACGTCGAAATGCACCGGATCGACGCACGGCACCCACTTGCCCTCGCGGTTCAGCATGACAACGCGCGGATGCGGGCGGTTGTCGTTGAGGTCGATCTTCCCGCGCCCGGCCATGTTGCTCTGTCCGGCGAGCACTACGATCTTGAACTTGTCCTTCGAGGGCAGCTTGACCGCCGAAGCACCTTCAGCAGGCGCGGCAGCGCATGCCATTACGGCCGAAGCGACTCCGGCCATTATCACCAACTTTGCACTCTTCATTTTCCTTCCCTTTCTAGTAACAACTAACAACTTCAAACATCAAACTTCAAACTTTGAACTAGCGACTAACGCCCGTTCTCCGCCCAGTGTGCCTTCATCACCTTCATGCGAGAGCACTCCTCGCCCTTGGGCATCTTCTTGGGCTTGCCCTCGTATGGGGTCTCCTCCTCGTACTCGAGGTTCCAGCCGTGGTATTCGCCGTAGGAGTGGTACGCCCACATGTCTACGTCGTCCGCGGCATCGAAGATGTTGCAGCAGTCGTCGAGCCACTGCGCGGCGCCAGGCATACAGCGCATGCACGAGAACTCGCCCACGAACCAGCGCGCGCCGTACTTCTCAGCAAACTCCCTGCGCTTGTCGAAGATGCGCGAGAGCATGGCCTTGTCCCAGGGCGTGGGGCCAAGAATCTTCATGCCGGGGTACTGCTGCTTCTTCGGGTCCATCCTCTTGCCCAGCACGCCGTAGTGCGTGAGAGCGAGCGGGCTGTAGAAGTGGAGCTCGTACCACACGTCCTTGAACGGATACGGACGCATGAAGTGGAGCAGGTAGTCGCCCGGGCTGCCGCCCGCGTCGGCCGTCGCCACGATCGGGCGGTCGGGGTCTATCGCCCTGATGCGGCTGATCGCCTCGTAGACGAGCTGCCAGTAGTTGTACTTGTCGTGCGTGTTGCCGAACAGGCCCTGGAACGGCTCGTTCATGATGCCGAACGCCCACACGTCGTCGCGGCCCTTGAAGTACGTGGCGAGCTTCTCCCATCCCTGCAGGAACTTCTCGCGGTCGGAGTCGCTGTTGAAGATCGCGTACTTGTTGCGGTTGCCCTTCCCGCCCGGGGTCGTCGGCGCGAAGACGACCCTGATGTTGTGCTTCTTGAGGACGGCAAGGCGCGCCTCGAGCTTCTCGTAGTCGTCCTCAAGCGGCTTGAAGCGCGACATCCTCACGAGGTCGCATCCCCAGCCAGCTATCTTCTCGAAGTCCTCCGGCTTGAACGACCAGATCGCCACGATGCCGCGGCGCTTCTTCCCGTCGAGCCACTTCTTCGAGTACTCGCACCTGTATCCCTCGGGGATCTTCGCGCCAGCCTTTTCGACGATCCCGTCCATGAACGCGTCCCTCGCCGCCTCGATGCGGTAGTCCTTCACGTACAGCGCGCCGCTTCCGAACGAGGCGTGCAGCTCGATGCCCGCCTTCTGGAGTATGTCGTCCTTCTCGATGCACGAGCGGAAGCGCTTCACCTGCCAGCCTTCCGTGCTGCCGCCTTCGGGCATCTTCACCCACGGGCGCTCCCAGCTCGACCACTCGGCGTCAGCGTGCTCCCAGTGCCAGGTGACCGGGCGGAACGGCTCCATCTGCTTCTTGTCCCACTTGCTCGGGCGCTGCTTGGCGTCCTCGAGCATGTACTCAAGCACGAACTCGACCTCCATCCCGCGGAAGCGCTCGAACGCCTCGGGGCACTTGAGTTCGACCTTGCCCGAGCCGCCGTCCGGACCGCCATCGAGCTTCAGCACCTTCGCACCGTCCTTCTCGACCCACGAAACGGGCTTCTTCTTGTTCCACGCGAGCTTCGCGTCGTGCACGAACGAAAACGGCTTCGGCGCCTCCTGCGCGGCCGCCGCAAGCACGGCGAGGCACGAAACCGCGGCCATTGCCAGTCCATTCATCTCCATTCCCCCTTTGCTGATTTCAGACGCATGTGAATTCCCGCACGCCGATGACCCTCATCGACTCGTCCGCGGCCGAAAGCGTGTAGAGCTTGAACGCCGCGCCGCCCGGCTCGACCTTCACCACGGAGTGGCCCGCCGGGGCAAGGCAACCGTCCAGCCCGTTCTCGCGGAACTCGCGCATCCTGAAGTCCGGGATCGCGCCGTACGCAACGATACGCGCGCCCTTGTAGTTCTCCGGCGACATCATGCGCTTCAGCGACTCGAGGTTCTGCTGGTTGGGGCTCCACGAGCTTGACACGAACAGCTTCGGCCGCACCGCCTTTACGAACCCGTCCTGCATCGCCGTCCAGTATGCGTGGTGGTTAGTCTTGCAGACCTGCACCGGGCCCGCGACTTCGCCCACACGAGCCTCGTAGAGGTAGCTCTTGCCGTCCGCCCCCACGAAGCCTCCCTCGAGGTCGCCGCCCGTGAAGTACGAGAACGCGCCGTAGCGGATGAGCAGCACGGAGGACAGCATGTTCTCCTGGATGCCCGTCGCGCCCGTCGCCTTCACGTGCTCCGCCGCGCAGTCGACCAGACCGTCTTTGCCGTCCCACACCACGCCGTTCGCCGCGATGTTGCGGATGCTGAACGACTCCCCGTACTTGCCCCACGGGTCGAACCGGAGCCTGATCTGGTTCAGCGCGCCGACGTTGAACGGCTCGCGCTTCATGCCCCTGCCAAGCGCGGTTGTAAGCCACGACTGGAATTGTTCGAAGTCCCACATGTCGGCGTTGAGGCGGTACTTCCCCACGTCCGGGTACTGGTGGTCGTAGTAGTTCAGGAAGCGGAACGTCCTCGATACGTCCGGTATCCCGGCGAAGTGGTCGGCGTGCCAGTGCGACACCACGAGGTAGTCGATCTCGCGGCGCGCGCCGAGCCTCTCGATGTAGCGGCGCACCCACTCTCCTCCGCGGCGCGTGCCGTCAGGCGCCGGCGGAATCGCATCCGCGTAGTCCGGCGGACGGCGCCTGTTGTACCCGCAGTCGAGCAGCATCGTTGTGCCGTCCGGGAATATCATGAAGGTGTTCTCGCCAGTCCCGGTGTGTATGAGGTGGATGTCCAGCTCGCCCGGCGTCCAGCCGGGATACGGGTATCCGATCAGGTCCTCGGACGACTTCGCCGCGGCAGTCGTGCTGCCCGCGGCGCTTGCGGTACCGGCCGTGCCCTCGGTGCTGATGGTGCTTGCCGTGTTGATGGCGCTGATCGGACTCGCGGCAGCAGCGCCGGACCCGCCGGGCTTCACGGCGTTGCATCCGCCAAGCGCACCCAGCGCAGCTGCGCCCAGGGCGTCGCGTATGAATTCGCGTCTGTCGGATATTGGCTTCGTCAATATTGGTTCCATCATATGTCTCCTTTTCCTTTAAGATGCCTGCCCCTACCAGCGGTAGTAGCGGTACGGGTCGTCGTCGGCGCGCGACTTGTCTGCATAGAGCGCCGCGGCCAGCACGCCCTTCTTCGCCGGGCCGAGCCTTGCGAGGAAGCCGTCGTCCGGCGAGGCGCCGAGATTGCAGAGAAGGCGCGTCGCAAGCGCCTGCGCGCGGCGGCGGTGGTGGCGGCAGGCGATCTCCTTCTCGTCGAAGACCCACGGGGCTATCGAGCAGAACACCGCGTGCCCGTTGCCGATCTGGCGCGTCACCAGGACGTCCTTGCCAAAGCGCCCGACCTTCTCGAGCGTGTTCGGGTAGATCCACTGGATGTCGGCGTTCGACACGCCCCTGAACACCGGCGCGTTCAGCCCTTCGTTGAGCTCGGGGTATTCGTGCCTGCCGCACTTCTTCGCGCCTATCGACGGAAGAATCTTGTTCGCCTCGTCCGCCGAAAGGCCGAGCGCAAGCACGTTGACCCCGCCTTTCACGGCAGACTCGAGCGAACCCGCGTTCGCACCCGGCCCAACCACGAGTATGCCGCCCTGGGCGTCGGCGGGCGAGTTCGCCGCCTCGAACGGAATGCGGAGCTCGCACAGCAGCGCGGCCGCCTTGCCGTCCTTTCCTTCGAGCACCCTGACCTTGCGCGGCGCTACGGCCGTTACGGGGCCGGATGCAATGCGGATCAGCGCGGCAAGCGCCTCCTCCGCCTCGGGCGAGCGCTCGGTGCGCCCGCAGATGTCGAGCTGCGAGAAGACAACGCTCGCGCCGTTGTTCCGGTACGCCATGACGGGCGCGTACTGGAGGTCGAATCCGCCGTGCGCAAGCGCGCGGAAGTCGCCGATCGCGGGCTTCTCGGGAAGCACTCCCGAGACCATCCCGCGGTTGCCCGCGCGCCACACGCGCGTGTTGCTGTGGCCGTCCCAGTCCCAGCGCGGGAATGTCGCCTTGTTCGGATCATCGTTCAGCGACTCCGCAAGAAGCGTGGAGCGCCCGCGCCAGTCGGTAATGTCGAGTCCCGCCAGGATCGGATCAAGCGCGAAGAGATTGCGCAGCCCGTGCTCCTGCACGCGGAAGCCGAGCGAGCGGAGAGTCGCCGTGTCCTGCTCAAGCACGAGCGCGGGGATGCTGCCGGAGCGCACCGCGTCCGCGAGGTCTGCTGGCAACTTTGGAAGCGCGCGGCGCCCTACCACGAGAAGCCCGGCCGTCTTCGCATCCCCTTGCTTGCGGTACTTCACGCCGAGCGAGTCGAAAAGCGGAGCGGCCGTCCCCTCGGGGTCGAAGAGGAATATTTCCTGCGAAAACGGCGACATGTTCTTGACGGCGGCGGGAGCGGCCGGCAGCAGCTTGAGCTCGAACGAATCCTTCGCCGTCCATTCTGATCCGCCGGCGTTGCGGAACGCCGCGCGGATGGCAAGCGTGTCGCCCTGCGCATCGCGCGGGACCTCGAACTCCACCGGCACGTCCGCGCGGCCGCCAGGAGCGACCTTGACCGTTCCCTTCGCTCCGGACGCGCCCGCCTTCCAGACCCATTCCACTGTGCGCGCGCGGCGCGTGTCGTTGAGGATCACGAGCGACTTCTTTACCGTCTCGCCCTTGCGGTACGTGTCGTTCACCATGGTGAAGTCGCCTATCGGCCCGGCGATCCACGCGATCTGGTCGCGCCACGCCTCGCGCGCAGCGAGGGCTACGCCGCGCGGAAGGCCGTCCGCCTCGTCGAACAGCCCGAACTCGTAGTCGCTGCGGACTGAGCCGAACCCGCGGATGTCGTCCGCGAACGCGTCCGCGCGCAGCCGCACGCCCGACGGGATAGCGGGGTTGTTCGTGAAGAACTCGTACTCGATGTCCCACGGCAGGATCGACGTCACGCCGCGCGCGCGGATGTCGCGCAGGTTGCGCGACGCGTACGCGGTGAGCACCGCGTGGTAGTCGGGCTCGTTCATCAGCACGTCGTTGAAGTTGCCGCCGTAGTACACCGGCTTGTTGCCCTGTATCTTGAGCTGGTGGCGGTCCATCAGCAGGTTCTTCCCCGGCGAGCCGCGGAACGCGTCCTCCCCGAGGAAGGCGGAGTCGTACTCGTTTATCCAGCACTGCTGCGTCCAGTCGCGCGCAGACCAGATGTTCACGCCCTTCGGTCCGCCGCGGTAGCTGGACCAGCTCGCCTGGTGCGGAAGCCCCCACTCGACGATCACCAGCGGCATCACGCCGTTCTTCTCCCAGTGCTCGAACCAGTCGCTGCGCTCCTGTATCGGCGCCCAGTCGAGATAGCAGTTGAGCGTGTAGAACGTCCCCTCGGCGCCCGACTCGTGGTGGTAGAGCGGACGCGTGGGGTCGATCGACGCCACGATCTCGTTCGCCTTGAGCGCGAGCTGGCGGAAACGCTGCCGCCAGTTGACGATGCCTGTCGGGACATCCTCGGGACGGCCGGTGATGAGCATTGGGTTCTGGTCGGACTCGTAGCCTGTCTGGTTGTGCGTGGAGGACCAGAGAACAACTCCCGGGACGTTCTGGAAGCGGCGAACGAGGTGGCGGACGATGCGCTCGTAGGCCGGCCCGTACGTCCAGTGGTGCGGTCTCTTCGGATCGTCGAAGCGGTTCGGGTGCGGCATCGAGAGAATGCACGCAAGCCCCTCCTCCGAGGCGGCGCGAACCGCCATGTCGAGCATCGCCGTGTCGCCCTCTGAGTAGCCGTAGATGAACTTGTGGAAGACGATGGCGTTGAATCCGAAGGCTCGGTGGAGGCGCATCGCCTTGCGGCAGTCGGCGTACGAAACGGCGCCTTCGGCGCCGTAGACGCTGTTGCGCGGACGGAGGTGGACGGGCGTGCCGTTGACGAGGAGGTTCCGCCCGTCGATGCGGATCTCGCGGAATCCGAAGGTCTCGGGATACAATTCATCGACGGTCTTTCCGCCTGCCACGAGCGAGACGCGCAGCGTGTAGAGGTTCTCCGGAGCGTCGAAGTCCCAGACCACGGGATCAGCCCACGCCCCGCCGAACACGAAACGGCCATTGGCATCCGGCTTCACGCCCGCCGACTCGAACCGCTTCACCTCCTTGCCGCCCTTTTCGACGACCGCCACCGCCTTGAGAGCCGGGAGCGACGCGGGGACATTGGAGAGGCCTACGCTGAAGTCGATGCGCTTCTTCGATACGGATGGCCTCGCCTGCACGTCGGTCATGCGCACGCCCTTCGGTTCCGCCGCAAGCGAAACGTCGCCGAAGATGCCGCGGTTCTCGATCGACTTCTTCGTGTACGAGCGCGCCGTGTCCGGCGCGTCGAACGCCGTTATGACCTTCTCCGGCAGCTTCGCCGAGGTGTACAACGCTATCTCGTGCTTCCCCGCGCCGATGAAGGAAGTGAGGTCGACTTCGCCGCTCGGGAAGAACGCCTCGCCGGCCTTCTTGCCGTCAACGTACACAAGCACAGCCGAGGGAATCGCGTCGAAGGAAAGCAGTATGCGCCGCCCGTTCCATGCGGAAGGCACCTCGACCGTCCGGGCGTACCACGCGCCGCTGATGCTGTCGACGTCCGCTCCGAAATGGTCCCGCCCCTGCGCATCCCACACGCCGCCCCCGTTCTTCGTGTGCTTGCCGCCGCTCGGCCACTTCCCGGGGACCTTGAAGTAGTACTTGAGGTAGGGAACTGTCGGCGCGCGCTCGATGGACGCGCCGTCGTTGTCCACTCCGAAAGCCCAGAAACCGTTCAGCGAAACCCTCTCCCGCGTGGACGTCCTCTGGCTCGGCGCAGAGCCCCATGCGGCCACCGGGTCCTTCCATCCCTCTGCGGGCTTTATGCCGGAGAGGTCCACCGCCTTCTTCGCGGGCGCAGGCGCGCCCTTGGACTTGCCCTTCGGCTGCGGCTTCGCGGCAAATGCACCAAGCGCCGCGGCAGCCACGGCGCAGGCAGCCGCAAAGCGGACAATGGCAAGATGTTTCGCAGTTCTCATGTCGCGGGCCTTTCAGACAACAACTTTTCCCTGTTTCTGAATGGAGTATAGCAAACGCCCCGTTGTCCAGCAACCCCCCAAAAGTGGGGTGTCGGGCTGTAGTTGCAAGTTTGATGTTTAAAGTTTGATGTTTGATGCCTAGTGCCCAGCCACAGCACTGGGAGAACGGGCGTCTCGCCCGTTCCGAACGGCCGGGACAGCCGTTCCCTCAAGCACACCCTCGCCAAATCCCCCCTTGGCGGAGCTGGAAGCTCCACCTCCCTGGCAACTTCAGACTTCAAACATCAAACTTCAAACCTCAAACTACCGAACAATAACCATGAATCCCGACACATGCTCGGTGCCGAACGTCGCAAGTTCAGGGAATGCATTCCCCTGTATCCACATCGTATACCCGCTGTGCTCGGAAACGTAGGCGTTCAGGGCGTTGCGGATCGTCCAACTGGTAAGGGCATCCGCGCCGAACGTTGCCGGCTGCTCCTCCAGCGAAGTCGGCTCGTTGCCGCGGTCGTAGTAGTGCGGAAGCGATGCGTTGGCCTCAAGCACCTTGCTCTCGCGCAACTCAATCGCCAATTCGTTCTCGGCCGTTATGTCGCGTCCGCCGAAGAGTACTCCGGCCTGTCCGCCGTCCGAAATCGTCGCCGAGCCGGCAATCCAGGTGTTGCTAACGGACAGCGTGAGGCCGACGAGGTCGGATTCCTCGATGCAGCCGACGAGAAGTCCTGCGGTGCCGCTCATCGTCGAGACAGCGCCCACCTGCATGGCATTGCAGATGCGCCAGGTCCGGTTGGCGTCGTTATAGCAAATCTGGCCGACTAGACCGCCCGCGAACCCTGCTTCAGAAGAAACTGCACCGGAGTTTCCGTTGTTGCTCAGCGTCGAGACCACGCCCCGATAGCGGCCAATAAGACCGCCCGCCGCAATAGGCGAGGAGACAGCGCCGTAATTGAAGCAGCTCTGCACGGTAAGCGAGAACGTGTCGCTCTCCGAACCAGCGTCGCCAATGAAACCTCCGGCGGGATACGCAGGCACCGTCGATTCCACGACGCCAAAGTTCGCGCAGTCGCGGATCGTGGGCGAACCGCTCACCGTGGCGACACCCACAAAGCCGCCCGCGCCACCGGCCTGGGTGGCCACAGAGCTGGCGACCTTGACGCGGGCGTTGTTGCTGCAGCGCTCGATGGTTACGCCCCCTGCGGCTTGGCCGATGAACGCGCCGGCGGCGGGTATGCCGTTGCCAATCGACACGACGTTCGTGTCCGAGAAAACGACATGGCAATCGACCATCTTGAGCTGGGCCGCCTTGGCGACGAAGCCGCCGATCACCTGCGCGCCCCGCGTGGCGTTGTTGCCGATTACCTTGCAGTCGATGAGCCAGCAGTTCGTGATTGTGGACATGGGATACGCTGTATCGTAGATGAAGCCCGAGGTGCCGGGCGTGGCGAACGGAAGAGACCATGTGCAGTTCGTGAGGATGACGCCGGAAAGCGTCCCGCCCCTGGAGGACGAGGCAACCACGGCCGTTCCGCCGACATTTCCGGGGGAGTTGTACCCCGCGATGCAGAGGTCGCGCACCGTTCCCTTGAGGGTTCCAATCAAATTCGGCTTGTCCTTGCTGAGCGAAAGCCGCGTGAGTGTGTGCCCGCGCCCGTCGAGCGTGGCGTTGAAATCACCGCTCGGCTGCGTGTAGGTGACGCCGGACAGGCTGATGTCGTTCGTGAAGGCGAACGTGACGCCGGATAGCGAAACGAGGCTGGACGCCATGTATTCGGCGAATTCCGCTCCCGTGCCGATTTCAATCACGTTGGGTACGAAGACCGCCGTAACCGTGGTGTCTTCCGTGATGGACGAATAAGAGCCGTCCCAGCGGTAGAAGACGGTGTCCTCCTCGATGGGTGCGGGATTCGCCGGCGGGGTCGCGGAGCTTTGGTAGTTGACCGTCTGCGTCGCGATGACGACGCCGTTCGTGTACTGGAACGTGACGGTAAATGTGTCGATTTCGTACTGCGCCGTGATTGTCGTGGCGGCCTGGATGTTTTGGTACGTGCCGCTCCATCCGGTGAAGTGCCAGCCCGTGCGCGTAGGGTTCGCGGGAGGCGTTGCGTCGGAACCATGCTCGACCGTCTCAGTCTTGAGTTCGGTGCCGTCCCAGTCCTGGAAAGTCACCACATAGGTGTTGATTGCGTACTGCGCCGTGACGGTTTCGTCCTGCGCTACAGCCGTGTAGTTACCCTGCCAGCCGGTGAAGTGCCAGCCGGGACGGTTGTCGGGATCGGCAGGTGGCGTTGCGTCCTCGCCCTCTACGATTTCCTGCCGCGAGAGCTGCGTGTTGTCCCAGTCGAGGAACGTTACCCAATGCGTGACGGCCGTGGCCTCGACGTAGGTGGCGGTGATGTCCGTGGCGGCGGTAATGCCGGTGTAGTCGCCCTGCCAGCCTGTGAACCGCCAGCCTGTGCGCACCGGATCGGCAGGCGGCGTCGCGTCGGAGCCGTGGTTGACCGTCTCGCTCTTTAGCACTGAGCCATCCCAGTCGAGGAAGCGCACCGTGTAGGTGTTGATCACGTACTGCGCCGTGAGCGTCGCGTTCGCCTGGACGTTCTGGTACGACCCGCTCCATCCGGTGAAGGTGTAACCCTCGCGCGTCGGGTCGGCGGGAGGCGTTGCATCTTCGCCGGCGTACACCGTCTGCGCGGCACCAAGGGATGTGCCGTCCCAGTCCTCGAAGGCGATGGTAAACTGCTGGCGGTAGGTGACCGTGGCCAACGCGGCCGGTTCGGCGGCGTTGTCGAGCCACGATGCAGAAGAGGCGGAAAGCGCCGAGCGGGAGGCGTGGTTCTGGGCGTATATTGCACCGCACGACGTCCCGTCACGCGCCTGCGTGAAACCCTGGTTCACCAGATAGGCGTTGAGCTGGCTGCCGGAAAACAAGCCATACTGAAGCGTCGTGCAAATGAGAACCCTGGCATTCGGGTAGTCCGTCTTGCAATTGCTCCGCATGGTTCCGATGGGGCCTGCCGGAGTCCCGCCGGAGGAGTATTCGAATGTGGATGTCGTGTACATGATAACAGCGAACTGCTCACCCGTCGTCTTATCCTCCACCACGCAGGCGTTCGCCGAGCTGCTCTTGTTGCTGGCGGTCGACATGTTGTACTGCTTGAGGAGACGCCACCGCGCCGTCTTGTAGACGAAGATATGAAATCCGGCTTTTCCGCTGGCCTTGTCGCTCGCGCTTTTGGCGTAGTCCGCGTGCGTGAATCCAAAATTACCGGCGCTGCTGGGACCGCAGAAGAAGCCGAAGTCCTTGTTGCCCGTGGTGAGGAATGCGGCGTAGGCATCCTGCCGTGCCTGGGATGGCGAGGCGTATGAAGTCGTACCGATGTATTCGGAGAAAACATTCATCGTCCCCGCACTGGCCGTTGTTGCAAAGGCAGCAAGAGCGGCGAGAACCGCCAATTTTCGAACCACCACGGAAACCCCCATTTCAGTCAACTTGTGCATAGCGTCGCCCTCCTGCGATCCTGCCTTCATTGCCATTATAACAAGACCGCGCTTTTATGACAAGGCGATAAAGTTCAAAGTTCAAAGTTTGAAGTTTAAAGTTTAAAGGTTGATGTTTGAAGTTTAAAGTTGGTAGATCGTAGCGCCTAGCGCGGAACACCTTAAACTCAAACACACAAACACTCAAAAACTCGTCCGGAAACTGGAATTGAAACTGGCAACATTCACAAGTCGCTAGTCGCTAGTTGTTAGTTGCTAGAGCTAGATGTGCTAGAACATCTAGAACTGCTAGCAGGACTAGACGGGGAATTGGGAATTGGGAACAACTCCGCGCTTGTCTCAGGCGCATGGATAGGCTATACTACTCTCGTTTCGCGCGGTAGGTGTTGCGTAGAACAAATGCGAAGAAAACGGTGTGAAAAAGAGGAGGGACAGCAAATGAGCATAATGATCGATCTTCCTCCTGCCATGGCGCAGGAGGCGCGCGAATATGCAATCGTACATGGCACGACACTGGAGAGGTTGCTTTTCGACTACATCAAAAATGAACTTGCCAGGAAGTCCAATGCGGAAAAAGCCATGGCCAAGCTAGATGAACTGGTAAGGCAAAGCCATGGACGCCTTACGGGCGACCCCTATAAGTTCAATCGCGCCGACGCATACGAACCCGAGGTCCCATACGCATGAAATTCATTGATACGAATGTGTTGGTGTACGTTGCGGACGACTCCTATGCCGAAAAGCAATTAGTCGCACGAAGGATTGTTCTGGCTGCACTTACGGCGGACGATTACATAATTTCCGCCCAGGTGCTCAACGAGTTCTCATCTGTTCTGCTCAAAAAACTCAAGAAGACGAATGATGAAGTGGACGGGTTTCTTGAAGTAATCGAGGGGATAAGAACTGTTGCCGTGAAGCCGGATTGGACACGAAAGGCGGTTCGACTGATGAGCCAACATGCCGTGCAGTTCTACGATTCGCTACTTCTCGTCGCCGCACAGGAGAACGGCTGCGACGAGATTCTCACCGAAGACCTGAACGACGGGCAGATGTACGGCAGCGTCAAGGCCGTCAATCCGTTTAAGAGTCGCTAGTCGCTAGTTGTTAGTTTACTGCGCCTTCGGCGCGACGACTTGGGGCGACTTTTTGCTCAAGGCTGCTCGCGGAAGGCTTTACGCTGAGCCCCGGACTTGTCGCCTTACGGCGACGGGCTCATCGTAAACCCTTATCCTTCCGCTCGTAGCCTTTCGCAATCATATATAGTCGTTAGTGGTTAGTCGCTAGTCGTTAGCCGGAAGTTCAAAGTCAAGGTTCAAAGTTCAAAGTCGCTTGAGTTGCGCGGAGCGATGGTGAAGCACCAATCAGACAATCAAACAATCTGTCAATCAGACAATGAATCAAACGGAATCATGGAGAGCCGCCGTCCCGGCGGCTCCGCTGTAGTTGTTCTGTTGTTCCCCTCAGCCGCCAAGATGGCGGCTTTCCATAATCTGCCCGCCGCGAAGCGTGGTAGGGCGGGCGCGCACCCCTCTAGCGACATTGCTTCGCAATGCTCGCTTCGCTCGGGGGATATTCGCACGCCGCAATCCCCGGCAACTCTGAACCTCAAACTTCAAACTTTAAACTTTGAACTGGCAACTACCGGAAAATGATTACAATTCCGTCCGGCATGTCTGCCAGCAGAAGCGGACGCTTTGCCGTCGTCGTCGCGTATGTTGATGAGAATGTCGTCCCCGTAAGCTGTATAAGCGACTCCTTTTGCGCATCGGACATCTCGGGATCGTATCCATCCGCGTATGACCACCACTGCTGGCGATACTTGTAGGGGATGTAGGTGGTGACGGTGGTTGTAGCGGCTTGGTTGTAGTCAGCCCACGTCCCGGACTGGGAAGACGGGGGAGCGCCAAGGAAGCAGACGTTCGTAAGCGTCGTGACGCCGGAGAGCGTGCCGATGGACTCGATGCCGTTGTCAAAGACAATGGACGGTATCTTGCATCCGCTGAACGCGGCGTTGTCGAGGGACAGAACCCCGTGTAGGACGAGCGGTTGCGTAAGCGTGCAGGCAAATGCATTGTTGACAAATGTAATTCCCGAAGACTCAGGCGAGAACACGATGTTTGTGATTCCCGAGCAACCTTGGAACGGCCGCATTTTGTTGGACGCTTCGCTGATCCCCTTAAAGCCCGGCCCGAAAGTGACGGACTTGATCTTGGTCGAGTAGAAAACCCCGCGGTTGGCGTTTCCGTTCAACCCGCGAAGGAACAGGTCCTGCTTTGCCCCGCAGAAGGCAAACGCCGAATTCCCTATGCTGGCAACTGAATCCGGCAGGTAGTTCACAACGTTCGTACAGTTGACGGTGCGGCAGAAGGCGCCTTGCCCGATTGAAGTAAGTCCTGTCGCTGGCAGGCGCAGCTCGCCAACCTTCGCCGCCATTCCCTTGTCCGTGCTCTCCTCGGGCCTTCCGCCAGTCCGACTGAATGTCACCATCGCCGTGTTCAGCGCTTTTATCGTGTACTCGTTGTAATCCGCATCCTTCACAGGCTTGGAAAAGTCAAGAAGCGAGACCTCGGCAGGATAAACCGTGCAGGTGCCGACAGTCATTTTGTTGTCAGTAACCGTGGCGTTGAAAGTCCACACGCCATCGGTGATAGTCCCAGCGGTGGAATCATACAACCAGTCAGCAGCAAAGACGGGGAAAACCAGCGCAACCGAAGCGAGAACCAACACTTTTCGCCACGCCGTCTTGATGTGCCAATGCCACTTCGCGTTCATGTCAACCTCCAATTTTAAGGGTTTCCATAGTCTGCAACAGGGAAGCAACGGCCATTTTGGCCGAAACTTTCCCCATTTTCCGCCAAAAGCATACCAAACAATCCGCTACAAGCCCACCCCCTAAATGGGGGGGGGTAGGGGGTAGAGTTCAAAGTTTAAAGTTTGAAGTTTAAAGTCCGGAATTGGAAATTGGGAATTGAAACTGGCAACATTGGCAACACTGGCAACATTCATAAACGGGGCTGCTTGGCGGATCGGTCGGGAGGATAAGGCGCTTAGGCTCGGCCCGTTGCGAAGCAACAAGTCCGGGGCCGAGACTAAAGCCTACCGACCGAGACGCCAAGCCAAAGTCGCCCACAGTCGTCGCGGCGAAGCCGCAGTAATCAGACAATCAAACAATCTGTCAATCAGACAATTCGCTACTTGAAGTAGATGGCCGCGTTGGAGCCGTTGTCGCGCTGCGAGTTTGTGCTGTGCCAGCTGCCGCCCGGACGCCCGAGGACCGCGGGACAGTCGTTGGCGTAGTCCCAGATGCACAGGTTGGAAGATCCGCCGCCGTCGAGGTTGAACGCCTCGTGGCAGCCCATCGCGACGAGGAGCGTGGAGAGCGACGGGAAGTCGCAGCCCTTCGTCCAGCTCTTCTCGTTGTCGCCGTCGCACACGAGGAGGTAGAACGTCTTCTTGTCGCGCGAAAGGCCGATCGCGGTGCGCGGGCGGACGGACTTGTCCGCGTGCATGGGGGCCTTGCCGGACGACACGAGGTGCGCAACGAACGCAGGCACGGAGAACCACACCTTCGACACCATTGCCTTCGTGATCTGCGGCACGATGTCCGCCTTGCCGTCCTTGTACACCACGAAGACGCCGTTGGGGAACTTCGGGCCGCCGTGCGTGCCGTATCCCGTGGCGAGCTCGGAGACCTGGATGCCGTCCGAATAGAGCGGCCCGTTCGGATCGCCCCACTCGTTCGTGAACGGCGGCTTCCAGGGAGACCATGCGGCGTTGTTCCAGGCTAGGACGGCGTTGAGCTCCTTGCCGCCCTGCGACTTCGGGCCGCGGAGGCGGGCAAGGAAGTCGCCCGTCTTCTCGCGGACAGTCCGCTTCGTGCAGAAGGTGCCGTCGGGCTTCCTCGCCATGTGCTTCGGGTCGTCGGGCATCGGGTCTCCCCAGTTCTCGCAGCGGTCGCTGCCGGTGAAGCGCAGGTTGCGCGTCGTGAGGTTTACGCGCACGAAGTGGCAAACCATCTGGCGCGGCCAGCCGCCTTCTGGCGTGAGGACCGCAGGGATGTAGTCGATCCCGTTCGTTATCGACAGGGCCTTGGCCCAGTTGAGGGGAGTCGACTTCCCGGGGTTTCTCGCGGCCCCGACCATCGTGGTCGCGTTCGTGACCCAGTCGGTCCTCGTCTTCGCGAGGAAGGTTACAGGCTTGTTCCGGAAGTTGGGGTTCCCCGGATATGCATGGCAGACCTCAGACCAAAGCGCGGCCGCAAACAAGGCGGCCGTAACCGCGACTCTCGTTTTGACTTTCATAGTTCCTGACCTTTCCTGTGACGGCAACACCGCTATCCGCTTCAAATTCTACCAAAAGGCACCCCGCCCGTCCAGCCCCCCAAAACGGGGG
>CAMORM010000036.1 GCA_946623785.1 uncultured Verrucomicrobiota bacterium
TCGAGCTTGAACTGATCGAGTATCATGTTTGCATTCCCTTTCTGCGTTGGTTTTGCGTTAGTATATCATAAATCCGCCATTGTCCGCCATCCCCCGCAGGGGTAACCGGCCGCAAGACAAAATCAGCATCCCGGCGCATGCTAGCGGACGACGAGCGGGGCGTGAAGGCTGATCCTTCGAGGCGGCAGGTCTGGCGACTTGATGCGCGACGCCAGCACCTGAAGCGCGCCCGCCGCGATGTCGTCGAGCGGCTGGCGGACTGTCGTGAGCCCCGCACGCCGCGCGCACTCTACGTCGTCGAAGCCCGCAAGTCGTATCTCCGCCGCGCTCCCGCCAATCCCGCGGAGAGTCTCGCCCAGGCGCACGGCGGCGACGTCATTGCCGGCGACGAACGCGTCCGGCGCGTTCCTCTCGACGAAACGCGCGACCGCCCGGCGGTTCTGCGGCTCGGCGCGGAGCACGTTTCCGTCAAGAGTCCACGACCCGCCCGACTCCACGACGGCGGCGGATACGCCGCGCATGCGGTCGGTCACGGTCGGCGCCGCGCCGGGGCGGTGCAGAAAGGCGATCCGCTTCGCCCCGGTCCCGACGAGATGCCTGCCGACGGCAAGACCGGCGGCGACGTTGTCGATTCCGACGACGTCGTAGCGGGAGCGGTCCGGCGGAGGCACGATGTCGTAGTCAAGCAGGACGACGGCGATGCCGGCGTTGTCGAAGTACCCCAGCGCCTCGGCGTTGGCCCTGTCGGCGTCCTTCGCGAATTCCACCGGCTGGAAGAACACGCCCGCGACGTGCTCCGTCGAGAATTCGTAAGCGAGGCGCCTCACTTCGCGCGCCATCACCTTCGGGTCGTCGCTCTGTATCTCGCCGTGTATGAGGTCCCATCCCGCCCGTTCGGCCAGCCGCTCCAGCCTTGCCCTTATCGGCGCGTATATCTCCGCGTAGCTCTCGCCAGGGACGACAAGTCCGAGCGCCCCCGTCGCGTTCATCGCGTAGCGGGTTATCGTCGCGGGCGAGCCCCTGTGGGTGTTGACGAGCCCCTCGCGCCGCAGGTCGAGCGTGACGCGGCTTATCGTCGGGCGCGAACACGTGAAGCGCTCCGCAAGCTCCCTCTCGCTCGGAAGCCGTCTGGCGGCGTCGTATTTCCCGGCGAGGATTTCCCGCCTCAGCGCTTCGAATATCTCGGCGTGCCCCGCCATGCAGACCCTCTTCCACGATGCGCGCCGTTCACTTCATGCGGAGCGCCCGGCGGACGGCTCCGCCGAACGCGCGGGCTAGGTGCATCATGCCCCAGTCGTTCGGGTGGCATCCGTCGACCGCGCCTTCGCAGTCGTCCGGATACATGCCCTTCTTGGGGAGATACACGAGATTGTCCCAGCCTTCGGCGACAAGCTTTTCGTAGAGCTTCCTGGCGAACCTGTCCTTCTCATTGGGTTCTCCGTTCCAGGCATCGCACATCTCCGCCATGACGATCGGGACGCCGGGGCGCAGACGGCGCAGATTGCGGATGAACGGTTCGTAATTGTCCTCCACGTTGCATCCCTTTTTGGGACAGCCAGCGGCCGAACCCATGTTCCAGAGGCAGTCAAGCACGTAGCAGCTCGCATCGATGCGCGCGAGATGCTCGCTCATCTCGTATTCCATGACGCCCGACCCCGAAAAGCCGAGATTGACGACAGGGACGTCGAGGTCGCGTCCCACGATGTTGACGAAAGCCATTCCCGGACGCGACGCGCAGCCGCCGTGCGTGATGCTAGTGCCGTAGAACACCACCGGCTTGTCGATGCCGCTCTTCCTGGGTCCGGGCGGCGCGATTTCGGCGCCGGGATCGATGCCGAGCGAAAACTCGCGTATGCCGTTGTACAGCGGGAGGTTGACGAGACACTCGTCGCCGGGCGTCCACGCTGTCTCTAGGCTTCCGCCCTTCTTCCCGTCCCAGATGCGTCCCGTCTTGACATAACGCCATTTTCCGGTCTTGGCGTCGCGCCGGTAGATGTCGATTCCGCTTACGCCGGTCGAGGGCATGTGGTCCATGGAGAGGCCGGGATTGTACGGAATCCACTTGAACGCCAGGCTTTTCGAATCCGTCTTGAACCTGAACTGCATGCCCGCCGTGTGGTGCTTCATCGACCTTACGCCCCCGTTCACGTTCGTGGTGACTCCGGACGGAAGACGGTCGTACCAGTGGTCGACGTCATCGAAGGCGCGGCCTTCGATCGGCAGCAACTTACCGTCGATCCACTTGACTCCGTTCGTTATGACAACGCCGGTTTGGGCCATCCGCTCGTCGTACTTCGCGATTTCGTCCTGTCCCCCGACCGCGTAAAGAGCCGTACCAGACACGACGGCCGCCATCGCCGCCGCCAATCTCGCCATCTGTTCGATTTTCATTCTGTTCCTTTCTGAGCTTTTAGATCGGTCGTTCATCCAGTTTTTTGACATCGCCTCGGCGCCGCGCTTCTTCCGCCATGCGTTTCATTTCGTCGCCCCAGTCGCCGAGAAGCTCCCACTTGTCGCACCACGTGCAGTACATGATTCCGTCCGCTCCTGGCGTCTCGAGCGCCTTTTTCGCCCAGACGACGCTGCCGTCGAGGCTCTTGGCGTCGTAGTAGCACGCGACGAGAATTCTGCGCCCGCGCTTCGAGAAGAACGGCATCCCCTTGTCCCGGCTGTCGTCCCACCGCGACCACATGTACATGCCGGCGTTCTTCGCCCAGTAGTTGCAGCCGGTGAAGAACCCGCCTTCGGCGAACAGATCGCCGCCGCGACTTACATCTGCCGCATGGCACATCGCGCCAGCGGACAAAATCAACGCCCAGAGAATTGTTTTCGCTTTCATTTAGTCCATATTGTAGCAAAAGCGGGGCGGACGGACTAGTCCGCCGCATCCATTTCAAACTCCAGCACCCCGCCCTTGATCAGATCGAGATGGCTTATGCGCCTTGCGGCCAGGTCGCGCCCGTTGAAGGATGCGCGCTTCACACGCCAGCGGCCGGGAGCGTAGTTCTTCACGCGCACTTCCAGCGTCGCCGCCGCGTACGGTTCGCCTATGCGTATCTTCGCGCTCCTTACGAGCGGCGAGCCGATTTCGTAGTATCCGGTGTACGGGAGCGTCGGATAGATGCCGAGAGCTGAAAGGATGTACCACGCGCTCATCTGCCCGCAGTCGTCGTTGCCCTCGAACCCCCATGCCTCCGTGGAATACGTCGTGGTCAAAATGCGATGCACCGTCTTCGCGCACTTGTCGTGTTCGTCCAGGAGATTGTAGAGATATGCTATGTGGTGCGTTGGCTCGTTTTCGTGGAGGCTCATCGAGCCGGGCGGATCGCCCGCGTTGAAGAAGTGCTTTTCGAAATATTCGTCGAGCCGTTTCACCGTCGCCTCTTGTCCGCCGAGAAGTTTTTTCAGCCCTTCGACGTCGTACGGTATCTGCCAGACCGAAGTGTCGGGCGTACACTCGGTGTAGTCGCCGTGTCCGTCGTCGTGGTTGAGCCCCTTTTTCCAGATTCCGTTCTCGTGGCGCGGCCAGAAACAGTTTTCCGCCGCATTCCAGATGTTCGTGTAGTTCCGTGCTCTCGCTCGCAGATACGCCGCTTCCTTCGCGTGCCCGAGCGCTTCGCCGAGAGACGCGGTCGCCATATCGTCCAGCCCGAAGTCGCACGTGCGCGAGACGGACTCGAAGCACTCGTCCGCCGCGACCCATCCGTTCTCCATGTAGCGCGTGAGCCCGCACCGCATCGCGGGGTATCCGCGCCACGGATGGCGTTCCTTCCAGTGATGGGTGATGTCGTTTATCTGCGGAACCGTCGCGGACTTCCAGCACGCTTCCCACGCCTTCTCCGCGTCGAATCCGCGAAATCCCTTCGCATACGCCTCGGCCAGTACGACCTCCGCCGAGTCCGCCTCCATCTGGCTCGTGTAGCTGAGCGACGGGAACTTGGGCAGCGATCCGCCCTGGTCGTAAACCTGCAGCAGCGAGCGCATCATCGGATCGACCCTCTCGGACGCGACGAATGTCAGGAAGGCGTGTTCGGTGCGGTAAGTGTCCCACAGCGAGAAGTCGGTATAGCTGTCGCCCTCCACGACCTTGTCGAGAATGCCCGAATAGTAGCGGCCGTACTCGCCGATCTCGCGCGGAAGGAGGCACGCATGGTACATCGCCGTGTAGAAGATGGTCCTGACGTCCTCCGGCGCGTCGATTTCGATGCGCGAGAGTTGCGATTCCCAGGCGGCGCGGGAGCGCGCGGCGAGCGCGGCGATGTCGAATCCGTCACCGGCCTCGCGCACGAGATTGTCCTTCGCCTGCGCGGCGTCTATGAACGAGCAGCCGATCCTGACCTCTATCGGACCATCGCCCGGTCCGAAATCGCACCACCCGCCGCACATGTCCGCCTCGACTTCGCGCGAACCAGGCGTCTGCGATATCTCCGGATAGTCGCTCCACTCGATCTTGGCTCCCGGCCTGCGCCGCGGCCCGCGCCGGAAGCCGCCCTTGTACGTTCCGGTCGCAACGGCCTTTTCGCTGAACTCGATCCGGCAGCGGGCGAAGAAGTTCTTTAGCTCCGGCGTCTCCAGAGAATCGCACCTGTCGGAGTTCCACGTCTCCGCCGACATGCCGTCCGCCGCGAATCTGATGCCGCCCGGCTGCGGGACGTCCGTAGCAAAGCAGCTCAGGAAGAAGCGCGAGGCGTCGATCACGAGGCGGCGGCTCTTCGCTCCCTTGGGGAACGTGAAGCGCAGAATCGCCGCGCGGGACGACGACGCGACTTCGCCGAAGATTCCGTCGGCAGTCGCGACCGTCGCCCTGTGCGGCGCGTAAGCGCACTTCTCTTTCACCATTGCGACGCCACGCCGCTCGTAGTCGCACACAGGCGTCCCGCCGCACTGCGCCTGTATCGAGATCTGCCCGTAGTCGCCCATCCACGGCGCGGGCTGGCGCGTCGCGACGAACCCCCGGAACATCGTGTCGTTCGCCGAAAAGCTTGTAATGCCGTGTTCCGAAAGGCGCGTCATCGGCACCCACTGCCACATGCCGAACGGAACGCCCGTGTAGGGCATCATGCCGCCGGCATTGGCCTCGTCGGAGCGTTTCGTCCCCGTGCCGATCAGCGGATCTACGTAGTCTACGGCGTCCTTCGCGGCGGCGGAAAGCGCGGTCGCGGCGGCAAGTACGTATGCAAGCGTGTTGTTCATAGCGCGTCGATCTCCTCTTTTGAAAGCGGTCCGTGGAAATACCAGAAGTTGCGCACGGTGCAATCGAGAGGAATGCGCGGCTTGCCGCCCGGCCCTTCCATCTGGCCTATCCAGATTTTCCACGGATGGTTCCAGGGCCCGCCCTCGAACGCGACGACTTCGCCCTGCAGCTCGCCATCGACGTAGAGCCTCAGCCTCGTCTCGTTGCCGAACGAGCAATCTACCACACCGGCTACGCGATACTCGCGCCCGGGGACGAGTTTCACCTTGCTGTACACGTCGCCGGAGCGCTTGCCGTCGATGGAGAAGCATGTGAACATGAGCGAGCCGTCGGGCCTGACCTCGATCGCATTGTCCCAGCCGCTCCTGCCGCAGATCGCGCCGTTCTCGCCTTGCGGGAGCGCGTCGATCGTGACGTCCGCCACATATGTAACAGATGCATACGTGAAGGGATAGATGTAGCCGTGCTCGAGCGAAGTCCGCTTGACCGGCCGGTTCACAAAGCACAGTATCGGCGGACGCTTGATGAGCGGAACTGGATTCGCGGGCGCGCCGAGCGTCGCGCTTCTGGCCCGCGCCGCCAGTTCGTCCATCGTCGGCGCCTCGCTGCCTGGCTTATCCAGCGTCCACCCTCTTGCCGCATCCATCTTCCCTTTTCCCTCTTCCCCTCTCCTGTACCTCGCCATCGTCGCCGAGTCGAGCAGAATGCGCGTCGATTGCGGCGCCATGTCGAGGTAAAGGCGCGGGGCGCGTCCGGCGGACTTTCCGGTAATCATGTCGAACCATTCGCCGTCGCCATCGACGTGCAAGTCGTACAGCCCTCCTTCGCCGACGGTGATCGCGGCCATCCCGGGACGGATATCGACCCCGGCGTCGTGCGAACACCGCACCTTCGCGCCAGCCATCTGCGCAAAATGGCGGATGCCGGAAGACGGAATAGACGGAGTTCCGCAGAAGACGGAAAACGCCTTCCCGTCCTTCGCCGGACGCAGCACCGCCGCCGGCCGCCACGTGTCGTCCCGCCACACGGCGAGCAGTTTGTCGCCTTCCTGCATCACCGGCGAAAGAACCGTCCCCTGCGTCTTGCCGTAGCCCCAGGTGATCGGGAGCATGCAGTCGGCGCCGTCCGCGCGCCTGAAGACGGCGTATGTCAGAGGCGAAACGGCATCGACCTTGAAGCCGGTCAGTTCCTCCACCGCCGCAAGCGACTCGGTTCTGGAATCGAGGTCGATCAATCCCGGCGACCACAGCCAGATCGTCGGTGTCTTCTCCGCGCGGCGCCTGAGCGCGCGCCGCTGCTCGCCGGTCAGCGCGACCGTGTTCGCGTGGATTTCAAGCTTCGCGGGCGGCACGCCGACGAGATCCTCCAGAAGCACGGTCTCGGTCGCGCAGCCCGAGCGGGCGACGATCGGACGACCGAAGAACGCGCCCTCCTGGAGGACGAAATGCACCGGGACGTTAGCGATGCAGTAGTCGGTCATGCGCTCGGAAAAGACGTACCGCACGTCACCGGAGTACGCCGCCGGTTCGAGCGCGTTGTAGAGACGCGCGAAGCGGACGCGCTCCTTCCACAGCTCAGGGTCGTTCCACATCCCATGCGAATGATGGTCGAACCACCACGCGCCGTAATTGCGCGCGAGGGAGAACGCGGAGTTGCGCCTGACGAGCATCTTCGTCTCATCCAGCGAACGGTTCCAGCCCGTGCGCGTAGTGTCGTCCTCGGGTTCGCGGTTCTTCATCGAAATGTGCGTCGCCGTGTCGTCCTCGTTCATCCATATCTTGCCGTGCGCGGTTACGCTCTCGCCGGCGGTGTGCGTCGTCGTCGGACCGCCTGGGCAGCGAGAATCGTCGCAGTAGCTGTGCGGCCCGCAGAGAACATCAACGTCGGGCGAGGCGAGTACCTTCGAAAGCGCGAAGTGTCCGCTCTGCGAAGGCCCGACGCGCTGCGCGTAGCACTCGAAAACGTAGCCGTAGAACGCCGCGACGATGCGCGTCTTCCCGCACTCCTCGCGGACGACCCTCGCCATTTCGAGAAGATGGTCCGCCATCTCCTCGCTCATCAGGCGGTTGAAGGCGATGATGTCCGCGTCGCGGTTCTGGTCGTAGAAGACCTTGCCCATCTCGCCGGAACGGCGGATCGGCGAGGGAACTTCAAGACCGGTCTTCGCCCGGAACACGGCCTTCGTGCTCTCGTCGTAGCCCAGGTAGTTCCCCTGCTCGCCGAACTGCATGTGCTGGAACTCGCCGTGCTGTCCGGCGCAGACCTGGTAGCCGAAGAGATGGTCCGCATACCTCGCCTCCATGCGGCGGACGAACCTGCGCACCGCCTCCTTCGCCGCAGTCCGGTAGCGCGGCGAGCAGATGGCGACGTCGTCGCGGCGTCCGTGCGCCGAGAGGTTGCGGTTGTAGAGATCGTGCCATATCCACCACGACTCCATCGTGACGCGCGGCATTACGTAGGCGTCGGGGTCGTTGTCCAGAATAAGCTTCATCACGTGGTCGGCGTACTCCGCGTTGCGCGTCTCGCCGTCTGACCAGTCCGGCTCCATCATCACCGAATAGATGTGCATACCGGCCTTCCGCGCGAAGCGAATCCCATCGGTCACGGCCTTGTGCTCGTTGTCGCGCCCGGGAACGGCGCGGGCGAAACAGTAGATCCACGGCTCGACCGCCTCGCCGTCCTTGAAGATGCGCGGCACGCCCTGCGCGTCGCGCTCCACTTTCCACTCAGCGGCGTAGAGGGAGAAAGAAGACAACAGGGTCAGTATGGCCAGAATGGATGGAAGCGATTTTCGTGTCATTGGTTGCATTCCTTTCATTTGGCGTTTGATTCTTGCGGCTTGTCTGTCATCTCGAAGACAAGCTCCCCTCCGCGCACGATGTCCGCATGGCGGATCGTCCAGCCGGAAAGCGGCCTGCCGTCCAGCGAAACGGACTTTACGTACTTGTTTGCGCGGGAAAGATTCTTCGCGACTGTGCGGAATTTGCGTCCGCCGGAAAGCGACACCGAAACTTCGGGAAACTGCGGCGCGCCGATCACGTACTCTCCGCCGCACGGATTGACCGGATAGAAGCCCATCGCGGCGAAGACGTACCACGCGCTCATCTGCCCGCAGTCGTCGTTCCCGCAAAGTCCGCCTGGCGTCGTCAGGTAGAAGCGCTCCATAACGTCGCGCACGACCTCCGCCGCGCGGTCGGGCCGTCCCGCGAGCGTGTAGAGGTAGGCGACGTGGTGGGAGGGCTCGTTGCCGTGCGCGTACTGTCCGATCAGACCCGTCACATCGATGAAGTGGCCCATCCCCTCGGCGCTCTCGGGCTGGACGAACAGCGCGTCAAGCCGCTTCACGAACTCCTCCCTCCCGCCGAACGCGGCGATCAGCCCCTGCGGATCCTGCAGGACGTGCCAGGTGTACTGGAACGAATTGCCTTCCGTGAAGTCGCACGAATCCTGGCTGTCGTGCCCCAGCGCGAACGGATTGAACGGCTCGCGCCACGCACCCCAGGAATCCTTGCCGCGCATGAATCCGATCGACGAGTCGAACACCTTGCGCCATCCTTCCGCGCGCCGCCGGAAGAACGCCTCGTCGCCCTTCCCGAGAGCCTTGCAGAACTCCGCCGCGCACCAGTCGTCGTATCCGCATTCGAGCGTACGCGAGACGCATTCGACCTTGACGATATCGTACGGATAATACCCGTATTTGTCGTAAATCGCCCAGTCCTCCTTGCGCTTCGGCCTCCCGTCGTCCTCGAAATGCGCAACCGTCAGCGAGTTCGTGACGGCTTCGAACGCGAGATCGCCGTCGAAACCGCGAAAGCCCTTCAGGTATGCATCGACGATCACCGGCACGGAATGGTTGCCGACCATGCAGTACGATTCCCATCCGAAATACGGAATGACGGGAAGGAACCCTGTCGCCTTGTAATGGGCGAGCATCGAGTTCACGACGTCATCGACGATCTCCGGCGCGGCGAACGTGTAGAACGGATGCGCGGCGCGGAACGTGTCCCAGAGGGAAAGCCCGGTGTAGTAGCGTCCGCCCTTCGCCGCCGCCGTTTTGCCGTCGCCGCCGCGATAGCCTCCATCGACGTCGGCGATGTCGTTCGGCTGCGTGAAGAGATGGTAGAGAGACGTGTAGAACGCGGTCGTCTGGTCCGCCGACGCGCCCGGAATCTCGAAACGCGAGAGAAGCGCGTCCCATCCGGCGCGGCACGCCGCGCGTATCTCGTCGAACGACCGTCCCGCCGACTCCGCCGCGAAGTTCTTCGCCGCGCCCGCCTCGTCGACGGTGGAAACCGCGACGCGGACGTGGAGAGGCGAACCGGCTTCGCCGAAGTCGAGGACGTACCGCTCGCCCTTCTCCTGCGGAAACGCCGGCGCGAGTTTTTCCGCGGATTTCCACGGACGGTCGAAGACGACCTTCCATGCGACATGCCGCTTGAGCCACGCCCTCGTGTCGCGCGCGCCGGAGATCGACCGGCGATCCTCCGCAAGCGTGTTGGAACACCGCACCACGTTGTTCGAGTATTCCCACCCGTTCATCCACTGGAAATCCACGAGCAGCCTCGCCCGCCTTCCCTTGCCGTACGACAGCCGGTAGGCGGCGGTGCGATGCGTCGCGGTCGCTTCGACTTTCACGCCTTCGGACGGAAACGCGACCGAGTAGTATCCCGGCGTGGAGACTTCGCTGCGGAAGTCTTTCGCAAGACGCCATTTCTCCGGATTTGCATCCGTGAAACCGTCCGAGAACGGCAGGAGCCTGACGTCGGAAAGATCGGAGCACCCAGTTCCGCTCAAGTGCGTCTGCGAGAAACCGTATATAAACGGATCCTCCCACACGTAGCCGGAACAGTGCTGCCAGTCGTATGGCGGCGCCGTGTCGGGGCTGGCCTGGACAAGCCCGAACGGACACGTCGCGCCGGGATACGTATGCCCGTTGTAAGACCCGCCGATCTTGGGATCGACAAACTGCGAGACACCGCCGAACGCCACGCCCGAAACAGCGGCGCATGCAAGCAGAAAAGCACGTGACATGGTGAAACTCCAACCGCCGGATGCGTCAGCGAACGAGGATGACCAGCCCGGTCTTTTTGACAGACAGGACGCCGTTGTCGAGCGCCAGCCTGTATTTGCCGCTCCGCACGCCGTCGATGTAAAGATTCACGGAAAGAAGCCGGGCATTGTCGAGAGACGAGTCCGCGACGGAGAACGGCAGAGCGGCGGAGCCGTCCGGTTCGACATCGACGTTTTCCGCAAAGTTTTCGAGATAGACGTTTGCGCCCTGCGCCATCGCAAGATTGCGCACGGTGCCGCGGGAAGCGCAGTCGATCCTGAATGTCGTCAGCTCGCTGCCGGAAAGCGCGAGCGTCGCGCCGGACGCGACGCGGAACGTCGCCGCCTCGGGGACGGATGAGACGTCCGACGGCCACGCGACGGCGAACTTCCTGCCGCCGTTGAACCAGGTCGAGTTCTGGGTCGTAAAGCGCGAGCAGTCGTCCATCTCGTCCACAACCGTCCATTCCCGTCCGTCCGCGCTGGCTTCGAGCCGCCACGAATACGGCGCACGGGTGGGCATGTTGACGGTATCGTTGCCGGAGCAGATGTTGTAGGCGACGACGGGATTCGCGCTGTCGGGCAGATGGATGTTGAAACGAACCCAAGTAGATTCATCATCGGGATCCGGCCACGCCGCAGGATCGGGATACCACAACTCGCCCGTTTCCGGGTTGCTCAAGTCGCAGCTGTAAATACCCTTCGTATCTACTATGCCGTCGAACATCTTGGACGGGTTTTCGCCGTGGGCCATTGGTTGGTAGGAGGCATGGTTGGGGGTGATGGAGAAATATCCGGCGGGGACTTCGTTTGCCGGCGCTTCCGGGGAACCGTCATTGAAATTCAAGCCTTGCGCCATGTTCACGCCCGATGCATCATAGAGCGCAATCTCGCCGATTTCCATCGGCTTGTAGTTGTCGGAACGGACCGGCACGCCATCGTAGCGCTTCTTGATGCTGATGCGGAAGAATTTCTTATCTACCGCCGGCGAAGCGTTGACGAAAGCGAGCGTTCCCGCATCGACCGTCACATTGCCGGAAAGCGAGTTCGCACCGCCGATCTCCAGCGTGCCGCCGCCGGTCTTGAACACTTCGCCCGCGCCGGTGAAGCCGCCGCCGGGAACCGCCAGCCTATCGCCCGCCGAAACGTCCCACACGGCCGCGGCGCCGACGGGGACGCTCACCGCGCCGCCGCTGCGGACATGGAGAGTGTCGAGCACTGTTTCGCGCGAGAGCTCGAGCGTTCCGCCGGACTCGACGGTGTACTGTATGCCGTATGCGGGAACTGGCGGCGTCGCGGCTGCAATCGGATTCCCGCCGTTGTACCATGTGCGGCTTGACTGGGGTACATAGGAGGAATTGAATTCTTCGGCGAACGGCGCGTAGTAAACGCCGTCGAGACTGCCTTGCAAAGCCCAGTTGACCGGCGTACGCGCGCCGTTATTTTCATCCATGTTCCCCGACGCGAGGTTGTATGCCCGCACGGGTGCCGCATCGTCCGCGAGGCGCATCTTGTAGGTAAACCATGTCGTCGGCTTCAGATAGTGGCAAAACGCATTGTTGTGAAAACCACCCGTGGCGGGATTGTCGTCGAACACCCTTTCTACACTCCAATTGATGTCGTAGGGATTGTCAAGGGTGTAATAAGTGTATGTCCGTTTGTTCCCGTCCTCCGATTCTACTTTCGGCGTTACGGAAAACTCACCGGCCGCAAGCGATGTCGTCGCCGCTTCGGGATTGGAAGCCAGCGAAAGGTTGAGGTTCAGTCTGGCGCCGCCGGCGTCGTATAGCGCGATCTCCGTCAATTCGAAGCAGTCCGGTCCCCAGACCCCGTCGCTGGTTGCACTGCCCGGGTTGAGGCGGCTCTTGACCGTAAAATTGAAATACTTGGGATCGACCCGGCACGTCTCGCCGCTCCCCACCGCGACTTCGCGCGACAGCGCGAATTTGGAAGCGTCATACTGCGACGTGATGGGAATAGGCGTGCCGCCATTCAGCCAGCTGGCATTGGAATAGACGGGGGCGTAATTGCCGCCGACGACATATCCCGAATTGACGACATTGTAGAGGGTCTGCCAGTTGACGCCGTCCGCGCTCGCTTCGAGCCGCCACGAAACAGGCTGGCATGCTCCGCCATCCGCCGTGAGCGAATCGTCGCCGGTTCCAATGTTGAACGACGCGACGGGCGGCGCTCCGTTCGTAAGCCTGATGTTGTACTTGAGCCAGGTAATCTCCTCGCTGGCACTGGTCCATTCCGACACGAAGCAGTGCTGCTCCGTCTTGGTGCCTAGATCGCCGTCGAAGAGTCTCCATGCGTATTCATCGGCTTCATCCTCCCAACCGCCTATGTTTTCCGCATAGAAAGGACGGGAAATTGAAAATTCCCCCTGCGAAAGCATATCCGCCGGACACTCGAGTTTCGCGGCCGGAGAGATGGAATCGGTCGTCGTAAGCCTGTTCCCGGCAGCATCGTACAGCGCGAGTTCGCTCAACTGGTAGTGCCTGTGTTCGCCGTTGTCGGGGGCATACTTGCCGGTGATGCTGAAGCGGTAGTACGTCGCGCCCGTGTACTGCGCCGCGCCGGCCGTCGCCGAAGCGAGAACGGCCAAAGCCGTCGCCGCAACAAGTTTCATTGTTTTCATTGCTTCCCTCCTCCTGTTTTCACCGTTCTTTGCGGCTTTGCCTGTTAAATTCACCGGACGTCCGGGCCGAACTCCAGCACGCCGCCGTTCATAAGATCCCCGTGCTTGAGAACCACGCCCTTCACGGCCTTTCCTCCGAGCGTGATTCCGCTCTTGCCGCCCTTCCTGATCTCAAGCGTCTTTCCTCCCGGCAGAGAGAGTCGCATCGCCGGGAACAGCGGCTCGCCGGCGACATACTCGGCGGACGCCGGATTGACCGGATAGAATCCCATCGCGGCGAAGACGTACCACGCTCCCATCTGGCCGCAGTCGTCGTTGCCGCAGATGCCGTCGGCGCGGTTCGGATACTGCGTCTCCGCGATGCGGCGGACGAGTTCCGCCGTCTTCGCGCGCTCGCCCGCCAGCGACCAAAGCCACGCCAGATGGTGGCACGGCTCGTTGCCGTGCGAATATTCGCCGATGACGCCGTGCGCCTCCCGGTAGGGCCATTCGTTCTTGATCGCCTCGTCGTCCACCCAGTACGGTTTGTGCGTGAAGAGAAAGTCGAGTTTCTCCTTGAATCCGCCGCGCCCGCCCATCGTCTCCACGAGCCCGGTGAAGTCGTGCAGCACGTGGAAACTCCACTGGTAGCCGCTGCCCTCGGTGGTGTCGCACGTTCCGGCCTCCACGGGGAATCCCTTCGGACGCTTCAGCCAGCACGGTTCCCAGCCTTCCACCCAGCTGCCGTTGGAAAGGCGCGGCCAGACCCAGCCTGTCCCCGGCTTGAACAGATTACGCCAGCTACCGGACCGCGCACGGAAAAACGCCTCGTCCTCGCCTTTGCCGAGTTCCTTCGCCATCTCCGCCGCGCACCAGTCGTCGAACGACGTTTCCATGAGGCGCGAGACGGACTCCCACGTCACGACGTCGCACGGGAAGAAGCCGAGAGAGTCCAGCAGATTCCAGTGGCAGGCGACGAACGGCTTGTGCACCCTCGCCGCGTTCGGTGCGCGGTTGTCCGTCGTGAGCGTGCGCTTCACATACGGCCAAAACGCTTCGAGATCGACCTTGAAACCCTTGCGCCAGGCGTCCAGCACCACGGGGATGGAATGCGAGCCCAGCATGTCGTAGCCCTCCAGTCCGTAAATCTCCCAGATCGGCATCTGGCCGTTCTTCTTCGCATGGTCGTAGATGGAGGCGACGAAGCCGTCGATCCTCTCCGGCGTCACGAGCGTGTAGAGCGGATGCGCCGCGCGGTACGTGTCCCAGAACGAGAACGTCGAATAGCGCACGGGGTCGCCGACGTCGGATATCACGTTGGGCTGCCAGCAGAGATGGTAGAGCGACGTGTAGAGCGAGGCTTTCTCGTCGTCCGTCGCGCCCTCGACCTCCACGCGCGAGAGGATGTCGTTCCACGCCGAACGCGCGGAGGCGCGGACAGAATCGAAGTTCCGCCCCTCCGCCTCGGCGCGGTAGTTGCGGAGCGCGCCGTCCGCCGAGGTGTAGGATATCGCGACGCGGACCTCCAGCGTCCCGCCCGGCTCGATGTCGAAATCCAGCATCCAGCGGTCGCCGTTCTCGGTGGGAAGCTCGTTCGGGATGATGCGCCGGTCCTTTACCGGACGGCTGAACGCGGCATGGAAGAACACGCGGTGGAGCGGCCAGTACTGGCGCACGAGACGTGAACCCGTCATGGAAAGCCCGTCGTCCGAAAACCACCCGTAGCCTTCGATCGTCATCTTGTTCGCCCATTCGGCTTCGCCGATGAGTCCGTGCTGGAGATCGACGAGGAGGTGCGCCGGGCCGTCGCCGAGATACGTGTAGCGGTGGAACGCCACGCGGTCTGTGCAGGTCAGCTCCGCGCGCACCTTCGCGTCGTCGAGCGTGACGGCGTAATACCCGGGGCTCGCCGTCTCGTTCGCGTGCGAGAAGCCGCTTTTGCGCAGAACCTTGTCGCCGCGGAACGGCAGAAGCAGAACGTCTCCCTTCTCGCCCTGTCCGCATCCGCAGAGGTGGCCCTGCGAAAAGCCCATGATCGTCTTGTCGGCGTACTGGTATCCGGCGCAGTAGGCCCAGCTGCCGGCGCCGGTGTCGGGGCCGGGTTGCACCATCGCGAACGGACGCGCCGCGCCAGGATTGCAATGTCCCTTGTCGTCTGTCCCGATGAACGGATTCACGAACGCGGCGTTGTCCGCCGCGAACGCGGGAGCCACCGCACAGAAAACAAGCGCGGCCAGCGTAATCCTCGACATTCCTATCCTCGAAGTTTTGTTCTTCTCCATCTCCATTTCCCCTTTCTATGACTTTGGCGACATCGACGCAAACAGACCCAGGCCGAAGAGATAGGCGATGCAGACGCCGAGGGTTGCGACGATGCCGAACGGGCCGAACGCGGACTGCGCGAATCCTAGCGCCGCCGAAACTATCCCGCCCCCGACGATCGCCATCACCATGAGCGACGATATCTCGTTCGCCTTCGACGGGAATCGCTCGATGGCGAGCCCCATGCACATGCCGAAGCTGTTTGCCGTGAGAAGCGCCACGAACGCGACGATGGCGAGGAATGCGACGGGGGTCGATACGAACGGAATCGCCGCCGTCGCCGCGAGGCCCAGCCCCATGCACCACGGGAAGCACTTCGCCGCGGATATTTTCGCGAACACGACCGCACCCGCGAACGCGGCGGCGGTTTTCGCGACGAAATAGACCGTCGGACCCATTCCCGCGAGATCGACATCGACCTTGAATACTTTTTTCAGATACTCCGGTATCGCAACGGAGAACCCGACATCGGCGCCGACGGAAAAGAGAATTCCAACCGTCATCGCAAGAACATACGGCTCCTTCAGCATCGCGAAGCAGCCGCCGAAGGTCGTCGCAGTCCCTACAGTCCCGCCGGACGCCCTTTCGTCCGGGATGTCCGATATCCACAGCCAAATCGCCGCGCCAGCCGTCAGAGCCCCGTATAGCGGGAAGAGCAGCTTCCAGTTCCCGAGAGCGGTCGCCGTGAGATACACGAAGACAGGCGTAAGTGCCGCGCAGACCGCCTTTGCGAACTGCCCTAGCGAAATGCGGCTCGGCAGCTGCGACGGCTCGACGACGTTGGACATGAGCGCGGGAAGAGCCGCCTGGATGATGGTGTTGCCGATGCCAACGAGCGCGAACGCGACTACGTAGAGATACCATCTTTCCGCGCTCGCGAAAAGCGGAACAGCCATCGCCGCGACAGTTACGGCGAGCGAGACTAGAACGGCGTTCTTGCGTCCGATCCGGCCCGCCATCACGCCGGTCGGAATCGAAATGGCGAGGAACCACACGTACGCGAATACCGGCATCAGCCACGATATGTCGTCCGCGTTCGCCGCGCATTCCGCCTTGACCTGGTTCATCACCGTGCCGATGATGTCCCCGAATCCCATCACGAAAAATCCCGCAAGAAGCGGAAGCAGCATCTTTGTTCTGCTCATTGAAGCCCTCCCGCCACCGCGAGCGCGGCGTAGTCGCCTATGTTCTCCCCCAGTTCCGCCGGGACTATCCGGCACGCCTTCAGCGCGGGCGCAAGCGCCTCGCGTTCGAGAATCGGCTCGACGACCGGCATGAAGAGGTCGGCGTTCCGCATGAACACTCCGCCGAGCGCGATCACCTCGGGATTCAGGATGTCGATCGTGAATGCGAGTATCGTCGCGAGCTTTTCCGCCGATTCGCGGAAGACCTCCGTGCAGTCTGCGTCTCCGGCGCGGACGCGGGCGAAAATCTCCTTCGCCGTGAGGTCGAGCCCTTTCTTGAGCTTCGCGAGGCGCGCGATCCCCGCGCCGGAGCAGAAGCCCTCCGCGCTGCCTTCCTTGTTGTATCCGAGCGGACCAGACGACGCGAGCCTGATGTGGCCTATCTCGCCGGCGTTGTCGTTCGCGCCGGAGTAGAGCTTTCCGTCGATGATTATCCCCGCGCCAAGCCCCGTGCCGAACGTCATGAAAACGAGATTCTTCACGCCGCGTCCGGATCCGTAGAGGTACTCGGCGAGCGCGCAGGCGTTCGCGTCGTTCTGCAGCGCGACCGGCGCGCCGAATCTTTCCCTGAAGAAATCAGCGACCGGCACGTTGTCCCAGCCCGGAAGATTCGGCGGGGACATGACGACGCCGCGCTTCGAGTCGAGCGGCCCCCCGCAGCTGATGCCGATGGATTCAAAAGTTGAAAAGTTCTCGATGCGGCGGGCGAATTCGTCCAGCACCTGACGCCAGGAAAGCCCCGCCGTCGGGAACTCGTCGCGGGAAAGTATCTTTATCCCGCCCTCGACCGCTTCGCCCGTCGAAACGGCGCACTTCGTGCCGCCTATATCAAGCCCGATATTCAAAACAACTCCTCCTCGATCGCCGCGCAGAGCGCATGGTATATCGGAAGATGCAACTCCTGCACCTTGTACGTCTCCGTCTCCGGAACGCGGATCGCCACGTCGCAGACATCTGAAAGCTTCGACTCGCGCTCGCCCGTGAAGGCGATCGACTTGCCGCCTACGGCTTTCATGACTTCCGCCGCCGCGACGCAGTTCGCGCTGTTGCCGCTCGTGGAAAGCGCGATCAGAACGTCGTCCGGCCTTGCCAGCCCAAGCACCTGCTGGGCGAACGCCGTCTCCCATGCGACGTCGTTCGCGAACGCGGTGATTATTCCGCTCATCGAGACGAGCGAGACGGCGGGCAGCGACCCTTCGAGCTTCGCGGCAAGTTCCGGACGCAGCTTCGCGGCGATACCGGAAGGGATGTCGCGGCGCTTCTTGAATTTCTTCAGAAGCTCCCCGCAGATGTGCTCCGCATCCGCCGCGCTTCCGCCGTTGCCGCACACGAGAACCTTTCCGCCCGCGCGGCAGGATTCGAGCAGCAGCGAGCATGCCGACGCCACGGCGTCCCGGCACGGCTCAAGTGCGGGATGGCGGCGGAACAGTTCGTCGATTATTTCAGCCGATGAAATTTTCACACTACTATTATACAACAACATGAATCCGCCAATGAAGTTGTAAATACAACAATGAGCTCCGACCCTTCCCCCTCCGCAGCTTTACACTTTAAACTTTAAACTTTAAACTTTTAAAAAACCGCAACAGGGCCCAAAAGCCCCGATTTGAGCGGCTTCCATTTCGACGCGTCGAGCGGCTTGTAGTCCATTCCGACCATGTTGATGTCGCTGAAGTACTTCCAGTCAACGCCGTTGAGATCGTTCCACCTCAGGCGGTTCGCGCCGAGGTTCGTGACCTCAACCTCGAGGACATTGCCCTTTTCGCCGAGAACGCCCGCCGGAATCGCAAAGTCATAAGGCG
>CAMORM010000037.1 GCA_946623785.1 uncultured Verrucomicrobiota bacterium
AAACTCCAAGCAGCGAAAGCAAAAGTTGAAATTATAGGGTTAGTTATAGGCAAGTCGCTTAGGGTGAGCTTGATTTGGCATACTCCTTTCGCGCCGATGTCGCATTGCGCAGATTTGCAAGAAGGCCCGGGATCACGGAATCGCCCATCTTTGAAACGCCGAACGTAAGCCGGCCGGCATCCTTCAGCGACGCGCCGATTGCATAGATCTCGGAATTGTCCACGATTATGAACCGGTCATGGCATATTCCGCATATCGACTTCGTGAACTTGCCACACTGCTTTCCGAATGCCTCGAAATCGCTCTCCTCGAGTTCTCCGTTGGAATGCGAAATCAGCTCAATCTTCACGCCGCGCCCGCGCTTCGCGAGAATGTCGAGCATCGCTACGCCCGGATAGGCGTCTACCACGACAAGCTCTTTCTTTGCTCGGCGGATGATCTTTACAAGCAATGACTTGGCGTCCCAGAACTTGTTCTGGTAGAAAATCTGGCAGTCCGAGACTTCGCTCTCGCCCATCTTCCTGAATATCTCGTCAAACCGCGCCTCATTGCGCGACTGGTCGGTTATCTGTCGGCGCTCGACAGACTCCAGCCTCGTCAACATTGGCGCCATCAGCGAAAGCGACCTTCTCATGTTGACAAAGGCATTCATTATCCGTATGCTTACGGCCACTGCAACATCGCTCTTAAGCACTCCGGACAACATAGCTATGCCCTGTTCGGTAAATGCATAAGGCAACTTGTGGTATCCACCACGCGTTTCCTGACCAGCATTTCGTTTTGATGTAACAATTTGTGACATCAAAACGTCGTTCTCTTCTTTTGCCAATTGGAAGCGGAACCCTTCAGGGAACCGATTGGCATTACGCTTGACAGCTTGATTAAACACAGATGTTGTAACCTGATAGGCTGCAGCCAAATCCCTGTCGAGCATGACCTGCACACCACGGATCGTGTATATCATGGAACGAATATCGAATTGATCGCCATTTACGATCATGCTGTCGCCCATGAGATTATCGCTCTCCTTGACTATAGCGTTATCCTTCTTCATGACATGCCTCCGTTCGCTTCACACGGCGTTTCCAATATCCAGCTCATAAAAACACATCTCAACGTTCATACGCACCTCGAGATCTCCATCAACGGCACTTTTGATACGAGGGGATGCACAACGCCATACCGCCACGCGCCCTCCTCGTGTTGGATGATAGAATATATATCGTAGAGGAATCTCGTCTTATACGTAAACCAAGGACCGTAATTCCCACCAACAATCTGCCAAGCCACAGCTTTCATTCGCTCACACTGTCTCAACACATATCCAACCCCGTTTTCACCGAAGTCAAGGTGTGCGACAACCGCATCCAAGTGTCCAATTCTCGCCCGCATTTCCAACTCAACCGCCCAACCGAGTTCCCTTAGAACGCCCTTCCCGAGCTTCACGGCGAATCGCGTACGCCTCTCCTTAGCCTTACCATGAGCAAGCAGCTCGGCCGCAATCTTCCCTTCTGACGAGGCGCAGAACGCCAATTTCGGCGGCCGGCCATGCCACACCATGTCCTCAATCGCTCGGCAAGCCACGAGGACTTCCGATTGAACTGAATCCTTGTCGCCTATTCTCCCAGGATAGGGGCCCTTGTCACGATCTGGCAACGCAGCCCACGCGTCCATTGCAGCGCGGCCTATCGTTCCATAGACATCGCCCGACAAAAGCCGCTGACGAAACTTTAGCGCTCCGACAATCGCCTTTAGGTGGCGCTGCTGCATGCGAACCTGGTATTCGTACTTCATGATTGCACTACTCCTTCCTGCGTTGTGACGGCGCATTGCGCGGCCGGACGACGGCCACAACATACAATACGCCAACCATCGCATTTTCGGAATAGGCGATGCCTCGCCGGGTGCCGACGACGCTTGGGCCGCGCTTGGCGCTCAAGCCCGCGGAGGAAGCCTCCTCCATCACGTTCCAAATCGGCCGCCGTGGTTCCCGAGATCGGCACCCGCTCCGGGATCGTCCGCCCGCCCTTCAGGCTTTTCGATCCTTTCCCAGCTGGACTCCTTCGGTTTCAACCCACGGCTTGTCAAAGGCTCCCGTTCGTACCTCCGTTGCCACGGAGTTCAATTCCGGGGAGCGGGGAAATATTACCATATATGCTCGGTTGGAGTCTATCGGAAAGTTCAAAGTCTAAAGTTCAAAGTTCAAAGTTTAAAGTTTGATGTTTGATGTTTCGAAATATGGGATTGTGGAATAGTGGGATTGCGGGATTATGGGATTATGAGATTGGAACAAATCACACAATCACATAATCTCATAATCACATAAGAGATTGCGGCGCGTGAGGACACGCGCCCTCCCAGCTTCGCGCAATGAACGGACGGGAGATTCACCGGAGATTGCGGCTCGGCCGAAGGCCTCGCTCTACCAGACTTCGCGACGGGACTATTTGCAGGCGCGGCGGAGAGCGTCGATGATGGCGTCGTTGGGCTTGAACGCGCCGGAAGCGCCAATGGCGGTCCACTTCGCCTTTACGGTCTCGTAGTCGTCGGACGGAAGCGCATCGGTCGCGTCCGAGTGCGGGCAGCCGCGCCAGACGCCCCAGTTGTGCTTGAAATGCGTGTTCTTCCACGTCCAGACGGTCCAGCTCCAGCCCTCGGCGTTCATCAGCTCGAGGCACGAATCCCACGCACGCTCGTCGAAGAACGTGCATTCGCCCACATACACAGGCACGCCGTGCCCGGTCTTGCGCTCGCGGTCGCGGTGCATCTTGAGGTTGTCGAGGATGCCCTTCGGGTCGTCGCCCTGTCCCCAGGCGTAGAAGTGGTATTCGTACGCGACGTTTTTCCAGCCGTACTTAGAGGGCGGCGGAAGGTCAACTGGATCCCAGCAGGCGCCGATGAAGACGAGATGGCGTCCGTCGACTTCCCTCACCGCGCGGTAGAGCGCGTCAAGCCCCTTCTCCACGTTGGGCGCCGATGTGTGCCCACCGACCTGCCCCTCCGGCTCGTTGACGAGATCGTAGCCGGCGACCCATGTCTCGTCGCGGTAGCGCGCGGCGAGGATCCTCCACAGCTCACACGTGAGGTCTAGCCAGCGCTTGTCGTGGAACGTCTTCGCAAAGCGGACCTCGCCCGAGTGGTCGCGTCCGTTCTGGCTGCCAGGAGCGGCGTGGAGGTCGAGTATCGTATAGATGCCGTGCGCGCCGGCGCGACGGACGAACCAGTCGACCTGGCGGAGGCCCTTCTCAATCGGCTGGCCGTCCTCGGAAACGAGCGAGCGCCAGTCGAGCGGAAGGCGGACGGCGTTCATGCCGATGGAAGCCATGTTGACGAAGTCCTCCTCGGTCCACCAGTTCGCCCGGTAGATGTCGTAGAGCTCGTCCGCCTTCTCCGCGCCAAAGCGCTTCACAAACGACTCGTATGTCTCGGTCTGCGACTTTGCGACCTTCGTTGGGCACATCCAGTTCTCGGTCACCAGCCAGCCGCCCGCGTTCGCGCCCTTGAGGACGATCTCCTTGCCTCCGTCGGCGCGGTCGTAGAGCTTGTCGCCGATTGCGGTGACGAACCCGGCGGGGCGAGGGGCGTCGGTGCGGAACGAGGCGCAGCCGACGGAAACGGAGGCGGCGCAGACGATGATTGTGCTTCGGATGTTCATGGTGACGCAATTATAGCCGAAGCAGGAAAACGGGGCAATACTCAAAGGAGTAGTGAGAGAGCAAGGCGGGAGAGCAGACGGAGCTGAGCCGCCGGGACGGCGGCTCTCCATAGCGGCTCCATGGCGGCTCTCCATAGCGACGCACAGTGGTGGCGCGCAATGGGGCTATTTCAGCGGGGCGCAGTTTATGCCATGGCGGACAAGCCAGTCCCTGTGTACGGCTGCGCGGTTCCTGAAGTCGGCGAACCCGGGCTTGGCCTCGCCAAGCCAGAACACCTCCGCTAGCGCAAGCATGCGCGGCCAGGCCTTCCAGGCGAGGTCGTATTCGTTCCATGTGTACTCGGTCCAGTTGTTGCCCTGGCCGCCGAGAATGTGCGCCTTCGCGTCCTCAGGCACGCCTGCGCACGGATCAAACGAATAGCACCGCTCGAGCGTGACCTTGCCGCCGATGTAGAAGAACGGATCCTCCTTCAGCCCCTGTCCGTAGTCGAGGTAGCAGTAGCTGCACGGCGTCATCACCACGTCGTGCCCGCGGGTAGCCGCAGCCGCGCCGGAAACTAGCTCGTGGCCAGCCCCGCTGCGGTCCTCGCGCCAGCTCATGCCGATTGCGCTCTTGGGCACGTCGCCGAGAAGATACTCGTCCCAGCCCAGCGCGCGCTTCCCCCTGTCCGCGAGGAACTTCACGAAGTGGCGCGTGATCCACGGCTGGAGCCCGTGGTGGTCGCCAAGACCCTCTTTCCTGATGCGCTCCTGGCACTTGGGGCATTTCTGCCAGCGCACCTGCGGACACTCGTCTCCGCCGATGTGCACTACGTCGCCGGGAAACACCTTGCAGACCCAGTCGATCACGTTCTCCATGAACTTGATTGCGTCGTCGTTGCCGAGGCAGAGAACGTCCTTCTCGATTCCCCACGCAAGGCGGGGCGTGCGGTCCTTGAGGTTCTCGGGACGGCACGCAAACTGCGGATAGGCGGCAAGCGCGGCATAGACGTGGCCCGGAAGCTCGATCTCGGGGACAACCTGGATGTGCCTCGCCGCCGCGTATGCGACGATCTCCTTCAGGTCAGCCTCGGTGTAGAAGTACGGACCGTACTTCACGCCGTTCATCTTGTCGGCGTCTTCCTTCGAGCCCGTGTGGGCCTTCTTTCCGTGCACGACGCTCGCCGGACGGACCGCGCCGTACTTCACGAGGTCGGGATATCCTGGAACGTCGAGGCGCCACCCCTGGTCTTCCGTAAGGTGCCAGTGGAAGCGGTTGAGCTTGTAGCGCGCCATGAGGTCGAGGATCGATTTGACCGTCTCCTTGCCGAAGAAGTGACGGCACTCGTCGAGGTGGAACCCGCGCCAGCTGTAGCGCGGGGAGTCCTCGATCTCCACGCACGGGACCTTCGCCCCGTCCTTTCCGTCCGCCTCTGCCAGCTGCTTTAGCGTCTCAAGCGCGTAGAAGCGACCCGCGTCGTCCGACGACGCGACAGCGATTCCGTCCTTTGTAACGGAAAGTCTGTACCCCTCCCTGGGAATCGCCGCGTCGTTCCTGAAACTCGCGGCCGCCGCGGCGTCGCCCTTGCAGGTGAACACACCCTCGCCCTCCACGAGCTTGCGCGGCGCAGGCACAAGTGCAGGCGCGGCGGATGCGGAAGCGGCCACCAGCGCGGCCGCAACAATAAGGCTACCCTTCCCGGCAATCTTCTTCATGTCGCAGTCCTTTCTTTCTGGCGGAAACGCACCCCGCCAGGGCATAATGAAACCTTAACGAAGATTATATCACATAGTCCGCCGCGAAACCACACAGAAAAGTCTTCCGGGGGCTGGCGATGACGGGAATACGCCGGTTACTTGACCTGCTTGTACTTCTCAAGGGTCACGGGGCCGATGAGACCCGAAGGCTGGAGCTCCGAGTTCACGCCGAAGTAGTTCCACACGCAGAAACCGATGCGGTTCTTCGACGGACGCTCCCCGTTGCCGAAAACGAAGTCGGGAAGCGCCTTGAGCCCGCGCCCCACGCCTCCCTTCGCGTTCGGTATCCCCCATTCGCAGTCGTCCGGCTCCTGCTCGTCGCCGATGAGCCTGTTGCGCCATGTGTTCGTCACCTTCACCACGACGTCGTTCCAGTCGCCCTCACGGATCGCACCTGTCACGTCCACCTTGAACGGGGCATGCCATGCCGTCCCGCAGTTCTTGCCGTTCACGAAGACCTCTGCCATCACGCCGACTTCGCCGAGGTTCAGCGTATAGCGCGCGCCGGCCTCCATGAAGTTCTTGCGATTCACGCCGTCCGTGCACGGAATCGCGCGCCAGTTGTTGAACTGCACGTTCTGGCGGTAGGTCGCAGTCCCCGAGAAGTACTTCACGCCCGGGATCGGCAGCTCGTTAAGCGGATCGAGTCCATCGAGGTGGATCGGCGCAGCAGGCGCTCCGCGGCCTTCCTGGAACGAAACGGACCACTGTCCGCGCACGACCGCCGCGCAGTCGAACGCGAACTTCCTCGCCTTCTCCGCCGGCGGCTCCCCCTTCTCGCGGAACACGACGAAGAACGACTGGAGCGGATCGAAGTCCGCGTCGATCAGCGTGCGACCGTCCTCGACGCGCCAGAAGTCCGCCTTGCGCGTCTTTCCCGTCTCCGCGTCCCAGATCTCCGGAATCATCCCGGAAGACCTGAACGCGAGCGTGCGCGCGACAGCGTTCGTCGAAGTGTTGCAGACAAAGAAGAAGTCGACGTGCCCTTCGCGGCGCGCGGAGGCGAGGATCGGACGCATCTCGTCCTGCTCTCCTAAAACCTCGAATGCGGGCTTGAGCCCGAGCGCCGCAAGCGCGTCTTCGGCCGTGCCGGAAGTGAAGAAGCGCTTCGCCGGCTTGTCCCACAGCTCAGCCGCGATCGCCTTTACCTCTGCGTCCGCCTCCGCGCCGCCCTTGAGTCCCGGCACGCGCGCAAACCGGCGCGGCGCGCAAACCGCGGCACCGCCCCTCACTAGGTCGCGCACCTTGCGCGCGACCTCCGGCGAAACGACGTCCGTGTCTGGGAGGATGACGAGCCTGTAGACGCGTCCGGACGGAAGCATGACGACTCCGTTCGAAAGCACCGTGAGGTCGGCCACGAACGCCGACTCAGGGACAGCGTCGAACTCGTTCTCCCTGGGCGAGCCCCTGAGCGCGACTGCGTCCACAACCTGCTCGCCGCGCTGAAGCATCGCCTGGCAGCGGTTCAGGTAGCGGTACCAGGCCTTGCCGGGCTCGAACCACGTGTTGCACTCGCCGAAGTGCGTGCCCCAAAAACCCATCGTGCAGCCTGGCGACCACTTCGGGTCGAACGGCTGGTGCGCCCAGTGGTGCAGGACGAGGCGGTTGATCCCGCGCGCGAACGACGCGTCGCCGCAGTCCTTGAGGTCGCGCGGCGCGATCGTCCAGCGCGAGGATGAGGCCCCGCCGGTGAACGCCTCGGACGCCACGATGTTGCGCCCGAACGCGCGGCCCGTAGCCCCGACGTGTATCGGATATCCTCCGAACTGGCCGGGCTTGTACCAAGGCGCATAGAACCAGAACTCGACCATCGGCACGTCCGTGTAGCGCGCGGCCTCCCACTGGTCGAACGGCCCGCCGTAGGGCTCCATCTGGAAGTCGAGGCCGAGCTCGGCGAGACGGTCGTGGAACTGGCTGTAGTGGTTCTTCGTGAAGAGCTCTCCCACCACGATCTTCATGTCCTCCCTGAAACGCGCGGCGTCCGGCATCTCCGCGCCCGCCAAGACCGGGAGGAGCGGAAGCGGGTCGTATCCGCGCGAGGCGATGAAGTCCTCGCGGAACGTCTGCGTCCAGTTGCAGTCGCCCGCCTCATAGCTGTCCATGAGTACGTGCTTGAACGACTTGCCTACAAGCGGGCCGATGTTCTTCACGAGCGGCTTGAGGATGTTGTCGAGGTGTATCTTCACCGCATCGGCGGAAAGCTTGTCGCACTCGAGCGCGCGACCCTCTATGTCCTCGGGACAGGGCGACGGGCGCTTGTCCTTCGCTCGGTATCCGAAGCGGTAGTTCCAGCCGTCGTAGGACGCCTCGCCGATCTCGCGGTACCAGTCGAGCTTTCCGTGGTCCGGCTCGGCGGGCTTCTCCGGCGCGCGGCACTTCGTCCAGACGAGCTCCTTCATAGCGTGCTCGGGGTCGATCCACGTTCCGCCCGAGACGGAGTAGCCCGGGCAGTTGTGCATTCCGACTTCGAGCCCCAGGCGCGCGGCCTCCTCGGCGGCGAACTTTACGTGGTCCCACCAAACGTCGTTCATGTAGCTCATGCCGGCGCAGAACTGGTTTGTCATCGCCTCGCCGTTCCAACGTCCGGAGTGCGACGCAATCGTGAAGATCGTGGCCCCGCCGAGTCCGGCGGACTTCATCGCCTCGAGATCGCGGGTGATCCCGGTCTTGCTCACGTTGTACCCGACCCAGTGCCACCACGCGTGGACGCCCGCCTTCTGCGGCGGGGACTTGAAGTCTTCTTCAAGCGTTCCGCCGAACGACTGCGCGGAGGCGATGCAGCCGGCGAGGGACACAGCAACGGCAAACTTCGTCTTTTCAAAATTCATGTGAATCTCCTAAGTCAATCATGTGGCTACTTCGCAGCCTTGGCCGTGCGCGCAAGGGCCTTAAGCATGCTGTGCCCGAGCTCGCGCGCTGCGGGAAACGAGAAGACCCCTCCGCAGCGGGAGTAGCCGTACTCGCAGCATGTGGAGAGATGGCAGTTGGGGAGAGAGCTCGCCCATGCGCGCGAGCCCATGAGCCCGCGGGCGCGCTGCTCCGCCACCTGCTTGTCGTACCCCTCGCCGGCCTTGATGTCGAACTTGCCGTCGTAGTTGAGCTTGCCGCCCTTCTGCGTCTCGATCCAGTTGCTGCGGAAGAGGTTCCACACGGCGTCCTGCTCCTTGTCGCTCGCGCCGAACGAGAAAACCTCGTCCTGCTCGGGTCCGTTGGGAAGACTCCTCACGTGCGGCGAGTGGTTGTCGATGAAGACGAGCCTCTTTCCCTGCGACTCCCTCTCGACGAGCGCCTTGAGCGCCTTGACCGATGTGTAGCGTTCTGCGACATAGTCGCGGTTGTGGTCGTGGGGACGGCGGTTCTTGCCCTGGTCTCCTTCCTCCACGCCGTCCTTGTCCATGAACGGCACGAACAGGCAGTCGGCGTTCGCGCGCAGCCACTTGGCCTCGGGCGAGCCGGACATCAGCTCCTCGAAGACGCCTTCGACGACCGGGCTCGCTGACGTCTCGCACGCGTGGTGGCGTGCGGTGAAGACGAAGAGCCACTTCGCCTTGCCGCGGCAGGGGACGCGCACGAGCTCGGTGTCGCGCATCCCGCTCTGCGACTTGCACAGCGTCTCGAACTTAACGTCCTTCGAGCCGCGCCACTTCGATGTGAACGCATCCCAGTCCTTCTGCGAATACGGGATCGCCACGGCGAAGCGCACCTTGTTCTCGTCCCTGCCGAACGTGTAGTCAAAGGCGTTTGCCGGCTCGTGGCGCGTGCCGTCGGGACGGAGCCACCTCCATGTCTTGCCGTCGCTGCAGATCGCCGGGCCTAGTGACGAGAGGTACTCGTATCCGTCGGGGAACTGGAAGCGCAGCCTCTTCCCCGCCGAGCCGGAGATTGTGAAATCCCAGTGGAACCAACGCCCATCGGAGTCGCGCATGTCCGGCTCGAGCTTGACGACTCCCTTCTCGTCGTCGATCGAAGTCACCTTCACGTTGCCGCCCGGATACTCGCATCCGATCTCAATCCCGCCAGCAGAGAAAGCGGCGGAGCGCCTTGTGTCGCGTCCCGCGTATTCAGGCGGGACGTAGCCATGCTCGCTGCCCTGCATCCAGAGTATCGACTTCGGGCACTTCAGGCTGTTCCAAAGGACCGCGATGCTGGACGGCTGGCACGTGTAGTCGCCCAAGCCCGCCCGCGGAATCTCCACGCGGCAGGACGCGGGAACGCGCTTCGCGAAGTTGACAGGGTCGAAATACCCGAGCGGCTCGACGTACTTGATCTTCGGCCACGGGCCCTTGAGACGGCCGACGAGCTCCGCCCCGCAGTCGCAGAAGCCGGTGACGGTGCTAGAGGCGAACGTGACTCCCTCGCCGCATCCCGCGCCCCAGATCGCGTATGCGCCGCCCTGGCTGCCGCCGGTCACATGCAGGGTCTTGCCGTCCCATCCAGGGAGCGTCTTCACGTACTCGATGGCGCGGATGAGGCGGAGGATCATCCCGCGGAAGTACGCCGTCTTCGGGTTCGAGTTCTGCTCGGGGTCGAAGGCGTAGGAATATCCGTTGGACCCTACCCTCTTGCCGAGCGTCTTGTAGTATTCGTCCGTGCCGCCGAACTCCCTGAGGAGCATTCCGTGGGCGTTGATGTCGAAGAGGATTGCGGCGGCGTGCGGCTTCTTGGGCGCTACCTGCTCGCGGACTCCGTAGCCGAAGGTCCCGACGCGAATGCCGTACTTTCTGCCCTTCTCGACGGCCTTGGGGATCGAGAGGTAGCCTGTCACAGGCGCTCCGCCGGTGCAGTCGAATGACACGGCGTAGAGAGTTACGTCCGGGTTCTGGCACGGGACCTCGACGCGCTTCGCGTTGAACGGGACCTTCGCGAGCTCGGCCCTCTCGCGGGCCCAGAACTCGTCGAAGTCCTTCGGCTCGGGCGCGCCAGGCTCGAGCGTGTCGATGTCAGCCGCTGCGCCGCCGTCGAAGAAGACTGCCTTCTTGGCCTTCTCGAACTTGTTCATGGCGATCTTGCCCTCGGGCGTCGTCGCATCGCCGGTGAACTTCTTCGTGTAGACCTTGCCCTTCGCGTCAACGACCTCCGCATAGAGGCGGACAAACCCGGGCTTGGCGATGCGGGTCTTGTAGGTGAACGGCGTCTTTCCGTCGAAGGGCTCCTTGCCCTTGTCCGTGACGCCGTCATCGCCCGTGCGCTCCCACCTGAGGAAGTACTCGCCGTCCCCGAGCTCGCCCTTGACGTCCTGCGGCTCGATGGTGAAGACCATCGTCTCGCCCGGCCTGTAGAAGACCGGCGCCTTGTCTGTCGTACCCTTGAGCCACGCATCGTCCAGGATGCCGGCGTTTGCCAACGAAGCCGCAAACGCAAATGCGGCAGCGGCTGCAACAGAACTAGCTTTTCTCATTCCTCACGCCTCTTGATTCCGAAAACGCCAATGCGCCGCCGCACGTCAGTCGCAGCGCGGGCACGGGACGCGCTTCATCCGCACGAGCTTGACGCCATGCGCGGGGACGTCAAACATGATGCTGTCGACGTGCTTGCCCTCGCACTTCTGCGTCCAGAGGTCGCGCACCCACCACTCGCCGCCGGTGCCGAGATCGGCGAAGTCGACGGTTATCTCGCGTGCAAACGGATAGCGGTTGACGAGCGCCACCGCTATGTCGCCGCCGGAGAGCGGACGCGTCCAGACGCTCTCTGCGTCGACGTGGCGGATCCTTCGCGCGGGGGTGCCGAGCGGGTCCTGGCTGACGTCGATCACCATGCCGTTGGTGAGGAGCGACTTGGTGAACGGGTCAAGCTGCGTGAGGTCCGTGCCGATGAGGAGCGGCGAGCACATCATCGACCAGAGCGAAACGTGCGTGTACTGCTCGTTGGGCGTGAGGTAGGTCGGGTGCGTGGTGCCGAAGCTGCGCTGCAGGCCTACGATCATCATGTCGGGGTCGCTCCAGAAGCCCGGGCCCGTGTACTTCCAGTGCTCGGCGTTCTTCACGTATCCCTCGATCGCGATCTCCATCCAGGTCCATCCGTCCTTGAGGTCCTGCCAGCTGCGCCAGCAGTTCGCGCCGGCCTCGCGGCCCCACACCTCGACCTTTCCGCAGCCGTACTGGCAGAACGAGTAGACGATGTCGCGGTTCTGCGCCTTGAGGCACTCCCCCATCAGGCGGTAGGGCTTCGCCCACATGTCGGTTGTGGGACGCGGACGCGGGAGCTCGGCGTCAGGCACGCCGGCCTTGTACTTGCCCATGTAGTCCCAGGTGCCCCAGCCGCTCTCCTTCTTGAAGATCTCGCTATAGCTGCACCAGTCGTACTTGACGTAGTCGAAGCCCCAGTCGGCCCAGCGCTTCGCGTCCTGCATTTCGTGGCCGTAGCTGCCCTCGCAGCCGCCGCAGGTGAGCGGGCCGGGCGACGAGTAGAGCCCCGCCTTGAAGCCGAACGAGTGGATGTAGTCCGTCATGCCCTTCATGTCGGGGAACGACTTGTTGGAGAGGATCATGCCGTTCTCGTCGCGTGCCGGACCGCGAAGCTCGTCGCGGTCCTTGTTCTGCTCGGAGTTGTTCATCTCCCAGAAGTCGTCGAGGTTGATGTACGCCCAGCCGTAGTCTCCGAGGCCAGACTCGTCGAGCGCCTTCGCGGCGGCCATCGCGTGCTCGCCCGTGAACTTGTCGCCCCAGATGTTCCAGCTGTTCCAGCCCATCGGAGGAGTGAGGCAGATCGTGTCGCCGACCTTGATCGTGATCGTGCGGCGCGCCTCGCCATGCGCGTTCTTCGCGGTGACGACTACGGGATACGAGCCCGGCGCCTTCGGCGCGACGCCGCCGAGGATGCCCTTCTTCGCGTCGAACGTGACGCCCTCGGGGAGCCCGGCCGCCGCGAGCTCCATCGGCCTTTCACCGGAAATAGGCACGCGGAAAATCACAGGGCGGCCCGGCCTCACGCCCCACACGTTGGCGCCGTTGAACTGCGGCGCCTTGGGGGCGGGCGGGGTGAGGATGCCAAGCTGGCGCACGAGAGCGGGGTCGTCGAACGCCTTCAGCGAGGCGCCCTCGCGCAGCGTGAAGCGCGCGTCGAGCACATCGAGGTCCGCGGCCTCGGTCGCGATCCACGGCGCGCAGGACTTCGCCTCAAGTACGATCTCCTTCGCGCCTTCCAACGCCACGCGCACGGGAACGGGCTTCTGCCCCTCAACCACCGAGACGGAGTGGACGACCTTGCCGTCCGCCCACACGCGGAACGTCGCCTTCGCCTTGCGCGTCTTCCAGGTCTTGAAGTCATTGCATCCGTCGTCTATCCCGACAAGCGCGTCGAATGCAAGCGCTCCGCCGTCGGACGTGAACCCGACAGCGCCCTCCGGATGCATTCCGACGCCCTTCTCGAACACCCGGCCTGCGACCGTGAGCGGACGGCCCCGCACGGACTTGCCCGCCTGCACCTTGAGGCCGAATCCGCTCGTTGCCACCGCGAGGTCATCCGCCCCGACATACCGCTCGGCGTTTTCGCCGAGAGCCGTCCCGCACAGCGCGGCAGCGCATGCGAGCGTCGCCGCAATCGTCTTTTCCATCTTCATTTCAGTCGTGCCTTTCTTCGCTTGTCAGAACCATATCGAAAACAGAACCATTCCTTCGTCGCTCGGATCGTCGCCGGCGCTCTGGAAGTCGCATGCACGCGTCTTCACGTCCGGCGAGCCCGGCTTGGAAAGCGTAATGTCCCAGAGCCCCCAAGTGTCCTTCGCCGCAAGTGGAACGGCCTTCACCGAGTACCCCTGCCCGTTGACGGTGGAGTCGTCGAGCAGCTGCTCCTTCGTGGCGCCGGCGCGCTGCGCCTTCGCGAGCACGAGCGGGCCCCACATGACGAACGCGGCGGGCTTCGTGCGGTACGCCCTCCTCATGTCCTCGTTCTTGCCCTTGGGCGCGTTGTCGGCATAGCGGTTGTATGCCCACTTTGTGCGGTCCGGCGCATCAACATCGCTTGGCGTTATGTCGCGGTCCACTATGCGGGGGTTCATGTCGAAGGTGATCGCGAACTCGGTCATGTCGTCGTTCACCACGGTGTTCATGCTGCGGCACCAGGCGGGCTTGCGGAAGTTCACCTTGACCGGCTTCGACGTGCGGACCGTGACTTTTTCTCCGACCGGATAGTTGCCGCTGATCTCGAACTTCACGCCGTCGAGCGTCACCGTGGCGTCCTGGAAGAGGTTGACGTGGTAAACACCCTTCGCATCGACGGTAACGGCCGCGGAGGCCATGTCCATGAACGTGCGCGGCACGTTGTTGACGCAGCAGTGGTTGTAGCAGTAGCCGACCTGGTGCTGGTCCTCGTGGCGGCCCTGTCCGCGCACGAAGAACGCGCCCCACTGCCCGTCGCGGTGCACTCCGGCGAGGAAGCAGTTGAAGTAGGCGAGCTCCATCGAGTCGAGGTACTTGTCCTCGCCGGTGATGAGGAAGAGGTCTAGGTTGAGGCGTATCCAGTGGATCGCGTCGCAGACCTCGTTGAGCGCGTTGACGCGTTCGACCCCGCCGATGAACTTGTCGCCGAAGCCAACCGATCCAAGCGGATTAAGCTCGGTCCTGTCAAGGTTGTCGCGTATCGCCGCAACGGCGTCGAGGCACTTTGCGTCGCCCGAGACGCGGTAGTACTCGAGAAGGCCGTCGAGACAGCTCATGAGTTCATAGCTCTTCGCCCAGAACTCAGGCTGCGGATACCACTCGCGGAGAGGGCCGTCCTTCTTCGCGTTGCGGAAGAAGTTCGGCGGCGCGTTGTCGTCGCGGTCCCAGTCGGGGATTGTGTCGCGGACGAAGTCGAGGTATCTCTTGTCGCCCGTGATCTCGTAGAGGACGACTATCGGCTTGATTATCGACATCGAGGGGAGTCCGTTCATCTCGAGCGTGCCGGTGTCGTGCAGGCGCAGCTTGCGCCGCTCGAGCATGGAGATCAGCTGGTCGGCCTGCCGCTTCACGGAGTCGAGTATCGTCTCGTCGCCAGTAGCGCGGTACGCCTCGATCATGCCCCATATCGCGTACTTGCGGTTCCAGATGTTCCAGACGGGGTACCATCCGTATATCGACTTGGTCTTTGCGGGGTCGGTGATCGAGACAAGCTCCTTGTCCGCATAGCTGCCGAGGTAGCCGTCGGGGTCCTGGAGCTCCATGAGCCTGTGGCATTCGTCCTTCACGAAGGCGTTGAGCGACGGGTCGCCGAGGTACTGCGCTACGCGAGCGGTGCCGAGCATGAGCTTGCCCCAGAACTCGCCGCGCCACACGCCGCCGTAGCCCTTGGCGTCGTCGTCGCGCCGCTCGAACGCGCGGCGCGCCTCGCCGAACACGTCGCGCTGCGCGCACCTGGAGCGCATGCGCGCGTCGAAGAAGGCATGCATCTTCTCGGCGGGCCATCCGCCCAGCTTCACGTCCTTGAGCTCGGGCCCGCGCATCGCGTCGCCCGCAATCACACCCGCCGCCGCAAGCGCGCACGCCGCGGCCACACCAGCTGACATTACTTTCGTCATCGACAAACGCCTTTCGTGACAATCATTGAATTTCTGCTAATGATACCAAAAACGGCTCGCAAATGCGAGCCGTCTGCGAAAACAGCAATACACCGCTTGCGAAGTCTACTGAACCTTCACGAGGGAGAGGTTCCTGAAGCATATCTCGTCGGAGGGAGCGTCTGCGATGAGCGAAAGCGCCGCAAGGTCGGCCTTGGGGAGGTCGAACCCGACGTCGAAGTCGCACTCGAGCCTCGTCCATTCGCCGTTGGCCGGGAGGTCGAACTTGACCTTTCTGTCGTCGTCGTTCGTGAAGAACTTGGCCGTGAGCTTGACTGCGTTCTCGCTGCGCAGGCGAGCGTCGAACGAGAGGCGGTACTTTCCGTTGCCGTGGCGGAGGTACGCATCCGTGAACACGTTCACGATTCCGGCGCCCTTCTCGCACTGCGTGAGCCTGTATATCCGAGAGTCGCCCTCCTTCTGCATGGCGTCGAACTTGACGAGCCACGAGGGGCTGCGCTGCCAGGCGCTGCGCGTGGAGGGACGGTCCGCGACAAGGTTCTCGCCGTTGGCGGGCTGCTCCAGTCGCTGCTCGCCCTTCTTCGGGGAAATCATTCGTATGTCGCGCTGGAGCGCGGACCCGATGTAGCACTTGTACGGGCACGTCCAGTTCACCTCGCGCCTGTCCGCGACGGCCGGGATCGCCGGCGTGGAGAGCTTGTTCACCACGGAGATCCTGACTCTGTCGCCGTTCTTGACGGCGCTTTCCGGTATGGCGTCGAGGCGAGATCCGCCAATCCAGAGGTTTGTTATCGCGAGCGCGAAGTTGTCGGAGTCGAGGTACTTCGCAGAGTCGTGCTGGATGTTCACGATCTTGCCGTCCTTCTTGCCGATCGAGTGCCAGTCGTCCGAGCCAGTCGGATACGGGATGGACACGTTCTCAAACCCGAACGACTTCTCGAGCGTGCCCATGTTCCCGCCGACGAAGAAGCGCGAGAAGAGCACACAGTCAACGGCCGAGAGGTTCCTGAAGAAGAAGTCCTGCGTCTGGTGCTTGAGGTCCTGCGGCCCCGGCTCCTTGCGCGCCGCGCCGGAGTTCATCTCGTTCCACTTCGTGTTGCGCCTGAGCACGCCGTTGTAGGAGTTCTTGATGAGCCCCTCGTCGGCGCGAAACACGTCGATGTTCTCGAGCACGACCTCGTGGTTGGAGCCCTGCGGGAAAACGGCGTTGCACGACGTGCCTATCGCGACGTTGCTGAGCTTCGTGCTTCCCTTGATGCCGCTAACGACGAGCGCGTTGTCCCCCACGTAGAGCCACGCCCCGTCGACGACCAGGTTGCGCCCGCCGCAAGTGATGCCGTCGGAGCACATCATCGACGAAAGCGCCTTCACGTTGCGGAACGTAACGTCCTTGAACCACGTGCAGTAGTTGAACGTGCGCGAGTCTACGAGCTTGATGTCCTCCAGCGTGACGCCGTTGTTCGAGACGTTCAGGAACCCGCGCTTCGTGTTCTTGGTCTGGTCGAAGCGGAAGACGTCGGAAAGCGGGTCGAGGATCATGCCGCGTCCGTGGACGTAGCACCCCTCGGACTTGACTACCAGACGCGAGTTGAGCACCGCGCCAGGCGCGATGTACACCTCCTTGATGCCCTTGTCGATCACCGTCACGCCGTCCTCGCCCGGCGGATCCTGCCACCCGTCGACGTACATGACGCCTGGCGCGCCCTTCTGCGGGATCTTCGCTGGGTCCTCCGGTGCCTCGGCGAAGACGGATAGGATCGTCTTGTCGTAGTCGTTGAGCCGGATGCCGAACATAGCGGGCTTGTCGAGCCACACCGATATCACGCCGTTGTGGAACGAGTGCCTGAGCCCGAGGCGCGATGGGAACACGGCGTACGACCCGACGTCCTCCGTGACGAGTATGTCGACCCTCACCTCGCCGCCGTCGAAGGCGAACTCGCAGAACCTGCGGTTGACGTCGCCTCCGCGCGTACGCCTCGTGAGGGGCGACTTCTCGCAGTGGTTGTAGACGGCGACGCGCTTCTTCTCCTCGCCCTGCACGACGCGCACGAAGTACGCGTAGTCGCGCTCTATCTGCGCCGGGTACTCGGGGTACGTGATGATAGACGCCCTTGCCGCGAGGGCCGTGGCAAGGAAGGCGGGGACCGCTATGATTGCATACTTATTCATTCGCCGATTCTTTCGTAGCGTGGGAGTCTGGCAAGTGGGACGTTCTCGAGCTGAAGCACCTTGGGCCCGACGAATTCCTGTCCGAGGTCGTCGCGCCACCTGCCGGCGGGGAGCTCCACGGTCTTGGAGTCGTCGGGCGTCACGACCGGGGCCACTAGCCAGCGGCTTCCGAGCATGAACTGCTGCATCGGGCGGTTGAAGCCCTGGTTCGGGAACTCGTACTCCATCGCGCGGACGATGGGCTCGCCTGTCGTCGACGCGTGGCGCGCCGTCTCCAGTATGTACGGGGCGAAGTCGATGTGCAGCTGGGCGAAATCGCGGCAGAGCTTCACGCCCTCGGGCGAGAGGTGCCGCGCGGGGAGAAGCGAGAACTGCACCATCGGCATGAGCGCCTGCATGGCGGCGGAGCGCACGAACAGCCGCTCGTCGATCTTCTTCCCGATGAACGAAACCTCGAGCCCGCCGCCCACCATGTCGGCGACGAGGTACGGGCATCCGAGGAGCCCGGCCGCGATGACCTGCGGTATCACGGTGTCCTGCGCGTTCCTCCCCGTCCACGAGTGCGCGCGGTCGTTGAGGCGCGTCACGAGCGGAAGGCCTCCGCACTTCCAGCTCACGCGTATCTCGTGGTACGGGAACTCGCGCGCAGCGAGCTCGGCGTAGAGGCGCGTGTAGTCCACGGGCTCCGCCTTCTCGTCGTGGAAGCGGCAGTCCTCCGCCATCATCTTCGGGTCGCCGGCGTCGAACTTGTAGCCCCTGATGCCGTACTTGTCCGCGAACTCGTGGAGGATCTTCGCGTAGTATGCGTTGGCCTCGGGCTTGGTGAGGTCGTAGATCGCGCTGATGCCGCTCCACCACCTCACGGCGGCCGCGTCCTTCGAGCCGGGCTTAGATCGGAAGAGCACACGTCTGAACTCCAG
>CAMORM010000038.1 GCA_946623785.1 uncultured Verrucomicrobiota bacterium
GGCGCGGAGCCGGGCGGCGGCGGGTACATCGCGCAGCGCATGCTTTCGGCGAAGGACGAGAAGAACGCAGTGGGCGCGACGCTCCTGTTCAACTTCCTCCACTACGCGCTGCGCTCGTGGCCTTGGCTCATCGTGGCCCTTGCCTCGATAGCGGTGATCCCGAACATGGAGTCGATCCAGGCTTCGCTCCCGGCGGAGTGCGCGAAGTTCGTCAAGGAGGACATGGCGTATCCGGCGATGATCGCGAAGCTCCCCGCGGGGTGGCTGGGGCTGGTCGTCGCGTCGCTCGTGGCGGCGTACATGAGCACGATCGCCACGCAGATCAACTGGGGGTCGTCCTATCTCGTGCAGGACTTCTACGTGCGCTTCCTCAAGAAGGACGCATCTCCGAAGAACCAGGTGCTGGTGGGCCGCCTGATCATGGTTGTGCTCCTCTTCTGCACCGCGGGCATGGCGCTCGTCCTCGAGAACGCGAAGGGCGGTTTCGACCTCATGCTCCAGATAGGCGCGGGAACGGGCCTTCTCTACGTCCTGCGCTGGTTCTGGTCGCGCATCAACGCCTGGAGCGAGATTTCCGCGATGGTCATCTCCTTCCTCGTGGCGTGCTTCTTTGCCTTCGGGGCGCAGCACTGCGGGCTCATAACGCCGGAGGGCTCCAAGGCCGCTACGGGCTGGCTTGAGACGGGCTGGCGCGCGAACGTGTTCGACCTCGGCGCGTGGAAGCTCATCCTCGGCGTGCTCTTCACCACGATAGGATGGATGCTCGTGACGTTCCTCACGCCCCGCGAGAAGGCGGAGGTGCTCGACGCGTTCAACAGGAAGATCCACACCGGCAAGACGAACTTCCCGGTGGCGATACTCTGCATGGTGTTCGGCTGCCTGGCCGTGTGGAGCTGCCTGTTCGGGTGCGGCTACCTGATCTACGGGTGCGGCGGAATCGACGGCGGCTATGCGTTCGGCGGAGGGCTTCTCGTGCTGTCCGCCATCGCCACGGCCGCGCTTATGAAGCTCGTCTCGAAGGCGAAGATATCGCAGTAGAATTTCCGGGGCGGTCCGCAGGTGCGCCCGCCTCAAGCCACTGAAAACCAACGGAGGAAAAACAATGGAAACTCAACGCAGGGACTTCATCAAGGGCGCGGCTTGGATGGGCGCGGCGGCTCTTGCGGCCGGTTGCACAACGGCAGGCGGCGGCGCCAAGATAGGAGGCGTCGGCTCGATGAGCGGATTCGCGGTCAAGCCGCTCAAGAAGGTGCGCGTGGGCGTAGTGGGCCTGGGCAACCGCGGCCCTGGCGCGGTTCACCGCATAGCGTCCATCCCGGGTACCGAGGTGACGGCGCTCTGCGACCTCTACCAGGACAAGGTCTCGGCTCAGCAGGAGTGGCTCAAGAAGAACAACAAGCCGGCCGCGAAGGAGTTCGTGGGCTCGGAGGGCTGGAAGGCCATGTGCGACTGGGACGGCCTTGACGTCGTGTACATCGTGACGAACTGGCAGACGCACGTGCCGATCATGCTCCGCGCGCTCAGGAGCGGCAAGCACGCCTTCTGCGAGGTCCCGGCGGCATTCACCCTCGACGAGTGCTGGGAGATCGTCGAGACCGCGGAGAAGGTCAAGCTCCACTGCATGCAGCTCGAGAACTGCTGCTACGGCGAGGTCGAGATGCTGGCGCTCAACCTCTGCCGCCTCGGCAAGCTCGGCGAGCTCGTCCACGGCGAGGGCGCGTACATCCACGACCTGCGCGGCATGTGCTACGCCGAGTGGGACAAGGGCGGATACTACGACTACTGGCGCCTGAGGTACAACAAGGACCACCCCGGCAACCAGTACGAGACGCACGGCCTCGGCCCGATCTGCCAGTACATGAACATCAACCGCGGCGACAGGTTCGACTATCTCGTGTCGGTCGACTCGCAGCAGCTCGGCTTCCACGACTACGCAGCGCACCACTTCCCGGAGGGATCGTGGCAGCGCCAGTGGAAGATCCAGATGGCGGACATGAACACCACGCTCATCAAGACGGCGATCGGCAGGACGATCATGGTGCAGCACGACGTCGCCAACGCACGTCCCTACGACCGCATCAACCTCATCTCCGGAACGCGCGGAATCCTCCAGGACTACCCGTACCGCTGCGCCATCGAGCAGAAGCCCGGCGCCGGCGCGCACAGCTACGACCCCAAGTTCGCCGAGGACATCTACAAGGAGTACAAGCACCCGCTTTGGAAGAAGGCAGGGGAGATCGCCAAGAAGGTCGGTGGCCATGGTGGAATGGACTTCCTGATGGACCTGCGCTGGAGCTACTGCCTGCAGAACGGACTGCCGCTCGACATGGACGTGTACGACCTCGCGTCGTGGTGCTCGCTCGGCGAGCTCACCGAGGTGTCGGCGAGGAACCGCGGCCGCTCGATGGACGTTCCCGACTTCACGCGCGGCGGCTGGAAGACCGCCAAGCCGCTCGGAATCGTTGACGTCGACCTGACGAAGCTCGGCCTCGACGCCTCCGCTGTCGGCAAGGACACTTCCGCGCTGAACGTCTGACGGGCCGTGAAGGCGCCGATTTTACGTCGGCAACCGGGAAACGGGAATCGGGAATTTGCCCCGATTCCCGTTTTTCCATTGAACCGCGGTGCACTTTCGGGCGTTATACGGTTTGATGAGCACTAATTCCACGCTATTTTTGGGTGTCGCGGCGGCTGCCGCGCTGGCTTCGGCGGCGTACGCCGCGGAAGCCCCGAAGGCTTCGGCGGCGGTAGCCGACCCCACTCGCCCTACGGCCGAGATGGCGGACAGGATGAAGCTTCGCATTGCGGGCGCGGCTTCGCTCAGGATACACGCGCTCGTAACGGGGGCGGATGGAGAGGGCGTGGCGCTTGTCGGCCCGGACACCAAGTCTGCCGTCATCGTAAGGAAGGGCAGCGTGATTTCGCGCGAGCTGGACGGAGTGAAGCTTGACGTGAAGATACGCTCCGTGTCGCCGAAGGGCGTGGAGATCGAGACGTCCTCGCTTGCCGAGCCGCTGTTCATACCAGGGGGATACACGCCGCTCGACGCGCCTGTCGACCCGCCTTCCGAGTTCATCACATACCTGGAGTCCGACAAGGTCCCGCTCAACACCCTGCTGAGGCTCGTCTCAGACCGTTCGGGCGTCAACATATCGGCTTCCGACGCCACGGCATCCAAGTCGGTTACCATCTTCCTCAGGAACGTCACGGCGTCCGCCGCGGTCGAGGAGATCTGCCGCGCCACCGGGCTCTGGTTCCGCCGCGAGCCGACCTCCAGCCTTATCCGCGTCACCACGATGGCCGAGTATTCCGACAACCTCAACACGTTCCGCGAGGAGACGACGGAGATGTTCACGCTCCTGTACCCGAACGTGGTGGACGTTGCCGGCGCGATATACGGGCTGTACCCCGACAGGACGCTCCTCTCACTGGGCGAGGAGGACATAGAGGACGATCCCGAAAACGACCTTTCACGCCGCTTCGAGCGGTTCCGCGCCATCGAGAACAACGGCGGGTCGCAGTTCCTGGACATGCGCCCGCCGCAGACTTCGATCGGCACCGGCGGAAGCGGGAACAACACGTTCTCGTACAGCCGCGGCAGCGCGGCGTCGCGCCTAACGCAGTGGGACCAGGTGCGCACCCGCACACGCGCGCGCCTCGCCGGGGCGGCGCTTTCCGCCTCCGAGGCGAAGTTCATCGACGAGGCGAACGACAAGGGCGATTCAACCCTCGCAGCCGACGCGGGGAACGCGGCGACACTGATGCCGGCGAACATCTTCGTGACCATTTCGAGGAAGAACAACGTCCTCATGGTCCGCACGAGCGACGTGCGGGTGATGGACGAGATACGCAGGCTCGTGAAGAAGCTCGACGTCCCCACGCCCATGGTCCTCATGGAGGTCAAGGTCCTCGAGCTCGACGTGTCGGACAGCTACGAGCACAAGATAACCTGGGGCCTGAGCGACAGCGGCAGCAAGCTGTCCAGCGGCTACTCCTCGCACATGATCGGGCACAGCGGCGGGAAGGGCGGCGCCAACATCTTCGCCGACATCGTCCAGACGGGGATGGACAGCTTCAACCAGACGTTCGCCTTCAAGGCCATAAGCGACAACATCAACGTCCAGCTCCAGTTCATGCAGCAGGACGGCCGCGTGAAGACATTGGCAACGCCCACGCTCCTCGTGGCGAACAACGAGGTCTCCCGCATATTCAGCGGCAAGCAGTACCCGCTCGTCACCGGATGGGACCGCGGCGAGACCATCGTCTCGGAAAGCGGCATCGTGCAGGGGATGATGACGGTGACGATGGAGAAGAAGGACGTCGGGACCATGCTTCTCATAACACCCAGCATCAACGCCGACAAGACCGTCACACTCCGAATCATGCAGGAAAACTCGGCCGTGAGCCCCGAGAAGGTGGATATCCCGGTAGGCGGCGGAAGCGGCGAGACGCGTCCGATAGAGTATGTCGAGTCGCGCCAGCTCGTGGGCACCTTCATCGCCAAGGACGACATGCTCGTCATGGCGGGAGGCCTCATAAAGGAGTCTGACGAGGACGTAAAGTGGCGCACCCCCCTGCTCGGCTCGATGCCGCTGATCGGCTGGCTCTTCCGCGGCACGCGCAAGGTCAAGCAGCGCACCGAGCTCGTTGTGCTGATCCGCCCGCACGTGATCCTCACGCCGATCGAGGGAGGAAAGATATCGCAGGCGCTTTCCGAGGCGCTTTCGGCCCACCCGGCGTCGGACGGACGCGACTCCATCGGGGTGCACATCGACCCGGAGCACAAGCACGACATGCGCGACGACTCCGCGAACATCCTGGAATGACGCCGCGCAGAGGCATTGGCATTTGAAACACACATAGAAAGGCAATAGACGCAAATGAAAAGAGGATTCACGCTCATTGAACTGCTGCTCGTGATCGCGCTCATAGCGATCGTCTCCACGCTTGCCGTGACCAAGCTCGGCGGAATCAAGGAATCTGCGGCCCGCAAGGTCTCGCTTTCGAACCAGCAGGCGGTCGGGCGCGGCGTGGATGCGTTCCTCGCGCTCGGCAGCGGGCGCCTCAACAGGCTTGACTCGCTCATGTACGCCGGCAACGGCGGCACGCCCATATTCGGCAACGGCCCAGGGTTCGACTTTGACACGGTCTCGACCGCAGAAGGCGCGAGCGGCCTCTACATGGGCCCGTCCGACGCCACGCCGGACATCAGGGCGGACGTCAACTCCGGTCTTACCGACGAGCTTCGCTCGGTGCTCTGCCTCTACACCCTCTCGAAGGTCGAGGCGGACGCGCTCGTCACGCAGCTCGGCCTGCGCTTTGTGATGGCTCATACCGCGTACGCCGACGCCGGGCCGTATGAGTTCCCATCGATCCACTACCCGAAGGACCGCGCGTACGGCGACGGTTCCGTGCCGAACGCCTCGGACGGGCTCCATGCCAACGACTCGGCGTGCGTGGCCACCATGGTCACCAACGGCATGGCCGTTGCCGCGGTGAACCCGAAGAGCGACCTCGGGCGCACCATCTACCAGGCGTGCGGGCAGGAGCTTCTCAACAACAAGAACTGGGGCGAGACGTATGACGAGAACGAGGTGATCAAGGAAGTTGCGGCCACGGGCGGCCCGCTGCTCGCGTTCGGCCTCGGCGACTCTGCTTCGATCGTCGGCAACTCGCAGGCGGGCCTAGAGGCCGCTCCGTTCGCGACGTTCCCGCACAAGAAGTTCTACTCCAGGTACATCCTCCTGTTCCGCCTCCGCTCGAGCGGATCGGGTTCCGTGTCTGTGGTCATCCCCGAGTTCGCAGGCGTGCTGGACTGCTGCGGGAACACCATCCGCGCGGCGCGCCACGTGATAGCCGACATGTAGTTCGTTTCCGGCGGACGCGGCAGGCGCGTCCCGCCCGCTGTTTCGGGACCTTTCCGGACCAATTCCGCCCCGTTGTAATCGCGGGGCGGTTTTGGTATAATCTGCGCTCAAAATCTGAAGAGGAAAAATCGATGAAAAACCTTACCGCCGACCAGCTGCGAGAGATGTACCTGTCCTTTTTCGAGTCGAAGGGGCACAAGCGAATCCCCGGCGCGAGCGTGATTCCCGAAAACGACCCGACCGTGCTCTTCACCACCGCGGGGATGCACCCGCTTGTGCCGTACCTGATGGGCGCCATGGAGCATCCTGCCGGAACGAGGCTCACGGACGTGCAGAAGTGCGTCCGCACAGGCGATATCGACGAAGTGGGCGACGCGGCGCACCTCACGTTCTTCGAGATGCTCGGCAACTGGTCCTTGAACGACTACTTCAAGAAGGAGGCGATATCCTGGAGCTTCGAGTTCCTGACCAAGCACCTCGGCTTCAGCCCCGACCAGCTCTCAGTCACGGTGTTCCGCGGCGAGGGCAGGGAAGGCGAGAGCGGGTACATCCCGGCCGACGAGGAGGCTGTCGAGATATGGAAGTCGATGGGCATCCCCGACGAGCGCATATTCCGCCTCCCTCGCGAGGACAACTGGTGGGGACCCGCCGGCACGACTGGCCCGTGCGGCCCGGACACCGAGATGTTCATCGACACGGGCAAGGAGAAGTGCGGCCCCGAATGCCGTCCTGGCTGCCACTGCGGGAAGTACATCGAGATATGGAACGACGTCTTCATGCAGTACAACAAGAACGCCGAGGGCAAGTTCGAGCCGCTCGGCCGCCACAACGTCGACACCGGAATGGGCGTCGAGCGCACGATCTGCATGATGAGCGGCGCGCCAACGGTCTACGACACAGAGATCTTCGCGCCCATCATGGCGAAGATCGACGAGCTCAGGGGAACGGGGAGCGGGGAACAGGGAACGGACCTCGGCGAGGAGGAGACGCTCCGCGCGCGCCGCATCATCGCGGACCACATGCGCACCGCCACGTTCATCCTCTGCGACCCGAAGGGCGGCGTGAAGCCGGGCAACATCGGCGCGAACTACGTTCTCCGCCGGCTCATCCGCCGCGCCGTGCGCTATGCCCGCATGCTCGGCATAGGCGAAGGCTTCACGGTGAAGCTCGCCGAGACCATCTGCGAGAAGTACAGCCACGTGTATCCCGAGCTCAAGGCCAACCTCGAGCAGTGCCGCATCGACCTTGAGGCCGAGGAGAGGCGCTTCAACGCCACGCTGGACAAGGGCGAGGCGATGTACAGGAAGGTCGCGGAGCAGCTCAAGCTCCACAACCAGACGCAGATTTCCGGCAAGACCGCGTTCAAGCTCTACGACACGTTCGGGTTCCCGCTTGAGATGACCGTGGAGATGGCCACCAAGGACGGCCTCACGGTCGACAAGGAGGGCTTCGACGAGGCGAACCGAAAGCACCAGGAGCTCTCGCGCACCACGTCCGCCGGCTCCTTCAAGGCCGGTCTCCAGGACAACTCCGAGGTGGTCACGCGCATGCACACGGCGACGCACCTCCTGCACGCCGCGCTACACAAGGTGCTTGGGCCTACGGCGAACCAGAAGGGCTCGAACATAACCGCCGAGCGCCTGCGATTCGACTTCACCTGGCCCGAGCCGATGACGGCCGAGCAGAAGGCCGAGGTCGAGAAGCTGGTCAACCAGTGGATCAAGGACGCCATACCCGTCACCAAGAAGATGACCACCGTCGAGGAGGCGAAGGCTGAAGGCGCGATGGCGCTCTTCGGGTCGAAGTACGGCGACCAGGTGTCGCTCTACTCGATCGGCGACATCTCGAAGGAAATCTGCTGTGGCCCGCACGTGGAGAACACGTCCGAGCTCGGCAGCTTCAAGATACAGAAGGAGCAGTCGTCTTCCGCCGGAGTCCGCCGCATAAAGGCCGTGATCGGCAACATGTGACGCCCGCGGCATTTCGCATCGCAAGGAGGAGTGCAAGCCGCCATGGTCCGTGGCCGCGCGTGAGGGCTTTTTACTAGGAGACAAGAGCATGGGGAAGACGGTTGTCGGCATAACGCAATTGACTCTTGCCGCGCTTTTGTGCGCCGGTGCGGCGAAGCTCCCGCCCGTTGAGCTGCCCGATGAGGCCAAGGGGAAGTTCGTCCAGAAGAAGACTCTCAGGGATGTAGATGTCACGCTCACCTCCACTGGCGAATACGAGTTCGCGAAGGACAGGTTCTTCACGTTCCATACGCTCAAGCCGGTCGAGTCGACGTTCACCGCAACGCCCACCAACTACACGATCACAGCGGGCGGCAAGACAACCACGACTCCGATCAGCGTGGATGTCTCCTCTCTCGAGAAGATATTCGAGATCAAGGAGGTGAAGGAACTTGTCAAGGGCATCCATGTAAAGGGCACCAACTTCCCGTACACCGTGTCCGTCGAATACAGGAACGGCGACGGCCTTGAAATAGAGTTCTCCAAGTGAAGCGCGGACTCATATTCCTCCGGGTTGCGTTTGCTTCCGCTGTCGCGGCCGCTGCGGTGTTTCTCGCGCTTGCCGTCCGCCGTGGCGTGGATACCGACCTTATGTCGCTTGCTGGGCTCGGGAGGGACCATGCCCTGCGTGAGGCTTCCGACGCCGTTTCGGGGACTGTCGCCCTGATTTTCGAAGGCGAAAGCGCCGAAGATGTGGCGAAGGCCGCCACGGCTGCCGTTGGCGAGTTCGGCGGAATGATCGACGGCGACCCGCAGGAGGTCCTGAAGGCCATCGGAGAGCATGGCGCGGGGCTGCTTTCGGATGGCGCGCGCGCGCTTCTGGAAGCGGGGTCCTACGACGAGGCGATGAAGGGGTCGCTATCCCGTCTCTTCGGACCAGTGCCGCCTGTCGTTTCCGTTAAGCGCGACCCGTTCCTCCTCTGCTCCGAGTATGTCGAGTCCATGTTCGCCGCGCAGACCCGCGGATGGACGCGCAGCGGCGGGTTCGTGCGCAAGAGCCATGAAGGCAGGGAGTACGCCATGCTGCCGATCGACGCCGGGAAGGTGGCGCAGTCGCGTCTCCTCGAGCTGAAGCGCGAAGGCGAGCTTTCCGCGTCTCGCGCGGACGGCGTGAGGATGTTCTGCGCGGGGCCGGCTTTCCACACAGCCGTCGCGACGGCCAACTCCAAGAAAGAGATAAACGTTCTCTCCGCGGTTTCGGCCGTCGCCGTTTTGCTGATTGGCTTTGCGCTCTTCCGCTCGTTCCGGTTCGCGCCTGTTCTCGTCGTTGCGCAGCTTTCCGCGTTCGCGGTCGCGTCGGCCGCGCTCTTCGCCGTGTTCGGACGGCCCCACGTCGTTACGTTCATATTCGGCACTTCGCTCATCGGGCTTTCCGTCGACTACGTGTACCACGCCCTTGCTGGCGCGGCGTCCGAAGGCTCGCGCGGAGTCTTGAAGCCGCTTACCCTGTCGATGCTCACCACGGTGGGAGGTTTCCTGCCGCTGGTGTTCGCCGCCGTCCCGGCGATACGCCAGATGGCGGTCTTCTCGATAACGGGCGTTCTTTCCGTGTATGGGTTTGTTGTGCTGTTCGTCGTATTCGGCTTCGCTCGAAGCCGGGTCGCCGTGGCAGCGCCGTCGTGTGCGGCGGGATGCGCCAATGGCGTCCCCGCGGCTGCGCGCGGCGTGTGCCTGAAGGCGCTGCTGCTTGCGGTGGCGGCACTGCCTGCCGTCGTTCCCGCGCGGCGCCTTTTCACCGAGGACCCGTCGGCATTCTACAATCCCGACCCGTATCTCAAGGAGGGCGACGCGCTGTTCGTGAGGGCGAGCGGGGCGATGGGCGGACGGATGGCGGTCACGCACGGCGCGAACCTGCAGGAGGCCCTTGAGAACGAGGAGCGCGCCGGCGTGAAGGGCGTGTCGGCGGTTGTCCCGAGCCTGAAGCGCCAGCGCGAGAACGCGGCGCTCAAGGCGAAGCTCCACGAGGCGAAGGGCGCCGAGTATTCCGCGGCGACGGGCATTGCCGTCCGGAAGTTCGACGCCGCGGATCTTCCTGCCGACGCGTTTCTCGATCCGGAGAAGATACCCTGCCTCTCGTGGATGGCGAAGGGCTGGAACGGAAGGTGCACTGTAACTCCGGTGCCCGAGGGGTTTGAGAGCGGCGACCCTGCCGTGAAGGTGTATTCGGTGCGCGATGCGCTCGCTACATTGCTTGCGGGGATGACATACGAAGTGATGAAGCTGCTGGGCCTGTCTGTGATTGCGATGGCTGCGCTGTTCGCGGCGCTGTTCCGTCGAAGGGCCCTCTCGTATGCGCTGCCGGTGGTGTTCGGGTTCCTGTGGTCTTTCGCCGCGCTAGTCGCCACGCGCACGCCGATCACGCTTTTCTCCTTCATCGCGATGTTCGCAGTGTCCGGGCTTGGAGTGGACTATGCGATATTCTACCGCAGCTCGGAAGGGGGCGGAAAATGCGGAGCGGCAACGAGAAGGACGGTCTTCTTCTCGTTCCTAACCTCCCTCATCGGGCTTGGCGCGCTCGCCTTCACGCAGTTCCCGGTCACGCGTTCGATGGGCATTGCGTTTGCGGGCGGCCTTCTGGGCGCGTATCTCGCCGCGCGCCTGCCGTTCAGAACGGGCGGGACCCCAGTTCCCCGGGCATAGTGCCTTTTTTCCGCAAAAAACATCTACACAACGATGTGGGTTTGTGGTAGAATAGCGATGAAATGAGAGATTACCGTATTTTGAGATAGTCGTGCGGCCCCGGCCTGTGGCGCGAGGGCTGCGCGTGAAACGGATATCATAAACACGCAGCAAAGGGAGGTGCGCCATGACACTGAACGATACAGACGGCGTCGTTGTGGACGCCGGAAAATACGTCGAGGCCGGCTTGCTCAGGCGAATCGGCCGTATGATCAATGGACTGTCCCGTCCGCGCGACAGCCGCGAGTACAAGGAAGCCCTGATCGACCTGGAGCGTCTCTCCGCGCCCCTTACGGCCCTGCTCATACCGACGCTCGCGGTGATAGTGCTGATCGTCGTGTCGGCCGTGAGCGGGAACAGGCACGAGTCGGCTCCCGTGTCGATCGCGCAGGCGGACGAGGATGAGACGGAACTTACGCCGATCGACGTTCCGGAGGTGGTCGAGAAGCCGGACGAGCCCGTGATCGACACGACGCTCATTACGGACGTCGCCACGGAAAGCAAGCCGTCCGAGTTCACTGCGGAGATAGCGTCAAACGACCCGGTGTCCCCGAAGGTGAACACGCTGGACACGGTGCTGATGATCAAGTCGCCGCGTACGATAAAGAGCGTGTTAGGCGATGCGCGCATCACAGGCAGGAAGGGCACTCCCCAAGGAGGCAGTCCGAACCTCTACGGCAACACCCTCACCGAGGGCGCTGTGATGAAGGCCCTGCGCTGGCTCAAGCACACGCAGAAGCCGGACGGTGGCTGGGACGGGTGCCGTCCCGCCATGGCCGGCTTCGCCCTCCTCACGTACCTCGCCCACGGCGAAACGCCGTCGGCGTCACCTGAGTTCGGCGACACCGTGAAGAAGGCGCTCGAGTTCCTCATGGGCTCGATCGAGTACGACGCCGGCGAAAGGGCTGTCGGGTTCAAGGGGATGGACGGCAACCAGTACGCCTTCCCGATTGCGGCCTACGCGCTGGCCGAGGCTTACGGCATGACCCGCAACCCCGACATCAGGTACGTGGCCGAGAAGTGCCTTGCACGCATCATAGAGAGCCAGTCCTCCACCGGCGGCTGGCAGTACAAGTTCGACAGGAGCTCGAACCGCGACGACACCTCGCTCGGCGGCTGGTGCATCCAGGCGCTCAAGGCCGGCAAGATGGCGGGCATCCATCCCGACGGCATCGACGAGTGCATCAAGAAGGCGATCGGCTGCCTGAAGGGCCGCGCGTACGACGATAAGCTCGGCTTCAAGTACACTGCCGACAGCAGGGGCGGCGGCGGACTTGCGGGCGTTGGGTGCCTTGCGATGCAGCTTCTCGGGTACAGCAGGGAGCCTGAAGTCCGCAACGCGCTCAACGTGATGCGCGACTGGCTTCCCTCCTTCGACCCGATCAACGGCACCGGCAAGAGCCCGCAGTACTACTGCTACTACGCCTCCCAGTGCAAGTACCAGGCCGGCATGGCGAAGTCCGCCGCGAAGGGCGACACCGAGCTCTGGAAGAAGTGGAACGACGGTATGAAGAAGCTCTATCCGCCGACGATCGTCACGCTCGACGAGAAGATAGAGGATGCGAACGGCAGGCTCTGCGAAATGGGGTACTGGCAGAACAAGGACCAGCACGGCGCGACAAGGACGATGGGCACATGCCTCGCCGCGCTCCAGCTGATGGTCTACTACCGCTACCTCCCCACGACGTCCCTCAGGGCCACGGAGGTTGAAGTGGACATCAACGAGGCCGCGAAGGACGCGTCAGACGTGCGCGTGACGGTGGACATATAGGCCCCGGTTCCGCCCCACGATTTCCGCCCACGGCGGGCGGGTTTTGTGGTATACTACGACGCATGGCATCTATTATTGCAACTGCAGGGGCGATAGCGGTCGTCATCCTGCTTTTTTCGCTCGCGGTGTTCATCCACGAGTTCGGTCACTTTCTCGCCGCTCGCAAGCTTGGCATGAAGGTTGACGCGTTTTCGATAGGCTTCGGCCCGGCGATTTGGAAGAAGAAGATTGGCGGCGTGGAGTACCGTGTGTCCTGGATCCTCTTCGGCGGCTATGTCGCGCTTCCCCAGCTGGACCCCGCCGGCATGGAGAAGATACAGGGCAAGCACGATGATGGGAGTGGAAAGGGCGCCGAGCCTGAAGAACCTGCTGGGTCCGCCGAGGTTGTGCCCGACGCGCCCGCGTGGAAGCGCATCGTGGTCGCGGTTGCGGGGCCGTTCGGAAACATCGTCCTTGCGGTCTTCCTGGCCGTGCTGCTTGCGGTCGTGCCGTGGACGCGGTTCGGCGAGCTCGGGACGGAAGTCGGGTATATCGTGCCTGGTTGCCCCGCGGAAGGATCGGGGATCGCAGAAGGCGACACTGTTGTCGCCGTGAACTCCAACCCGGTGAACACATGGTTCGAGCTCCTCACGGAAGTGCAGATTGCCGGCGACCGCGAGGCGGAGTTCCGCCTGCGCACGAAGGACGGCGCCGAGAAGGCGGTTAAGGTAACGCCCAGGAAGGACGAGGCGACAGGGAAGTGCTACATCGGCATCCAGGGAGTCAGGCCCGATGTCTCCAGCGCGTACTGGATGCCGGCCCGCAACCCGCTGGAGCAGCTCAAGTGGGACGCGATGTCGATTGTGCGCGTACTGAAGGCGCTCGTGACGCCCAAGGAGTCCGGAAGGGTGGCTAAGTCGCTGGGAGGCCCGATCCTGATCGCCAAGGGGCTCTACGTGCAGGTACGCGAGGACTTCTGGGACGCGCTCGGGTTCCTGCGTTTCCTCTGCATCAACCTCGCTATCCTGAACCTGCTGCCGATACCGGTGCTGGACGGGGGGCACTGCATGTTCGCGCTCTACGAGATTGTGTCGCGCAGGAAGCCCAGCCGCAAGTTCGTGGACGCGACGACAAACGTGTTCGGGTGCCTCTTCATCGCGCTCTTCATTTGGCTCATCTGGTCGGACTCCTCGCGCATCTGGAAGGCGAACCGCGCCGAGGCGGAGTACGAGGCCAAGGCGGCGGCTTCGGCCGAGCCGCCGGAGAATCCGGCCGGGCAGGGCGGCCTCGGGAGTTCCCCCGCCGGACAGCATTGACATTTCACCGTCTAGACACCACCAAACAAGGAGCATCCCATGGACATGAAACACATCGCGGCGATTTCCGCCGTTGCCGTCGCAGCCTGCGCATTCGGCGCCAACCCTCCAGGTTTCATCGACGACTACGACGCTGCCCTGAATCGCGCCGAAAAGGAGGGCAAGACGATCCTCGCCGTCTTCTCCGGCAGCGACTGGTGCTTCTGGTGCAAGATGCTCGACCAGCAGTTCCTCTCCAAGAAGGAGTTCACCGACGCCGTAACTAACGACCTCGTGTGCCTGTACATCGACAGCCCTAACGACAAGTCCCTCATCAGCGAGAAGGCGCGGGAGCAGAACCCGAAGCTCGTAAAGAAGTACGGCATCAAGGGCTATCCCTCGGTGATGTTCATCGACGCGAAGGGCGAGAAGATCGCGGACGCGAAGCGCATGAAGCTCTCGCCTGCCGAATGGGGCAAGTACCTCGTGGCGGCCGCCAAGCCAGATCCTGAGAAGGCGAAGCTCTTCGAGCAGCACCTCAAGCCATTCAAGGACAGGATGGAGGCCGTAATGAAGAAGTGCGAGGCCGACGTCAAGGCTGCACAGAGCAAGGGCGACATGGCCGCGGTACAGGCGGAGTTCATGCGCATCCTCGCAGGGCTTCAGCCGCAGTTCGAAGCGATAAGGAAGGACGTAGAGGCGCATCAGTTCCCGAAGGAGCTCGAGGCCGAGAAGGCTGAGCTGCTCCATGAGCTCAACAGCATTGGCTCCATTCCCTCTCACAAGGGGAAATGACTTTACGCTCATGTCTGAAGAACTCCTGATTAGCCGCGCGACGCTTGGAGGCAAGACCGTCGACGCGCTCATAAGGGGCAACAGGTTCGCGGAGGTGTCCGAGAGCCCCCTGTCCGCTCCATCCGCGCGCGTCGTGGACGCGCGCGGAAAGATCCTCGCGCCCGCGTTCTACAACGGCCACACGCACGCGGCGATGAACCTCCTGCGCGGCTATGCGGACGACCTTGCGCTCATGGACTGGCTGCAGAACCACATCTGGCCGGCCGAGGCGCATCTGGACGACGGCATTGTGTACGCTGGCACGCGCCTCTCGATCCTCGAGATGATCAAGAGCGGCACGGTGTTCTTCAACGACATGTACTGGTATGCGCCTGCGGTGCTTCGCGCGGCCGAGGACATGAAGGTGCGCGCGGCGATTGCCCGCCAGGCGATAGAGCTTTCGCCGGGGGTGAACAACCCCACGAACGTCGAGAGCAACGCGAAGCTCGAAAGCGACATCGCCTCCTGTTCCGGCCGTGTGTTCCTCACGTACGCGCCGCACGCCATCTACACCGTCTGCGGCGATTCGCTGCGCGAGATGCACGACAAGGCCGCGGCCGAGAGGTCGTACTACCACATGCATGTGGCCGAGACGCGCTTCGAGGTGGAGACTTGCGCCAGGCAGCACGGCGGGATGACGCCGGTGGAGTACCTCGATTCGCTCGGGGTGCTCGACGAACGCACGATTATGGCGCACTGCGTGCATCTCACGGACAACGACATCGGCATCATCCGCGAACGCGGGGCGGTCATAGTCCACAACGCGCAGTCCAACCTGAAGCTCGACTCGGGGTTCTTCCCGTTCAAGCGGGCGGCGGAGGAAGGCGGGTGCAGGACGATACTCGGAACCGACGGCTGCTGCTCGAACAACTCGATGAGCATGTTCTCCGAGATGAAGGCCGCGGCGCTGATCGCGAAGACCGTGGCGGACGACCCGTCGTGCGCGAAGGCCGAGACTGTGTGGCGCATGGCCACTCGCGGCGGGGCGCAGGCCTTCGGGCTCGATGCCGGCGAGATCGCCGCGGGGAAGCTTGCCGACTGCATGCTGCTAGACGGTTCCAGCTCGTTCCTCGTGCCTGGGTTCAACCGCGCCTCCGACTTCGTGTATGCGGCCGACTCCTCGTGCGTCGACACCGTGATCTGCGACGGCAACGTGCTTATGGAAGGCCGCGTGGTCCCAGGCGAGGCCGAGATAGTCGAGGCAGCCCGCGAGGCTGCGGCGAAGCTCGTGCGCGGCTAGGGCATGCGCTCCATATGAAGATCACCTGCATCGATTTCGAGACCACCGGCGCCGTGCCTGGCTATCCGAACGAGCCGTGGCAGCTCGGGATGGTGGATGTGGTTGACGGAAAGGTCGATGCGTCGACCATGCGGGAGACGCTCTTCAAGGTCGGGGATCGCCCTTTCTCCCCTCGCGCCGTGGGGCGCTACGCCGAGATGCGCGAGGAGCTTGCCGCCGCGCCTGCGCCGTTCGAGATATGGCCTTCGCTTGCGCCCAGGCTAGTGGGCGTTCCTCTTGCGGCGCACAACGCCGGAACGGAGCGGACGGTCCTCACCAGGCTTGCGCCGCTTGCGCGCTTCGGGCCGTGGGTCGACACGCTGAAGCTTGGGCGCAGGCTCTACCCGTCGCTCCTGTCGCACAAGCTGGGGGACTTCGTGGCGTCGCTTGGACTTCAGCCGCGCGTCGACGAACTATGCCCCGGTCGGACCTGGCACGACGCGCTGTACGACGCGTGCGCGGGCGCTGCGCTGCTGGAGCATTTTCTATCGCTGCCGTGCCTCGACGGCCTTGCCGCGGGCATATTCGAGCTGTCCTGAATCCGGACGGCTACGCCTGTGCCTTGAGGGTGCCGAATGGCGAAAGCGTTTCGTTGTCGGCGACGTTTGAATAGACTGGCGTTCCCGCCGCTATCCTCGCGCCCTTGCCGACCTTTATTCCCGGGACGGTGCAGGCGTTCGTGGCGATGAACGCGGAGTCGCAGATCGTGGTGTGTCCCGAGAGCGAGGCTCCGGGGCTTACCTGCGAGAAGTCGCCCAGGGTGCAGTCGTGGCCGACGCCTGCGCGGGCGTTCACGATCACGAATTTGCCGAGCTTCGTCCCAACGGAGACCACTGCTCGCGGGCCGATGAACGTCCCGTGCCGGATGTCCGAAGCGGCGGCGACGTCCGCAGACGGGTCGACGAGAATCGGGAAGTCGTGGCCGCGGAGACGGCGGTAGAGCTTTTCGCGCAGCGCGTTGTCGCCGAGGGCGATGAACACGGACGCTCCGGGGTAGTCGCGGTCGGCCTGTTCGATCGAGCCGAGCACCGGATATCCCTCCACCTGCTTTCCGGCGAGCTTCGCGTCGTCGTCGGCAAAGCCGAGGATGTTCCAGACAGGCTCCTTCTCGTTGATTCGCTCGATGGTCCAAAGCACTTCGCGTCCGAATCCGCCGGCGCCTATCACGATTATGTCCTTAGCCATTTTCTCCTCCTTTGAATTCCGCCATCGTCGCCTCTCCCTCGGCGGCTATGCCGCGCGCGGAAAAGACGGCCGCAACGGTCTTTAACAGAATCTTCACGTCAAGCCACAGTGGGTGGAAATCAGCATACTGCACATCATACCGAAATTTCTCGTCCCAGGAAAGCATATTCCGTCCGTTAATTTGCGCAAGCCCCGTGATTCCCGGGCGCACTTCGAGGCGGCGGAGCTGCGTTTCTGAGTAGCGGTGGAGGTAGCGCACGGGCATCGGGCGCGGGCCGACGAGGGACATCTTGCCGCTTAGGACGTGGAAGAGCTCCGGCAGCTCGTCGAGGGAGCTCGCGCGGAGGAACCGACCGAACCTGGTCAGGCGTTCCTCGTCAGGGCCGTCGCCGTTCCGCATCGAGCGGAACTTGACGAGGCGGAACGGCTTTCCGCCGAGCCCGCTGCGCTCCTGCGAGAAGAGCACGGGACGCCCTTCGAACACGAGCACCATGAGGGCGGTGGCCGCCATGATAGGCAGCCAGAGCGGCATCGCGAGAAGCGTAAGAAGTATGTCGAAGAGGCGCTTCAATTTGGTTGGGTGGTTGGGTGGTTAGGTGGTTAGGTGGTTGGGTGGTTGGGTGGTTGGGTGGTTGGGTGGTGGGGGTGGGAGGCTAGAA
>CAMORM010000039.1 GCA_946623785.1 uncultured Verrucomicrobiota bacterium
ACTAAGGGGTCTAAGGGGACCAAGGGGACTAAGGGGCGCTTCACCGGTGCGTTGCGTTTGTGAAGCGGCCCCTAATAGAGTGCTTCATTGGGGCTTCGCGGTTGGGAAGCGATCGGATCGCCAGGTGTTCAATTGCGCTTCAGCAAGGCGAAGCACTTGTGAAGCGATCAAACTATATGCGCCTCACAAGAGCTTTGCGCCGTTGAGGCGCCCCTTAGTCCCCTTAGACCCCTGGGTCCCCTTAGTCCTAACAATCCCCGGCCATTCTTGGTCCAACCGCTGTGCGAAGCTCTCTTCGTAGCTAGTGCCTCACAAGTGCTTTGCGCCGGTGAGGCGCCCCTTAGTCCCCTTAGACCCCTGGGTCCCCTTAGTCCTAACAATCGCCAGCCCATCCGCTGTGCGAAGCGGTGCGCTTTCGCGACAGTGGTTAGCCGGTGGCGAACTTGTGTCGCGATGCGCCGGAAATTCGCTTGCGGCGCCCCTCACCGTTTGTTAAACTCCGGCGTATGAAAAACAGCGGCATCATTGGACATTTCGGGGGCTATCGACAGACGCTTGCCTTTGGCTACACTTGCCTTGTGTACCACGCAACAACCCTTTTCTGCCGACGCAACTTCGACTACAAGGCAGATCCACTCGGAAAGACATCCGGACAGATGGTAGGCGCGGCGAGAAGCGCTCGGCAGAACATCGTCGAGGCGTCCGCCAGAGCCGGTACGAGCCGCGAACAGGAACTGCGACAGCTTGACGTGGCCAAGGGCTCCCTTGACGAACTTGCCGGAGACTACGAGGCATTCATCATAGATTCCAATTCCGTTCCATGGTCGGTCGACGATCCTCGGGCGATAGAGCTGTCGGAGCTCAAGATCGACAAGTTCGACGAAAAAGACAACGTCCTCCATTTGTACGGCTTGTATCTGCAGTCGATGAGAAAACGATTCGGCAAGTGGATGGAAAGCGAAAATCCTGAGATTGCCGCCAATTCGATTCTTCTTGTGATTCGAAAGGCGAGCGCAATGCTCTACAAGATGATGTGCCACGACATTGACGAGATCGTGGACAAGGGCGGGTTCTCCGAGCGGATTTCAAAAGCGAGAATCACATCGAGGAACGAAGCAGCCGCCGAACCCGGTTCGCCTAGGTGCCCCAAATGCGGCGGACCTATGAGGAAGAAAGTCGCACGAAGGGGCGTGAACGCCGGCAAGCCCTTCTGGAGCTGCATGGCGTATCCAAGGTGCGAGGGGACGGTCACGATTTGAGGCGAAGCGAGGGGGAGCTTCGCGGTTGGGAAGCGCTTGTGGTGCGAGAGCTGGGCTTCGCGAGAGGAAAGGCTGGGGTTTTCTGGGGATGGGTAGGACTAAGGGGTCTAAGGGGACCAAGGGGACTAAGGGGCGCTTCACCGGTGCGTTGCGTTTGTGAAGCGGCCCCTAATAAAGCGCTTCATTGGAGCTTCGCGGTTGAGAAGCGATCGGAACGCCAGATGTTCAATTGCGCTTGAGCGAGGCGGAGCACTTGTGAAGCGATCAAACTATAGGTGCCTCATAAGAGCTTTGCGCCGGTGAGGCGCCCCTTTGTCCCCTTAGACCCCTGGGTCCCCTTTGCCCTAACAATCTCCAGCCCATCCGCTGTGCGAAGCTCTCTTAGAGCGCAAGCTGGTGATGGATGGCTTTGGGACCGTGCCCTAGAGTTCAATCAGGCGGCGGACGGATTCGAACTGCGACGAGAGGTCGATCTTGCGGTTGCCGGGCTTCCCCTCCGCGCCGCTAACATAGCCTGCAGCGACAAGGCCCTCCACGAACCTGCGGAACTTGTGCGGCCCGGGGTTGAGGTTGTCTAGGGCAACGACGGCGGCCCGGCCGGAAGTGCACGCCTCCGAGAGCATCCCCGTCGACTCGGCCGTTACGTAAAGCGTGTCTGCGAGCGACACGAACGCCGGTATCGGGTTGAAGTGGTCGCGCGAGTAGATCAGCCTGTAGTCCCACGGATACGAATCGACCACTGCCTCCACTTCCGGCGGAGTGCGACGCGAAGTGGTGACCCAGCGCTCCACCCGTTCGCCCTTGCCGTCGCCCGCGAAAATCCTGTCGAGCTCCGCCTTCATCCACTCGGGCGTCATCGTTGAGCACTTGTTCGGCCCGCCAACTATCACCGCCTCCGCCCGGACGTTCGAGTATTCGCGCCCCGTCGCCTTGCGGTAGTGGTCCTTGAACTTCTCCACGCCTTCGGCGTAGAAGGCTGCGTCGGAAGCGACTAGGTTCGCCGGAATCTCCACGACGTTGCGCGCCTTCTTCGGACGGTCGAACGCTGGCGCGAGGACGCAGTCGAATGACGCGATGTCGTAGCCGCGCGGGTAAAGCACCACTGCGCATTTCGCGCCGTTTTTTCTCGCAAGCGACTTCGCAGGGTAGAAGGTGCCGCTTCCAGTGCCGATTACGACGGACGGCTTGAAGGGCGCGGGCATTCCCTTTGGAGCAGGCATTGCGTCAAACCCCTGCGGGACGAACTCCCACAGCCACATCGGCCTTAATCCGATGCGGTCGAAAAGATACGACAGCGTCTTGTGGAACTTCGACTTGAACCGGACGGGCGCGATCTCGAAGTCGAGCCCGAGCGCGCGCGCGAAAGCGCGGGACTGGTTTTCGTGCCCCGCCTTGCCGTCCGTGAGTATCATCGCCTTCTCTTGCATAGCTATGTGTTCCTCCGTCGACATGCCGATATTATAGCACCTTCCCGCCTATTCCGCCACAAGGATTCCCGACGAGCAGAGCTGTCCGTCGGATTCGTACCTGAACGCCCACTCCGCGTCTCCTTTGCGCGAGAGCGAGAACTCCACGCGGTCGCCTGGATGGACGACCTTTGCGAACTTGAGCTTCTTGATTTCCTTCACGCGCACGGAGCGTCCGAGCAGACGCTCGAGTTCGCGCACAGCGGTGCCCGTTTGCACAACGCCGGGCAGGACGGGCGCGCCTTCGAAGTGCCCGTCGAAGAAGTCGCACTCGGGCGGGAATGACATCGTCGCCTCGCATCCCGATTCGGTGGTCTTCCTGTTTTCAACGACTGGTTCTGTCATGGTTCTCCCTTGTGTTCGAAAAGCGACGCGAGGTCCGCGGCCCTTATCTTCCCCTGCGGGTTGCGCGGAAGTGATTCCGCGAAGCGGTATTTCTTCGGGACGGCGCCCTTCGGAAAGACGGGGATGAGCCGGCTCCTCAGCTCGAGCGCCGCCTTGCGCTTCTCCTCCGCGTCGGCTGGCATCCTGCGCGGCACCACGACCGCGCCAAGGTAGTCGCCGTGCTTGCCGGAGAGCCTCACGAGCGCGGCCTCCGCTATTCCGTCGAGGCCGCGCATCGCGCGCTCCATCTCCTCGAGGTCGACGCGCTGCTCGCTGATCTTCACCATGCGGTCCATGCGCCCGAGGAGGCGGAAGCGGCGCGCGTCTGGCGAGAGCTCCACGCCGTCGCCCATCACGTAGCGCCTCTTGAACGAGAAGGGGCTCTTGACGGCGAGCCTGCCGCCGTCCGTTGAGACCCTGACATCCGGGAACACCTCCCAGTCGAACCTCTCCGGCTTTGCGCCGGCCGGCTGCCTGCGCCACGCGACGCCTCCCGTCTCGGTCGAACCGAATATCTCGCGCGGCGCGATGCCGAAGACCTTTTCCGTCCTGTGCGCGACGTCTGCCGTGAGCAGCGCACCGGAGGTCGTTATCTCCACGCAGTTCCGCGGGACGTCGTACTGCCCAGCGTAGGCGGTGAAGCGGTCGAGGAAGCTCGGGGTCGTTACGAGGAAGACCTTTCCCGCTTCCTTCATCTTCGCGACGAGTGACTCTGGCGTCATGATGACCTCCGGGTCGACCTTGCAGCCGGCGGCCTTCGGCAGCATCTCGCGCCACAGCGTGCCGTACATGTGGTGCGGCTCGACCGTGGCGAGGAACGTTACGCCGCTTGTCCCGTCGGCGAAGCCGGGGATGCCGGCGGAAAGGGCGGAGCGGTGGTATGCGACTTCGCGCGCCAGGGACTCGAACGTCTTTGTCACGGTCTTTGGCCCGGATGTCGAGCCGGAGGTGTGGAACACAACGCTGAAGCGGCGGCGGCGGACGACTGAGCGCTCTAAGAAGAGCATTGCGGGAACCGCCATCGCGGCGCAGGCCGAGGGTACAGCCCGAATGTGCCAACCGAAGCGGCGCTCGCCGGCGGCGAGCCAGAAGCAGGCGACGTTCGCCGCCGCGAGAGCCATCAGGAACGCAAACCACACCCAGGTCAGGCGGCGGCAGTACGCTTCTGCGCCGTCGGGCATGATGCCGCCGGATATGCGCTCCGCGAAGCGCAGGCACAGCGGCTTGCGCCCGGGGAGGAGCGACACTCCGAACAGCACGGCGAAGATCAGCGCGAGCATTCGCTTCGCCTTTCGGGATCGCACGCGCCGGTTACGCGACTCGACACGGCGGCCTCACTCGGCTTTCGCTTCGCCGTCGGCAAGGAGCTTCTTCACGGCGGCCACGACGTCCGCAATGGTGCGGATGGACTTGAAGTCCTCGGGGTTGACCTTGCGGCCGGTCTCCTGCTGGAGGCGGACCGTGAGGTCGATGGCGTCGATCGAGTCGAGGTCGAGGTCGGTGAAGAGGTTCGTCTCGGGTGTAAGCGCGGATTCGTCCACCTCGAAGTCCTGGACTAGGATGTCGCGCACGGCCTTTTCGATATCGGCGTCGGTCATTTGGTCTCCTTTGCGGCATTGGCCTCGATGAAGTCGGCGAGCGACTTCACCGAACGGAAAATCTGCCTGTTTTCGGCGGGGTTCTTCGAGAACGAGACGCCGAAGGCCTTCTTTATGGCCATGCCGAGCTCTAGGGCGTCGATCGAGTCGAGCCCTAGCCCCTCGCCGAAGAGGGGTGCGCCCGTTTCGATGTCCTCCGGACGCAGGTCCTCCAGGTCGAGGGAGCCCACTATGAGCTCCTTGATCTTGCTTTCTGTCTCTTCGCGTGTCATGGGCTGTATTCTACCAAACCCCGCCCCTCGCCGCAACCTGCCGTTTGCGCTTGCCCCTCGGGGAGGGGTTGTGGTATCATACGCAGCGTCCGCGGAACTGACGAGACGGGTCGCCGCCCGTGTGGAGTTCACCACGTGAACCGCGGACCTCGAAGAGTCGTTCGTCTGGGCATTGTTCGTTCACGGAGGTAGCTCAGATGAATAATGCAGGAAGTTGGACCAAGATCAGGAGCGCCGTTTTGCCGGCCTTCCTCCTTGCGGTTTCGGTGGGGCAGATATACGCGTTCACGAACTTCTCGGACGAGATCGTGAAGCAGATCGGCGGCGACGTCACTGTGAAGCAGGTGCAGTTCGCGTTCTCGCTGGGCATCTTCTTCCTCGGCATGGGCGCCGCGTTCTTCGGGAAGATCGTGGAGAAGAACATCCGCCTGTCGACGATCATCGGAACGACGCTCTTCATCTCAGGACTCTGCGTCACTGGAATCGCAGTTACGGCGAAGTCGCTTCCGATGCTGTACCTTGGCTACGGATTCCTCGTGGGCCTCGGCACCGGCATAATCTACATCTCGCCGGTGAAGACCATGATGATGTGGTATCCGCAGAACAAGGCGATCGCCGCGGCGTTCCCGATCATCTCGTTCGGACTCGGCTCGACGCTTTCCACCCTTGTGTACCGCGGCTTCTGGTTCGGCTCGGAGGGAACGCTCTTCGCCATGCACTTCCTCGGCTTCCGCGAGTTCTTCGGAGTGGAGGCGGACCCGTCTAGGATCGCGTCCGTGTTCTACGCATTCGCCGTGTTCTACCTCGTGCCGATGGCGGTCGCGTCGGCGATGCTCCGCAAGCCCAAGGTCGAGCAGATGAGCTTCGCGCACGGGCTTCCGCAGTGCGAGTTCTCGTACCTCGGGCTGATGCGCGACTCGTACTTCTGGCAGGCGTGGCTGTTCATGTTCCTGAACATCTCCTGCGGACTATGCCTCATCCCGCTTGCGAAGCAGATGATGCACACCGAGCTTGTGGGCTACTCCGAGAAGCTGATAACGACCATCATCGCGTTTTGCGGACTGATGAACGGCGGCGGGCGCTTTATGTTCGCCTGGTGGTCCGACAAGCTCGCGCGCCGTGTGAACATCCTCCTCTTCATACTCGGGATATCCGCGGCTATTATGACGCTCTCCTACTGGCCGGCGATGATCGGCATCGCGCTCCTGGTGATCAACGCCTGCTACGGCGCGGGCTTCTCGGTGATACCCGCGATCATCTCGGACCACTTCGGCATGACGAACATCTCGAAGATACACGGCGCAGTGCTGTCCGCGTGGGGATGGGCCGGCATCATCGGCAACCAGGCGGCGATGCTGGTCAGCGACAAGTGCAAGGCCGCTTTCGGCGAGAACGCCGGCTACTACGGCGTCGTCACGATGCTCGTTGTGTTCTACCTGCTCAACATGGTCAACGCATTTATCCTCAGCAAGAGGAAGTGAGCGGATTGCGGCGTGCGCGGCGCGCCCGCCCTACCGAAACGGCGATTGGTAGGGGCCGACCACTGGGCGGCCCGGGATTGGGGCTTCAGGCTGGAAGTCGTTCGAGGCGGCCGTGCGCGAAGCGCAGGTGGAAGTTCTTCGCGAGGCGGCGCGTGAGTCCGCTGGGCTTCAGGCCGTCGCCCCAGATGCGCCTGCAGAATTCGCCGCGGTCGGCGATTTTCTCCTCAAGGGCTGTTTTCGCGATGAGGTCGTACTCGGCCTTCAGCACGGGCGGAAGGCCGTCGTAGAACTCCGCGCCGATCAGGGAGCGGTATTCGGCAGCACGCGGCCGCGCGGCGGCTGCTGAGGGCGCGCCCTGCGGCGCCGCGGGCGCCTGTTCGCCGGACGGCTTGCCGCCGGCGTATTTCATGCCGGCGGCCTCGATCTCGCTTTTTACTACGTCCGTGGTGATTGCATCCTGGTCGAGCGAGAGGATAACCATGCGGGTTATCATTGCGTTGAGCTCGCGGAAGTTCCCGTTCCAGCTCGTCCTGCGTTCGTCCATCGCGAAGTCGAGGAACATCCGCGCGGCGTCGCCCCGCATCTGGAAGTTCTTCTTGCCGCACTTCTCGCCGATTTCGGCGACGAGCGCGGGAAGGTTCTCCTCGATGTCCGTCCTGTGCTCGCGGAGCGGCTTGAGCTCTATGTGCCATGTGTTGATCCGGTTGAAGAGGTCTCGGCGGAACCCGCCTTCCTCGACAAGTTGCTCCAGCGGGCGGTTCGTTCCGCAGATCAGCTGGAAGGTGCTGGTGATCGGGCGCGTCATGTCGCCGCCGAGAGGGGTGAAGCTTCCGGACTCCAGGGTCGTGAGGAGCATCGCCTGCATTTCGAGCGAGAGCTCGCCGATTTCGTCGAGGAACAGCACGCCGCCGTTCGCCTGCTTCATCGCGCCGTCCTTCTTCTGCGCGTTTCCCACCGTGCCGGCGCTTCCGAAGAGCTCTATCTTCTGGATGTTCGGGTCGGCGCCGCGAATCGTGGCGCAGTTGAGCGCTATCACCTTTTCCGGGGGTGCGCCTATGACGTTGGCGATGTTCCTGGCGAGCTGCGTCTTGCCGACGCCCGTCTCGCCCGTGATGAGTATGCTCTGGCGGCGCCTGAAGTTGGGGTCCTTTATGTTGTTTATCCCGGCGAGTATCTTCTGGACCTTCTCGAGCGTGGACTTGTCCCTCGTGCTGAGACCCCTCGTGAGCTTCTCGAGCATCGTTCCCTCGGGGGCCGCGTAGAGGGTCTGGTACGCCTTGCTGAACTCGGACGGGTCTTCGAGCGCGTAGGACCCCTTGACGCACCTTCGGCCGTCCTCCGGGTAGCGCATGTCCTTTTTCCTGTCGCGCTGCTTGTGGTTCTTCCACGGCGTCGGCGCGATTCGGAGGGCGTCGATGTGCCCCATCTGCGTGAGCAGGAAGAGGCAGTTGCGCATCTGGGACGTCCCGCTTGTGCAGTTCACGTAGTACTGCGTGCGCGGGTCGTGGAACTCGGGCCGCGCAATGTAGCGGTAGAGGCTCTGGTACACGTCCACTGTGTCGAATGGCTTTACGATGCCGGGGTTCTCAAGGTGCAGAACGGGGTGGTGCGGCATGGCCAGGATGTCCTCCTTGATCTCGCCCTCAAGCTCAAGGTGGCTCTTGCGGTTGTCGCAAAGGAGGTAGTATTCGTCGAAAACCAGGTCTTCGTAGCCGTCGATCTTGTCGAACCCGTACAGCTGAGCCTGGGCTACGGACGGACGCCAGATGTCGTGGCGCGTCTTGCCTGTTGTGCCGTCTGGAAAAAGAAACGACTTCATGAACGAATCGTCGGCCGATTTTAGCTTGAAGTCGTCCTGATCATAGCTTATAAAGGAAATTAGCACTTTCCTGCGCTTTTTTGAGGAAGTATTCATGTCGCCTCCTTAATTTTGCACAAACTATACACTATTCCGTGACTCAAGGCAACTAGATTTCCAAAAATCAATAAACCAAACTCCGATGCTTCACAAAGGAGGCTTCGTTACCACTTCGCCTTTGCTTCGCAACACACAAGCATAATCAACTAGCTTACGACAAGTTGATTTTTAGTTGGGGCGCTGCCCCAAACCCCGAATGCGAAGCAATTTTTCTGCTATTCCCCAGTGTTCGGGGCGTGGGGCGAAGCCCCACACTCAAGATTTGGACATCCTCGTCTAACATTGTGATGCCTGGTGATAAGGCTTGGCATGGGTTTTGCTAATTGGGATTTGGGAGATAAGCGAAAAGGAGGAAAACATGGGCGAGAGCATCCAGATGACCTTTGACGAGTTTCTTAGCACGCCTAAAATCGAGAAGCGCGGACGCAAGGCGAAGGAGAAGCTGTCTTCTGAGGATCTTTTCAACAAGATCAAGGTTCGGATGGTCATGCAGATATACGGCGTGCCGTGCGCAAAGGCGCTGGAGATCGTAGCGCGGCGCGCGGCAGGCAGCGAGAATCGCGCAGAGCGCGGAGGCAAGGGAGAAGAGGCTATCTTCATCGCGCCGGCCGATGTCCGCAAGATGCGCCTTCACTTCGATCCCCTGTACCTCGACGAGTTCGACGACGATGAACTATAAATTTGGATACATTGGCTGGTCCGCAACCACCAAACCACCAAAGCACACAACCACCCAACCACCTAACCACATAACCACCAAACCACCTAACCACATAACCACACAACCACCAAACCAACTACGGAGGCGATTATGGGAAGGTTCAAACCGATACAGCAGAATTATCTGTTCCGCAAGCTCCTGCAGTACTGGGGGAACATCATTGCGAACTACAATGGCATCTGCTTCGACAACGACTTTTTCGACGTGATGCGCAACTGCTTCGACCACGAGAAGGCCGTAGAGCTCATCGAGGCGGCCTACACGACGAAGGAGATGGCTTCGCTGACAAACCAGAAGCTGAGCGGGAACAAGCTGGACCTCAAGGAGCCGCTGGACCAGGTGTTCGAGGTGCTGTGGAACCGCGACTGGGCTCGCAAGAAGTGCCGGATCGTCCTCTCCGCGGCGCGCGAGTTCATGGAGCTGGAGGCGACAAGCGGGAAGAACGACGTTGTAGCGCGCCGCTTCGCCGAGCTCGTGACGGTGCTGCACCTCAGTCCGCTGGAGGCGGAGATACTGACGCTCGTCTACGTGCTTGACCAGACCTTCCTCTGCTTTCCCGTGCACGTGAACGACCGCGACAAGCCGCTCTACTACGCGATGGCGCTCGACAAGTCCTACCACGAGGTGGCCGCTGCGCTTACGTCCCGCGGCAAGCTCCTGCGCCTAGGGATGCTGGACCGCGACTTCGACTTCAACCGCCGCGCGCCGCTGGCGGGGTTCATGGACGGGACTTCTGACGAGCCCGTCGAGCGTCGCTTCTACACGGTGGGCGAGTGCAAGGACGTGCTGCCGTGGGAGTTCTTCGGCGAGCTCGCCGAGAAGGACGGCGAGGTTCTGAAGCGGATGGTGCCGCGCGGCGCCGGGAAGTGCAACATCCTCCTCTACGGCGCCCCCGGCACCGGGAAGACCTCGTTCGCCCGCGCGCTGGCTGGGGAGCTTGGGCGCACGGCGTTCGAGATCCGCCAGGGCGACGAAGACGGGAAGAACATGAACGCCGAGGCGAGGATGGTCGGGATCCAGGTGTGCAACGACCAGGAGGCGCCGGAGGGCGGCATCATGCTGGTGGACGAGGCGGACGAGCTTCTGCGCGGCTCGTCGCGCATGGGCCTGTTCGGCTTCGACTTCGGCGGCGGGAAGTCGACGGAGAAGGGCGTGATGAACTCCATACTCGACGACATGAAGATGCCCGCGATATGGATATCCAACGCGCCCGCGGAGGCGATGGACGAGTCCGTCCGCCGCCGCTTCGACTACTCCATCCGCTTTGAGCGCCTAACCGACGCGCAGCGCGTCGCCATCTGGCGCAACCTCGTCGCCAGGCACTCGCTCGGCGACGTCATCTCCGAAGAGCGCATCTCCTCGTACGCGAGCAGGTACGGCACGAACGCCGGCGGCATCTCCAACGTGCTGTCGAACGTGAAGCGCATGGATCCGACTCCCGAGAACGTGGACGATCTCGTGGACACGCTCATGAAGCCGCACTGCGAGCTCATGTGCATCGGCGGTCCGTCCGACGGGTTCTCCCCGGCGAAGGACTACTCGCTCGAGGGGCTGTGCATCAAGGGGAAGGTGCCGCTCGACCGCATCGTGGCGGCGGCCTCGAACTTCTACGACGCCTCGTACAGCGCGGCTTCGGAGGACAGTCCGCGCATGAACATTCTCCTCTACGGGCCGCCCGGCACAGGGAAGACCGAGTTCGTGAAGTACCTCGCGAAGAGGCTCGGTCGCCGCGTGATGGTCATGCGCGGGAGCGACATCCTAAGCAAGTTCGTCGGCGAGTCCGAGCAGAACATCGCGGATGCGTTCCGCAAGGCGGAGGACGGTCGCGCGATACTGTTTTTCGACGAGGTCGACGGGATTCTCCAGGACCGCGGCAACGCCGTGCGCAGCTGGGAGGTCACGCAGGTAAACGAGTTCCTCCAGCAGATGGAGGACTTCGACGGCGTGATGGTCGCCGCCACGAACTTCTCGCGGAACCTCGACCCTGCGACCATGCGCCGCTTCACGTTCAAGCTGGAGTTCGGGTATCTCGACGACGACGGGAAGCGCCTCTTCTTCGAGCGCATGTTCAAGACCGAGCTCGCCCCGGACGAGCTTGCCGAACTCCGCATGCTCCGCAACCTGGCGCCGGGCGACTTCCGCACTGTGCGCCAGGAGATGTACTACCTCGGCGGCTCCGTGACCAACCTGGACCGCATCGCCGCGCTCCGCGAGGAGTGCGCCTGCAAGAAGGACGGTGCCCCGAGCGGTCCCATCGGCTTCGCGGCCTCCGCATAGTCCCGCGCCGGCTTCGCTTGCGGGGCGGGCTGGCGTTTGGTAGAATACCGGCGTTGGGGAAATGGCAGCCGCAAAATACCAGCGATAAGGCGTGTAACCTTTTACCTGGCTGCCCATATACAATGTGCGTGGAACAGAAGCAACGCAAGGAGGGAACTATGGCACTTGAGATAGGCAATGACACGTTCAACATGTTCGGCAATTTCGCGAGCCGCTTTGGCGCGGACTCCAAGGCCGTGGCGATGATCAGCACGGACCCGCTTGGCGGACGCACGATCGAGGCTAACGAGGCCGACAGCGTGGGCAAGCTTTTCCGCGGCGGAATGGCAAAGACGATGAACAACGACGTCCGCGCGCTCTTCAAGAGCTCGATCGAAGAAATGTTTGGTGGTGCGATGCATGTGCCGGAGAGCGTCAGGAAGATGATGCTCGAGGGGGACTACAACAAGGGCAAGCCGCTCACGGCCCGCCGCATCCTGGCGGTCAAGACCGCGATAGACCTCGTGAAGGCCGACTACAACACCGCCGTCGACAAGGCCATGGCGGACCTGATGAAGGACTCCAAGTTCAAGACGCGCCCTGTCGAGGACCGGCCCGTAATCGAAGCGGCCGTCTGCGCGGCGGTCAAGGCCTCGATAGGCAACAAGGCGGCGTTAGAGTCCGTGATGAAGAACATGCAGTTCATCGTAATGGACGGCGCAAGGAACATCCGCTCGCCGGAAAACGTGACCAAGAAGTGCGACGCAATAGTGGCCAATTTCCAGGAGCTGCAGTCGCTGGCCAAGGGCAGCAAGGCGTTTGCCGCGGCCGGGGCGGCGCTTCTCGACGAGCTTCACGGTAAGGCCCTTCCGCCCGGGGTGATCGGAAAGATCGCCGCCATGTGCAACAAAGCGGACATATCCGTCATCAAGGGGCTTTCCGAAAAGTCGCCGTCCGTGGATTTCGACAGGGCGGCCAAGCAGTTCTGGCAGGGTATCCAGAAGGTCATGGTCGACTCGGGGGCGGAAAAGGTGCTGAAGGACGGAGATGAGCTGGAGCCGTGCCGCAACTTCGCCGCCGCGCTGCTCGCCGGGAGGCTCGGAAGCTCGGGCCTGGGCAAGCTGGACAGGGCCTTGAATTCCGAAGGCGCGCAGCAGCTGGTGAGCCTCTACAACACGATAAGCGACGGCGACTTCGCCAAGGACGGTCTCAAGACCGCGCAGATCGAGGCCACCAAGGTGGAGGCGGGCGCGCGCCTCAAGTTCCTCAATACGCTTAAGTTCGCAGGCGACATCTCTCGCGGTGTCGACGTGAAAGACGCCAGCGCGGTTGAAGAATTCCGCGGGGACTTTGACTACGGCAAGATGAATGCGGGGGCAATCCTGCTAGACATCATCGACGCCGGCAAGGCGCAGGTCGTCAAGGACCGCGACAACTACATCAGCAGCGTTGTCCGCGGGGACGGTAATGGCGCAAAGCTGTTGCGCGGCATCTACGAGAAAAAGCTCGGGCCGACGCCTTTCGGGCCCAAGGACACCATAAACACAAGCGGCGCTGCCGTCGCAAGCAGCATGATGAACATCACGATCTGCGGCGAGTGCCGCAAGCTGGCCCTCGGACAGCAGTCGTCGTTCGAGAAGGACATCGGACGCCAGAACGTGACACTTGGCAACGGGGAGAAGCTCTCCAAGAACTTCGCAGAGGCCCGCGAACAGCTTTCGCGGTTCGTGTCGGGCAACCCCAACGCGAAGTACGCGGAACTAGACCCCAAGACGAGGAACAAGGTCCACCTGGCCATGGCCCTGCTCAACCAGGAAACGGACAAGGCGGTGTTCGAGGGCTTCCCGGCGGGACTGGACCCCGATATGAAGGATCCTCAGTTCGTGGTCGTGGACTCCACGGAACCCGGCGCGAAGGATTCCCGCGAATTTGTGTTCGAGATAGACCCGGCTGGCGGGTTTGACCTGAGGCTCAAGGGCGAGAAGGACATCGCGGTGTTTGCGGACGGCAAGCATTCGATGATGCTGGGCAACGGCAGCAATGTCGTGGGGACTCTTACCTACGCCCTCTACGGCAGCGAAGTCGACCGCCTGTCCAGCCTGGACTTCTCCAAGGTGGACGACACGGGCACCCGGAGGACATTTGAAGACAAAAACCTCCCCCACCGGTTCGAACTTGCCCCGAAGCAGTTCGCGCCAGAGTTCCAGATCTCTTCCAGCAAGATGACCTGCAAGGTCGGGTACATCGCTACGCTCAACTGAGGCTAGTATAGTGGTTAGGTGGTTAGGTGGTTAAGTGGTTATGTGGTTATGTAGTTAGGTGGTTGGGTGGTTAGGTGGTTGCCCGTTCCCAACATCAAACATCAAACTCTCTGAACTTTGCCCTTGCATTAAAGGTCCGTGATAATTGCCCCGGCGGCGGTGTTTGTGGTATAATGCCCCGCGTATGAAAAGAATCGGTATCATCGGAGCCGGCCGGTTCGGGTCCGTGCTTGCGGAATCGCTGTGCGAGGCCGGCGTGGAGGTAACGGTCGTTGACCGCGACAGAACCGCGGTGCGCAACCTGATGGAACTCGGCGCGCGGGCCGTCGAAGGCGACGCCACGCAGGCGCGCACGCTCGAGGACGCGGGTTTCGCCGAGTGCGACGTAGCCGTGGTGGCCGTCGGGTCGAACATAGAGGTGTCCACGATGGCCACGGCCAACTGCAAGGAGATCGGCGTGCCGTCGGTGGTGTCCAAGGCGACGTCCGAGCTCCACGGCAAGATACTCAAGCGCATAGGCGCCGATTCCGTGATCTACCCGGACCGCGACAGCGCGCACCGCCTGGCGAGGACGCTCGCGTCCAAGGGGTCCATCGACCTCCTGGAGCTTTCCGAGGGCTTCACGATAGCCGAGATCGACGTTCTCGAGGACTGGCGCGGGAAGACGCTTGCCGAGGCCGACATCCGCCGCAAGACCGGCATAACGGTGCTGTGCCTCAGGAGGCTCGCCGACAACCCGGAGAAGCCGCGCGAGGTCGTGATGCCCGGACCGGACGAAATGCTGCGTCCGGAGGACAAGCTGATAGTCTTCGGCTCCACGAAGCAGCTCGACGAACTTGGATGACGCACCGCAACCTTGCAGGGGAAATATGGAAGAATTCGATTCGATAAAGGAATGCCTCGCGGCGCTAAGGCGCGGCGAGGTGATAGTTGTCACCGACGACAAGGATCGCGAGAACGAGGGCGACTGCATCTGCGCGGCGGAGTTCGCCACGACGGCCAACGTCAACTTCATGGCAACCTACGCCAAGGGCCTCATCTGCATGCCGATGTCCGCCGAATGGACGCGCAGGCTCGAGCTGCCGCAGATGGTGGCGCAGAACACCGACAACCACCAGACGGCGTTCACCGTGTCGATCGACGGCGTGGACACGACCACCGGCATCTCCGCGGCCGAGCGCTCCATGACGGCGCTCGCGTGCGTGCGCGACGGCGTGAAGCCCGCGGACTTCCGCAGGCCCGGCCACATGTTCCCGCTCGAGGCACGCGCCGGGGGAGTGCTGAAGCGGGCCGGCCACACGGAGGCGACCGTCGACCTGTGCCGTCTCGCGGGGCTCAAGGAGGTTGGGCTCTGCTGCGAGATCATGCGCGACGACGGCACGATGGCGCGCATGCCGGACCTCGAGAGGTTCGTGAAGGAGCACGGCCTCAAGTTCTGCACCATCGCGGACCTCATCGCGTACCGCCGCAGGACGGAGAAGATCGTCTCGTGCGTCGAGGAAGTCGACCTCCCCACGGACTACGGCGACTTCAAGCTGAGGATGTACGTGGAGGAGCCGAGCGGCCGCGAGCACCTTGCGCTCATAAAGGGAGACCTCTCCTCAGGCGGGCCGGTTCTCGTCCGCGTGCATTCCGAGTGCTTCACGGGCGACGTGCTCGGCTCGGAGCGCTGCGACTGCGGACACCAGCTCCACCGCGCGATGCGGATGGTGCAGGAGGAGGGGCGCGGCGCGATACTCTACATGCGCCAGGAAGGGCGCGGCATAGGCCTCAAGAACAAGCTCCACGCCTACCATCTCCAGGAGCAGGGCTGCGACACGGTGGAGGCGAACGTGAAGCTCGGCTTCCCGCCGGACCTGCGCGAATACGGCGCGGGCGCGCAGATGCTCGTCGACCTCGGAATACGCGAAATCCGCCTAATGACGAACAACCCGTGCAAGATCAAGGGGCTCGAGGGCTACGGCATCCGCATAGTCGAGCGCGTGCCGATCGTGGTTGCCGCGAACGAGCACGATGCCCGCTATATGGCCACGAAACGCGACAAGATGGGCCATTTGATTTGACGTTTTCCGCTGTTTTCGGCGCTTCACTAGCCGTCTGCGGTTTGCTATAATACAAGGTCATGGACACCGCAACTTTCGAAAAGTACGGCCTGAAGCCGCTTGAACCGCTCCTTGAGACGGATCAGATAACCATGTGGAAGATGGCGCAGCCCGCCATCAACCGTACCGTCCTAGTTCACGTGCTGGGCAAGTCGATGGCCGATGATCCTGCGGCCGTGTCCTACCTGTTTTCGGTAGTAAGGTCGATATCCAACGCGAGCGCGCCGGCGATAGCCCAGGTGTACACGATTCTCGACGAGCCCGACCTTAAGGCCGTCGTGAGCGAATATGTCGACGGCCTTACGCTCGACAAGGCGATTTCGGCGCTCGGCCCGCTGTCGATAAAGCAGACTGTCCGCACCGGCATTGCCGTTGCGGAGGCCTTGAAGGACGTGTGGGACTCCTTCCACATCGTATACGGCGCGGTGCGTCCGGAGTTCATAACGCTCGACGCCGGCGCAACGGCGAAGATCGTGTCCCCGTGCTACGCGCATGTCGCGCCTGCGGACCAGGAGGTTCCCGGCGCAGACATGGCGGACCTCGGCGAGCTGCTCTACTTCCTCGCCGCGGGCGTGCGCCCCGGCCAGGCCCACTCCGTGAACCTGCCCACCGAGTTCACGGTCTTCCTCGAGAAGCTTTCGTCCGACAGCCCCATGACGCGCTACGCGAGCTGGGACAGCGTGATCGGCGCGCTTCGCCTGCTCGAGAACCTCAATCCCGAAGGCGCCGCTCCAGCAGCCCGCGCAGGCGGCGGCAGCGAAGGGAAGCGGCCTGGAGTCAAGCGCAGCTTCGGCGCGCCGTCCGGCAAGGTGCCCAAGGCGGTAAAGCGCGATGGTCCTGCCCGTCCCGCCGCGATAGCGTCGCGGCTCTCGATCGAGAGGCCATCGCCGTCGAAGGGCCTGGGCGTGAAGATCGTGGGCAGCAAGGGCGTTGGAGACGGCGTGAAGAGCGCGATGGACGCGGTTCGCAAGGCGGCCCGCGACCGCGCCCTCGCCGCAGACAGGAATTCTTCTGGCAGGGGCGCCCAGTTCCTCGCGTTCATAATGCTCGCGGTGGTGCTGGGGTGCATCTTCGTGATCCGCGTGGGACATGCAGAGTTCAAGGACCGCATCACGAGGAACTGGCGCGAAAGCCTGCAGTCGTCGAATTTGCAGGCGCAGACCGTCCCGATCGCCGTGGATGACACGCCCGAGTCCCCAAGCCCCAGTGGCCCGGCTGCGTCCGCCCAGGCACAGCAGCCCTCCGCCCCCTCCGCCTCCGCGGCATCCGCCCCCTCCGTCTCCGCGGCATCCGCTCCGACGCCCGCGGCCTCGTCTGGATCGGGCGATGACGACGATTTCGACTCGCTGCTCTCGCAGATGGACGATTCAGACACCGCGCTGAACCGCTACCTCGCTGCGCACGTCGGCGGCGAAGTGCCGTTTATCCACAAGGGCGTGGAGCACAAGGTCACGCTCGTGAGCTACACCGCCACCACTGTGACGATCCGCACGCGCAAGACCTTGACGCTCAAGCGCTCGGAGCTTACGCAGGAGCAGCTCAACCTGTGGAAGTGAAAGTTCAAAGTTCAAAGTTCAAAGTTTAAAGTTCAAAGTTTAAAGTTCAAAGTT
>CAMORM010000040.1 GCA_946623785.1 uncultured Verrucomicrobiota bacterium
CGAATTCGGCTACGTCCTTCTGCATCAGCTCGATGCATCTGGCAAGTTGTTCCTTCAGGTCTTTCTGCATGATTTATCTCCTTTACCATAAGAGGAACAGCGCCAATTTCCTAACCTTACAACAAACGGCCGCCCCATCCGGGGCGGCCATGGCTTTGTTCCCCTCCGTCAAGTACGCTGTCAGTCACAGCACCTTGTCCACGATGCCCCATGTCTTCGCCTCGTCGGCGGACATGAAGTGGTCGCGGTCGGTGTCGTTGGTGACGGCCTCGAGCGTCTTCCCGGCCGCCTCGGCGAGGATGCCGTTGAGCATCTCCTTCAGGCGCAGGATCTCGCGCGCCGTGATTTCGATGTCGCTAGCCTTTCCCTGCGCGCCGCCCCACGGTTGATGCACCATGATGCGCGCGTGCGGCAGCGCGTAGCGCCGACCCTTCTCGCCGGCGGCGAGCAGCACCGCGCCCATCGACGCCGCCTGCCCCACGCAGTACGTCGCCACCGGGCACTTCACCATCTTCATCGTGTCGAGGATGGCGAGTCCCGCCGTGACGCTGCCGCCCGGCGAGTTGATGTACATCGACACCTCCTTCTCCGCGTCCTGCGCCTGCAGGAAGAGGAGCTGCGCGACGATGGCGTTGGCCATGTCGTCGTCGATCTCCCCGCCTACGAACACGATGCGGTCCTTGAGGAGGCGCGAGTAGATGTCGTACGCGCGTTCGCCGCCGGAGGTTTTCTCGACGACCATGGGAATGAGACTTGCTTTCGTTGTCATTTCGTTTTGTCCTTTTTTGAGAGTTTTTTAGCCGGCGCCGCCAAGATGGCGGCTGGCGTTCAGCCGGCGAAGCCGATGGCTGCGGAGTGGTCGCCGTCCTTCTTGACGGCGCACTCCTCCTTCAGGGCCGCGATGCGGTCGAGGTTCGTGACGGCGTCGCCGAGGTAGAACTGCTCCTGGCGCACGGTGCGGAAGTCGCCGGGCGCGAGGTTGCGGAGCGACTTCAGCTCGGCGAGCTCGCCGTCCGCGAGCGTCGTCTTGAACATGCGCTCGAAGAAGGACTTCTTCCCGGCGTCGTCGAGGTAGCCGAACTCCAGCTTGAACGTGAAGCGGCGCATCGTGGCCGGGTCGAGGTTCTTCGAGAAGTTCGTGGCGGCCACCATGATGCCGTCGAAGTTCTCCATCTGCTGGAGGAGCTCGTTCACCTGGGTGATTTCCCAGCTGTGTCCGGCGTTCGAGCGGTCCTGGAGGAGGCCGTCCACCTCATCGAAGAAGAGGATGGCGTGCTCGGCCTCGGCGCGGCGGAACGCCTTGGCGATGTTCTGCTCGCTCTCCCCCACCCACTTCGAGAGGAGGTCGCTGCCTTTCATCACCACGACCTTCCGGTCGAGCTCCTTGCCGAGGTATTTGACGAACTCGGTCTTGCCTGTGCCGGGAGGCCCGAAGAGGAGGATGTTCATGCGGGGCTTGTCCTCGGACGCCGCGCCGAAACCGGCGTCGAGGTAGTTGCGCGCGGCCTTCACGACGCGGTCGAGGCCGACCTTGCCCTTGATGTTGAGGCCCTCGAGCGAGTAGTCCTTCGCGGGGAGGAAGGCGTTCGCGTCCTTCACGCCCATGAGCTTGCAGTGCGGCTTCATCAGGGTGGCGACGAGCTCGTCCACCTTCTCGGCCGCGGGCGCCATGCGCTTCACGTTCGAGAGCACGGTGGAGATGCCGCCCGCGCTCGTCTCGTACTTCGCGGCGTACTCCTCGATTTTCGCCTCGGGGATGAGCGCCTCCAGGCCGTGCTTCGCCACCTGGTTCTTCCAGATGGCGATGCGCTGGCCGTTGTTCAGGCGCTCGAAGCAGATGGAGTAGTCGAAGCGGCGGCGGACGGACTCGTCCATCTCGCGCGCAGGGGCATTGGAAATCCACACGGCGGGAATCCGCATCTCGTCGAGGATGGAGTTCATCACGCCCTTCTCGGTGGACTTGCCGCCGGTGTCGAACCCGAAGAGGCCGAAGAGGCCGAACCCGCACGAGCTGCCGCGCAGGAGCTCGTCCGCCTCGTCCACAATCATCAGGCTCTCCGCGGGGTCCTCCTGCGAGTTGCAAACCTGGATGCCCATCATGCGCGCCTCGGACTTCATGTTCCGGCCGTCGTCGTCGCCCTGGCGGACCTCCCAGGCGGTGCGCCCGAGCTCCTTCGCGAGGGAGCGGGCGAATGAGGTCTTGCCCGTGCCGGGCGCCCCGTAGAGGAGGATGTTGCACTTCCCGCCGCTCGCGGCAATCATGCGCTTGAGAACCTCGCCGTCCTTGGCCGAGAGGTCGCCGTAGTATTCCCAGGGGAGGACGTCCTTCTCCTCGCCCTTCGCGTAGAAGCGGCGCTCAATGGTCTCGTCGGACGTGCCGTCCATGAACCCGCCGAGCGTCCGGCGGCTGAAGTCGTAGTCGCCGTCGAGGAGGTTGAACTTGAGGAGCGTCCCCTTCGGGGACAGCGCGCGCACGACCTCGTCATACGAGCGGTCGAGCGCCATCGCGTAGTAGAGGGGCTTCTCGCGGTCCTCCACGCGGCACGGCCAGCTGAAGCACGTCTGGTCGCGCACGTAGGCGAGCATGAGGATGTCGGCCTCAAGCGCGCTCAGCTTGAGGACGCGCGCCAGCTCCGCGAAGCGGCGCTCGACGATGTCGGCGCCCTTCTCCGCGCTGTCCGCCTCCATGTACTCGCGCGCCGCGTCGAGGACGGCCCGGCACTTGTCGCGCGTGTCCTCGTTGTTCCAGAGCGCGCAGAACACGTCGTCCAGCGCGTCCTCGAGGTCGAGACGGCAGACGCGCGACTTCGCGTGCTTCATCTCCTCGAGCTCCGCCGGCGTGTAGGCCGCCTCAATCAGCTCAACCGCCTTGTCGTGGTCGAAGCAGTTGCGCATGACGTCGAAGAAGTCGTCGTCGCGGCAATCCTCGTTGTAGTTCTTCACCATGTTGCCCCAGTACTTCAGGAGCTTGTGGAAGAGATAGTTCTGAGGGACCTGCTTGAATTTTGCCATGTTTTCTTTTTCCTTTCGTTGTTCTTAAAATCAGAGGCGCACGCTGAATAATTCGGATGCTGGCAGAAACTTGACGTCATCGTCATTGTCATCGACCACGTTCGCGTCGCCATCGGGCGCTGGAGGCGTATCCTTCTCGTCGGCCCGGTCGGCGAGAATCTCCAGCGCGCGCGCCTTCGTGACGCCGTACACGCGCATCACCATCTTGACCTTGACTTCCGCGAAGAGGTCGTTCGCCGACTTCTTCGCCCGGCTCCGGCCCTTGCGGGCAGGAGCCTTCTTCTTGTTTTCAAGCCCGCCGAAGAACTCTTCAGCGGACATCACTTCGTCATCGTTGCTCATTTTTCGTTCCTTCCGTATTCTGTTTTCGAATTTCAAGACGCGTGGTCATCCACATTCGCTACTAGCATTAACTATACCAAAGAGACAACCTTACATGCTGCAAAGTTCTTTCTTGCTTTCGCTATTGAGAGAACCAATAGCGAAAGCAAGTAACATAAAAACGCGATTGAAACGCTTGTACGTCCTTGATTTTGCCACAAAGAACACAAAGAGCACAAAGAGCACAAAGCTTTAGGGGAAGATAAATATGGATTCTTCTAAGATGTTCAACCCTTTCGCCTAAAAAGTGAAAATCGTGTATCCTAAACTTTCCTTTGTGATCTTTGTGTTCTTTGTGGCTAAAAACATACACTCCATCTGCCGAATTTAGGATTAAGACATCTGATTGATGGTGGTCAAATTTTGAGCAATCACTTTTCCTTTTTTACGCGCCGAGCCTCCACAGCTTCTCCTCGGCGCGGACCCAGCCGCGCTTGAACGCCGCGCGGCCGTGCTTGACGAGCTTCGCGTTCACCCGACACACGATGGTGTAGAGGTTCCCGTGTTTGCCCTTCAGCAGGTCGTCCGCGACGCGCTGCGCGTCTTCCCCGTCGAGGACTGTGCGGACGAACACCTCCCGGTCGCGGTCGCTCACGCCACATTCGCCGCAGACGAGGTCGACCATCTCGCGGACGGCCTGGCGGCGGATTTTCTCGCCCAGGCGTTCGACCGGCGACTTGGCGTCCAGGTTCCGGACCTCCTCCCTCGACACCAGGTACTGGCTCTGACGCCGGATGTTGCGGAGACGGTCCACGCGTACGCGATCGCCGAGCGTGCGGTCGGCAAGGGTCGCCGAGTAGGCGTCGCGCAGCTCATTGTGCGTGTTGCCGGCCCACGTCCACTTCGCCTCGTGCTCGTTCCTGTGGCTCAGGAACGCGCGCGCGTGCATCTGGACGAAACAGACCCACTGGGCCTCCGTCTTCGGTTCGAGCGCCTTCTCAAGACGATGGTCGGGATCAAGCCCGATGATCTTGATGACGGCGCTTTGAACGGCGTCTTCGCAGTCCTGCCTGCTGCCCGACCGCCCAAGCGAGCGGACGATCCGGGGACCGTGCTTCCGGAGGAGCACGTCCCATTCCCCGAGCGTGGGGATGTATGCGATGCTGTCGTTAGCGGCTTCTGTCTGTTTGGTTATCATGGAGTCCTTTGTGGTTTGATGTTCATCCTTCCATGTGGACGCAAAAAGTTGATCCCCGCAGATAATTTTATGCACTAATGGCAAGTCTTTTTCCTTTTGGAAAGATTTTTTCCTTCGCCCTTGCCTATATTCAACTGTTTTGATACAATACTCTTGGCGAATGCCAATTGGAAGGAGACAGTTCATGGAAAAGAAGTCTAGCAAGAAAAACATCTTAATCTCTTATTTCGGATACGAGCATGACCAACTTGAATACAAGTTGCAAGACAAGACATTCATCGCCTCGTTCGGAAAAGATGCAAAGACAAAGGGGTATCTCTCCCGTCTGAGTCCGAAAGACATCAAGAGGACGGACATCTGGCGGCCTTCGGTCGCACTCGCCTCCTACCCGGATCTGAAGTTTGACGATTACTATCTCCTCTACAGCGGACTCAAGGGCGCCATGCGGAAAACTTTTGACGAGGTCGTAGAAGACATCGAGGCGTTACGGCCCAAGGTGAACCTGCACATAGAGGAAATGGCGTTCAAGTCGCCCTGGGACATGGTGAGCGTGTTCACGAACCTGTACAAGTTTGCTGAAGCCCATGCATCGGAATTCGGCGCAGAAGATACCTTATGCTACGTAAACTGCAACCACGGCACAATGCAAATCAGAGAGTCCCTGTTCATGCTCAGCCAGGAAGGCAAGATTCCCGGCATGCGAATCTTGCCGTCTCCATGGCACGACAATACGAAACGCGACTACCGAACCCCGGTGGGAAGCTATGCGAAAGACGATCCATCGGACTTCAACGAAGCCTATCGCAAGCTGTCAAGAGCCACGAAAAGGCAAGCGAAGAACAACGGGCTCATGGAAGGAATCTTCGTCGACAAGAGCAACACGGAATTCTTGGAGCTACTCGACCAGATACTCTTCGTGGCGCAAAGAACAAAGGAACCGATACTCTTCACCGGCCCCACAGGTAGCGGGAAGTCGAATCTCGCCAGGAACATAGCAAAAACAAAGGGATTGAAAGACAAATTCGTATCAGTCAACTGCGCGACATTGGGTGGTGACCCAGGAATCATCAAAAGCGAGCTGTTTGGCCACGACAAGGGCGACTTCACGGACGCAACGGAGACTCGTGAAGGTCGCCTGCAGCAGGCCAACGGGGGCATCCTCTTTCTCGACGAGATCGCCGAACTTCCCCTCGACTCCCAGGCGATGCTCCTGACTGCCATCGAGACCAAGAAATTTAGGCGTCCGCATTCGACGGTGGACATACAATGCGACTTCATGCTCATCTGTGGCACCAACAAGGATCTGTGGGAAGAAGTCAAGGCTAAGCGGTTCCGCCTGGATCTGCTGGAACGCATCAACACCTGGCATTTCCATCTCCCCGGCCTCGCAGAAAAAGAACGCCCCGGCTATGCAGCAAGACGGAAAGACATCGCCCTCAATTGCCAGCAAGTATTGAGTGAGTACAATAAAAAGTATTCCTCGCATCTTGAATTTGCAAGCGACGCATTAAGGCGTTTCATCGAATATGCGGAAGCCGACACCACCGAGTGGAAAGGCAACTTCCGCGAATTCAACGCCATGATCTTCAGGATGGCGACATTCGCAAACGGTCTTCAGATTGAGCTACATGGCGTCGAAAAGGAAATCGAACGCACCGAGCTTGAACAAAAATCATACAAGACCGACAATAATGACGCGACAATAGCGACTGACACACCTAAAACGACAACGGCGCAAGAGAGACTTCCAAACATGTCACAAGCCATTCAGGCGCCAGCCCCAACATCTCCCCTTCCCGACGCCTCCTGCAAATTCGAGTTCCTGCGCGAACTGCTGGGTGAGAAAGAGTTCAACACGCGCCGCCTGGACGAACTCGCCCAGCTTGCCTTCGTCGCTTCGGTCTGCGCGGACGCGAAAAACCAGGCGGACGCCAGCCGACGCCTCCGCATGAGACCGAACGATTCAAAGAACGATTCCTCGCATCTCCACAAGTATTTAAAAAAATTGGGATTGAACTTCGGCAAGGTCAAGGTCTTTGCGCATGACCTCACGTACACACGCGCGAGAGAAGCCGCCGGGACGCGTTAGGCGCATTTCACCCGGTCGCGCAGGTAGCGCAGATGACGCGGCTGGCGCATCTGCCGCATGGCCTTCGACTCGATCTGGCGCACGCGCTCGCGCGTGACGTTGAACATCTGGCCGACCTCTTCCAGCGTGCGGCAATTGCCGTCGGTCAAACCATACCGGTAATCAATCACCTCCCGCTCGCGGGGGGCGAGCGTGCCCAGAACGGCCCTCAACCGCTCGTGCAGGAGATTTCGATCCGCCACGCGGGACGGATCAGCGCTCGATGGATCCGCCACGAAATCCATGACGCAGGCCTCGTCCTCATCCCCCGTCTTCGCCTCGAGCGAGACGGGGCGTTGCGCCAGTCTCTGAAGCTGACGCACCCGCCGGGACGAAACACCCAGTTCCTGCGCCAGCTCGGCGTCGGTTGGATCACGCCCCAGCTCCTGTATCAGCCGCCCCTGGACATGGCGGAAGGCCTGAATCCGCTCGATGAGGTTGACCGGCAGGCGAATCGTCCGCCCCTTGTCGGCCAGCGCGCGCGTCACGGCCTGCCGAATCCACCACCCCGCGTACGTCGAGAAGCGATACCCCCTCCGGTAGTCGAAGCGCTCCACGGCCCGCAACAGCCCCGTGTTCCCCTCTTGGATCAAGTCAAGGAACTCGAGCCCGTAGTGCATGAAATGCTTGGCAATGGACACCACGAGCCGAAGATTGGCCTCCACCACCCGCGCCCGCGCCGCCTCGGCCGCCTGAACGGTTTTTGCCGTCCTTCGTTTCCTTCCGGCCACAATCGCCTTGAACGCCTCAACCTCTTCGTTCGACGTCATCAGCGGCACGCGGGGTATCTGCTGCAGATAGTATTGGACGGACGAATCCGCCAACTCGAACTTGTCACGGGCACGATTCTCTCCCGTGTCCGCATCCGCCATCTCATCAATGCCGACCATCTCGTCGTTTCTGTCCATGTTCGCTTTCCTTTCCTGTCGCGACAGGCGCGACCCTCCCGTTATTTGGTACGCAAGTAGTAACGTGCGTCGCCCTTCGATGTTACGCTGTAGGGGTGATAAAGTACCGGACGGAGACGTGGCAGTACGTCCGCCAGGCATTCGTCCGCCACGTGCAGCACCTCCTCAATCTGCGTCCCGCGCCGGTATTTGTTCGTGGACTCGTTGTAGCCGAAGTAATCCATCAGCATGGCCTGTTCGCCCTGTTTCGGTTCACGGCCGTCCGCCGAGAGCCGAAGTCGGACCATTCCCCGCAGGAGCTCAATGGCGAGCCGCCGGTGCGACAGCGCGTGCCGCCAAATCTGGTCGACGCAGACGCGCAAGTTGACCGACAGGGCCGGAACCACCCGGTCGCCGTCGCGTAGGAAGTTGGGGATCGCCGTCACCCGTTCCAGACTTGTGCCGAAGACCTTGTTGAGATGGATGGCGCACGGGGCGGGGGTACCGTCCCAGCAAATCGCGTGCGCCGCCTCGCGAAAACGCGCGAGCGCGTCGTAGATGCCGCCGTACGCCGCGTAATACGACTTCTCCTCGTTCTCGGCCCGCTCCAGACGCTCGATCTTGCGCGCGAACTTCTGGGGCGCGACCCGCGCCGCGTGACGGAACTCGCTTTTCCGCGCCGCGCGGTCCTTCTTCTCGCGCACGCCCATCCGACGAAGCGTCTCCTTCAACGTCTGCTCAATCGCCTCCGTGCCGTCCGTCAGCGCCAGCCAGCGGCCCTGCTGCCACCGGAAGGCGTTGCGCGGGGGCGCCACGCGCTCGAAAAGGTAGTTCGAGTTCGCGCTCTGCACGATGTTGCAGGCCGCCTTCCCGGGGGCGCGGCGCAGGCCGCGTCCGCACATCTGGATCGTCGGCAGACGCGAGGCGTCGCGCGCGAAGATGCTCGCCACGTCGGGCTGGTCGAAACCCTCCGTGAGCATCGCCACGTTCACGACCACCTGCACGCGACCGCTCGCAAAGGCTTCGATCTGGCTCTCCTTGTCGCTCTCGCCCGTCACCACCTCGCACGCCACGCCGCCTGCGGCGAGGCATTCGCGGAATGCCACGCATTCGGCGATCGTCGAGAAGAACACGAGGCTTTTCCCCCAGCGCTTGGGGTCCGCCAGGTAGAAATCCGCAGCCGTTGCCACGCTGTAGTTCGGAATGACGTACGTATTGAACGGGCTGAGGTATCCTTCCCGCACGAGTCGGCCGATGGAACACGTGCGCACCGTCTCCTGGAAGGAGAGCTTCATGCGGTCCGTCCGCATCGGCGTGGCCGAGAGGCCGATCGTCCACTTGGCGCGCATCCGCTCGTAGAGGAGCACGCAGCTCTGCGTTGCCTCATGGTGGGCCTCGTCGAGAACGACGAGCTCCACCTCCGGCGGCACTTTCTCGAAGAGCGAAACGGGACGGATGTTGTCCTGGTAGAGGTCCCGGTTCGCCTCCATCATCTGGCGCAGCAGGTGGTGGCGCGGCGCCACCCAGCCGACCTTGAGCGGGCGCCCCAGATGTTCCTGGAAACGATGGATCACCTCCAGGGCCATGTACGTCTTGCCCGAGCCGACAGGCGATTCAAGCAGGACGGAGGTGTGTCCCCGTTCCGCAAACGCGGCCAGGGCCTCCTTGATTGCCTCCTGCTGGTAGGGTCTCTCTTCATAATGCGTCACCTTATGCGGCCTCCTGCGAGAAGTTGATGCCGCCGAGATAGAAGTTGCTCGTCCGAACCGCGTTCGGGTAGAGGTCCTCAAGGTCGAAGTCCTTGGACAGCACCGTCCCCGCGAAGGAATGGAGCGTGGATTCGGGCTTAAGCAGCTCCGCATGGTGCGAGGCGAGCTCGGAGGCGAAGTTGAGGAGGTCGGCCACGCTGCACCCCACGGGCAGGAGCGGACGCTTCTTCTGTCCGATGTTCGTGAGGTCCGTCACGCCGTAGCGCACGCACGGGTTCTCGGCGATTTCATTCAGCCGCTCGCGGAGGAGCATCTGGTTGCGCGTGTTCGCCACCGAACGGCGGATCAGGCCATCCAGCAGCACGACTTCGCCCACCGACGCCTTCGTGCCAGCCGCGGTGCACATGCGCTCCTGCAGCATCTCGACGCCGGACGGGTTGCTGAAGGACGCCAGCAGACGGCGGAAATGCTCGCCGCTGTTGTCCTTGATTTCCATCTTCGTGCGGAAAAGCGGCGCCTCCGCCACCGCGCCGTTCGAACAGACCTGCCGCCACGTGGCGAGGCTCATGTCGGGCATCCCCACGCCGTCCACGGGCACGCGACAGCGCACGCGCACGTGGTAGGTACTGTCGTTCGGCACGTCCCACGGGTCGTCGAGGTCGAGCATCGCGCTCAGCATGCCGTTGCCGTATTCGACCTCCTGCAGACGGCGGTCCTCATGCAGGACACCCTCAATGAACTTCACGGGCATGGGCAGGCCCTTGTCCTGCGTCAGACCCAGCGCCTGGTTCCGTTCCGTATCGACCGTCACGCGGAGTGCCAGATCGGGCTCTTTCTCGGCCGCGCGCGTCATCACCTCCAGCGGTGTGAAGAATCCGAACACGCCGAAGGGAATCCCCAGTTCGGCGGCAAGGGTTTTGTAGAACCGGTCGCTCAGCTTGTAGGTCGTCTGCCCGATGGAAAGACCCTTAATCTTTTCGTCGTCACAGTCCAGAACCTCCACCATACGGCGAGGCGTAATGGAGACCGGCTCAAAACGATCGCCGATCCGCGAATTCATGTCGATTTTTTCGGTTTTCACTGTCATGGGTTTTATAACCTCCATGAACAGAAACCATATGCACCTCACTTTCTTTCAGGTTTTCAGAATTTTTTTGAAGCGGCGAGAGTGCGCATGCCGCCGCCAAGATGGCGGCTCTCCATACGACCGAACTTGTTGTCGTACGCTAGCTGTCCCGGCTTTACTTGGTGAAAACGCTGGCCAAGGGCAACGATGACATGGGCCAGACTAAGCGACAATTCTGGCAATAGGCGTGGATATTCCCCGTATTCACCTTTTTCGATGATTCTTTCATCATAGAACGAAAGTTAGCGCAGAAATCTGACATAACAAAGTCCATCTGCGTCATCGTTGTGTGTTTCCCTTTAAACGCCGCTGGACTTTCAAGGACCGCGTCCCCTTCACACTGCAGCCACTTCGCCACGGCCTCGTAGAATGCAAACTGCTTGCGAACGGCTTCAAGAATCTTGTGTGCCTCCGAATCAAAACCATTGGGACGATATCCCAACAGCGGGTTGCGGGGCGGAATGCACGCCCATCGCCTCGGTGCCTTTTCGACAATCCTGATCTCGTAGCCACGCAGAATGGAATCGAGCGGCGATGCCTCCTCTCCGTTCGGTGCTGCATACGCGCCGAAGGAATCTTCCTCATCCCAGATTTCATCGTCATCAATGAAATCCACCTCCGAGTCGTAGTCACCCTCTGCGATTTCCGCAATTTCAGCAAGATCTTCTTCTCCCGCATCGGTCTCGACGACAATCCGGGAGCTGGCGATCAGCGCCTGCAAAACCTGAACTTGAGTGGCACAGTCCGCGCGTACAAACGTCGATGCCTGTATCCGTGTAGATAGTTCAATCTTGTTTTTCAGCTCTTGCCTAGTGGAGACGTCCATTCGATTGGACGGCTGCACAATTGTCGCCATCTGCGATCCATAACCTGAAGCCATGATCACACCCCCTCCCTGAAACTGTTGAACATCACCTGCGCCGACGGCGAGGACAGCGGGATGTCCCGCATGTCGCCGTTCAGCAATTTCAAGATCGTCTCCTTGTTTGCACGGCGCGCGACCGATTCCATGTCCTTGCCTTCGTCTACTTTCTTCAACACACCGTTGAGAGATTTTGTCTCGCAACCCGCGAGGACGCGCCACAAAAGCTGGATGTGCCGCGGATCCAGACCGCGGTACGGAGTTGTTTCGCCTTCCTCCCCGCACAGGCACGAGTAGAATTCATCGTATGTCTCAGCCTTCTTGGCGCTCAGGATAAGCGTGCGCACGAACTCGATGTCCACCTGGCTCTTCCCGGCATGGGCGCTCTTCATCGAAAGCTGCGTGCCGCGTTCGCCAATCGACTGCGCGGCGATCAGTCCCGCCGGATACCCGACACCGGGCAACTTGCCGCCCGGCAAGGCCCCGTAGCATTCCGCGCAGATGCCGGTTTCGCAACCGCAGTTGAGTATCGAACGCCTGCCGCCCTTCGGGGTCTTGCACTTCTTGCACGTAATCGTCATGGGACGCAGGGCATAGACAAGACGGCGCGTGAGGTCGCCCGCCTTGCCCGTGTTGAGCTTCTTGTCGCACATCGAGGCACGCGCGTTGAACGACGACCAGAAAATATCTTCCCACGACATGCCGCCGACGAGCGAGCCCTGTATGTTGAATTTCCGCTTTACCTCTTCGGACGGCTCAAACCCCAGTTTGCCGGTCGCAAGCAAACCGCGCGGGTTCGTGAATTGCTTGATCTGCTTCGCGCCGTTCGCCTCAGACTCAACCATGTCCGCCGCGAAACCGCCCTTCGCGTAATACGCCACAAGGTCGTAGTAACCAAATGAGACGCCCTCTTCCGTGCATTTCTCGAACGCCATACGCGCATCCTTCAAGACGGCTTCGGCATCGCCCTTTTTGCAATGATCTTCCAACCGCTTCTTCGCGGCATCAGAATCGCGCGCGCAGACGAGATACACGCCCATCACGAAGTCCCGGTCGTAGTTCGGGGTGATCTGTCCGTTCCCCGCCGAAAAGAGATTTGCGGACGGCGCCAGACGCGGCAGCGCCTCCTGCGCGGCGTCGGAAAGCGGCAGGTATCCCGCCATTTCGTCGCCGTCGAAGTCCGCCCCGAACCCCTTGCATGAAAGCGGCTGCAGACGGAACACCTCGCCGTCTGCGGGCTTCAAGACCTTCACCTTGAAGGCCTGCATGCTGTATTTGTGGAGAGACGGCTGCCGGTTCATGAGCATCCAGAGCGGATGTTTTTCCAGATACGCCTCCAGCACGTTCCCTTTCTCGGCAAGCCTTTTTTTCGAACTTTCCTTCGGCGAGCGCCAGCCGAACCCCGCCGCCGTCACGCCGTGCGCCGTCTCGCGAAGGTCCACGCTCTGCGGCTTCCCTTCGACCTTGATCCGCTCATCGGTGACGTGGTCCGCCAGGAGTTCCCAGAGGATGGACGCCGGAACGCCGACCTCGTCGAACGCAAGATCCGGTCCCGGGGTGATCACCATGCGACACGAACGGTCCACGCGCCGTCCGAGTCCCTCCCGCCGAACGAGACCGTGTTTTCCGCACACCGCATCACGCAAGACCAGAAACACGGCTGCGACCGCCTTCTCGATCTGCGTCAACGACTTCGCCTTGTCTTCTTCCTTCGCCTTGACATACCCATCGCACGCGGTGACGATTTTCCCATACCCGAACGGATCCTCCTCGCCTTCGTATCCCACGCGGTACCGGAGCGGCAGGACGGGGACGTAGCGCAACTTCGGCTGATTGGGCAGGTCCTTGCCCGTCAACGCTTTCGCGGGATAGTCGATCGGCTTCGGCAATTCGATTACGCCCCATTTCTCCTCGTCGGCGGGTACGAATGCTTCGTGGAGCGAACCAAACACCGCCGGATCGCACACGCCCCCTTCGGCCATCTCGTTTTGCGCATTCACAGCCTTGAGAAGAAAGCGCTCGCCCGGTTTGCTCGCACTGCACTTTTCGCACGGGCACAGAACGAGCGCATCTCCGATGCTTTCCGCCTTCTTATCAGACGCCTTGAGGCACATCCTCCGAAGTACCTCGCCCGCATTCACTTTCCTTTTGATGAAACAACGCACATCGCCCACGCCATCAATGCCAAGTGCCGAAGTATTCACCTCCAACGACAGGGTTTGGGCCGAATCTCCGTTTGTTCCCCATAGAGGTGTCACCTTGACATGTTCACATGCCGCACTCGCTACAGGCATCCAATAATTGCCATTGCTTTCTTCCAGCGGTCCTTTGATCGTTACGCCGAAGCGGGACAGGAACGACGCGAGACTAAGCGTATTCCGCTTGTCGTCCCCATTCCACGTGAAACGTGTTCCGCCGAACGCAAGCCGTGCGGAATCGCTCGGGCAGTGGAACTGTGCAGAATGGACCGCTACCGCAGACGCCTTTCCGATTGTCCGTCCCTTGCGATCTTTTTCCTCATTGAGGCCAATCCGTTTGAGCAGTTCGTTATTCGACATCCGCGAAAACGACACGGTCTTCTTCTTCGCGTTGACATCCATCTTGATCAGCATGGCCGCAAGGTATGCGGACAGTACTTGGGAGAATCCCGCCTGGTCGAGTGCGGGCCTACCCGCCCCCTTGACGGCGACGGCATCGGAGTTGCGAAGAAGGTCCGCGATGATCAGTTCCGATCCGGGATAGGCGGAAAGGGCCCACATTTCCATTTCGCCGACGCGTTGTCCGCCGCCGATGAGCCGCCCGTGCGCGGCCTGTCCCGTGGCGCAGGAATACAATGCGTCCTTTCCGCCACGACGCGCCTGCGCCTTCAACGCGGGGATGTGGTGGAGGCGGAAGAAATGCTGGTACCCCACCACGACAGGCGAGGCCGTCGTCACCTTGCGTCCGTCGGGTAGCGTCCAGTGCAGATGAGCCTTGCCATATTCATCAAGTCCCGTCTCCTTGAGCAGACGCTGGACCTTTTTGTGGTCAAGCGTGCCGCAACACGGCGCACCCGCCGGTCCGGCGGCACCGTCCTTCAAGACATCCGCATCTGTCTTTCCGTTGTGGAACAACCATCCCAGATGCGTCTCCAACAGCTGACCGGGGTTCATGCGCGAGAGGACGCCATGCGGGTTCAGGAGAATGTCAACCGTCACCGTCTTGCCGTCGGGGAGTTTCAGTTTCGGCATTTCCTTCGCAGGCAACACCTTGGAGACGACGCCCTTGTTGCCGTGGCGTCCCATCAGCTTGTCACCCGGCTCTAGGGCGAACGTGCGCGCAATGCGGTACTTCAGCCGGCCCACAAATTCCGGAACGCGGTTGAACGGCTTCTTCTTGATTTCAAGCGGGTATTCGATCTGCACGAGCTTCGCAGGGGCGGCGTCGACGTACCGGATCGCATGGGTCTGCTCCTTGCCGTTCGCAATTTTCTTGAACTCCGCAATGGCCGAACCCTCACGCAGAGACGCACCCGCCGAGAGGGTCTTGGTACACGTCCAGTCCGGATCAATGTCGAGTGCGTAGTCCTTCTCTTCCGTGACGGCCATTTCTTTCACAATCGCGTCGCTCACCACGACCGCGTCGTCGAGATTCCAGCCGTACCAGGGGAGGTATGCGACGAGCAGGTCGCGTCCGATCTTCAGCTCGCCGCCGTCCGAACATGTCGGACACAACCCCGCGCGCTCCAGCGGCTGCATAACTTCAACAAGCCCCTCCTCGCCGCCCGACTTCACACTTGGCGCCTCCGCCCCGCTCACGGGCACGCCCTGGCGCATGTTCTTCGCGCCCATCATGCTGCGCGCGTCGTCGTTGTGGTTCAGGAACGGAATCAGCGACGTGCACCAGCTCACAGAGAATTGGCAACCATTTTCCTTCGCCGCGACAATCTGCCCCGTCGCATCCACCCACGCCCCGCGCGCCAACTGCAGCTGGATGCCCACCATCTCGGACTCGGGACTCTCGATCGGGCAGATCCGGCCTCCGAACGAGGGGTGGTTCTGTCGGAATTCGGCGGGCAGGAACCCGACGTGGCTTCGGCTCAACTTGAAGCGCTTGATGCCACAGATGCGTCCGGCCGCCTCGAGAATGTTGTCCGGCCGGATCACGTCAAACCCGTTGAACCGCCGCTGCCCAATCGACGAAATGGGCACAAGCTCCGCCGCCAGCACCTCCCAGCTGTCGCGTGTCCCCTTTTGCGCGACAAAGTGACGGTAATAGAGCCGCAGCAAGCGGTTACGCAGCCACACCGGAAACGTCACCGCCATGCGATGGTCCAAGTCATCGGCATCAAAAGTTTCTATCTTATCCTGATTCGCCTGTACCCATTCTTTCAAGTCGGCAAAATCTAGTACCGCAACATAGATGCCCTGAAATATCTTCGCCCACCAACGGGCGAAGGCAATATCGTACTGATCTGACTTGGAGAGCTTTTCTTCACCGATGCGGATAAAGCGTCCGTCCGGCAACCCCAGACGGAGCTCCGGCGCCTTGACGTTGGGTACGCGCACCTTGCGCAGGCCCGGCATCTCGCCGAGCCAGGAGCTCCAGACAAGACGCTGGGGCGCGTCCTTGGTTTCGGCGCCGGCGCCGCGCGTCACGAACACGCCGTGGTACGGGAGGGGAATGTCAAACTCGCGCGTGTCGCCGTCCGTGAAGGAGATGCGGAACCGCCCCGTGAGGTCCAAGTTTTTCGCATACGCGAATTTCGCATCGTCAGCGGTGGGAAGGACGAGCTTGACCTCAGCCACGTCCGGCGACACTTTCCGAAGGCACTCCGAAGCGGATTGCTGCCAGGCTTCAAGTGTCGCTGCGTCGCCGTCTTTGAACATCAACCAATTCATCTACACGCTCCTTTGAGCAGAACACCGTACATTTTATCAGAAATCTCCGCATAGCGCCAATCGATAGATTCCGTGTCGTGTCCGGGTCCCTGTGTCCGGGCCAAATCGCGCCAAATCCGCGCTTGATTCCCGGCGCGATTTTTGGTTTACTTTTACGCCACATGACACCAGACCCGCAGCCCGGGACCTTTGAGATCCAAGCAAGCGACGCGCGCTCCCGCGCGCGCGCGGGTTTGTTGCACACTGCGCACGGCACCGTCGAGACGCCCGTATTCATGCCCGTGGGCACGCAGGCCACGGTGAAGGCGCTCGAGCCGCGCGACCTGCGCGAAAACGGCGCCACGATGATCCTCTCCAACACGTATCACCTCATGCTGCGCCCCGGCGCGGACGTGGTGGCGAACGCCGGTGGACTCCACCGCTTCATGGGCTGGGACGGCCCGATCCTCACGGACTCCGGCGGCTTCCAGGTGTTCTCGCTCGCGAAGATGCGGAAGCTCACGCCGGAGGGATGCTGGTTCAACAGCCACATCGACGGACGCCTCGTGTTCCTCGGCCCGAAGGAGTCGATGGAGGTGCAACGCCTTCTCGCCAGCGACATCGCGATGGTGTTCGACGAGTGCCTCCCGTGGCCGTGCGACGCCGCGCGCGCCGCGAAGAGCGTGGAGACGACGCTCGCGTGGGCGAAGATGTCGCTTGAGGCGCCGCACGCGCCCGGCCAGCTCGTGTTCGGC
>CAMORM010000041.1 GCA_946623785.1 uncultured Verrucomicrobiota bacterium
CGGGTCGTACGAGCCGACGGGGGATCCCGAAGCGGTCGACACGACAAACCCAGCCTCGGTGGGCGTAATGATGTAATTTTGGTCGCTGGAGAGAATCCAACTGGGGATTGTGACAGCAGCGAATTGATCTCCTCCTTGCGGGGTGGGAGTCGTAATCTGGTCGTCAGTGCAGCTCCACGTGCACACCAAGGCGCATGCAACTAGCAGAGATTTGAAAAAAGGAGATTTCATTTTTTTACCTCATGTTTGCCCAAACATTCCCGCCAAAAATACATATATAAAGTGTAAAGAGATGTAAAAAAAAGATTAGCGTGACTCATGTCAAATCAAAGTGTTCTCTAGGTGTTCCTGCGGGGTGAATTTTCCCATTTTTTTACATTTTTTTGCTGAAAAAAGCTATTCTTTGCCCCGTGAGTTTTCATCCGTTTAGGCATTTTGTTACGATTACCAGGCACCGGCACGAGGTCATACGTCTGTGTTTCCAGGCAGGCATCGGTTTCCAGGGCTTGTTTCACGATCTGTCCAAATATAGCCCGACGGAATTCATTCCCGGTGCAAAATATTATACGGGAAACCAGTCGCCTAATAATGGCGAAAGGAATGACAAGGGCTACAGCCTCGCCTGGATGCATCACAAGGGTCGCAACAAGCACCATTTCGAGTTCTGGTACGACTACGAGATGGCGACCAAGAAGATTGTGCCGATGGACATGCCCGACCGCTACATCAAGGAAATGTTTTGCGACCGTGTGGCGGCTTCCAAGACCTACAACAGGGCTGCCTACACGCAGGAATCCCCGCTGCTCTATCTGACGCGCAGTTCCGCTCACGAGAAAATGACCAGAAAGACCTACCGCAAGCTGCTCTACCTGCTCCAGATGCTTGCCGAGAAGGGCGAAAAGGCAACCTTGCGTTTTATGAAAAATACGAAGGTCTTGCCGGAAGCGGATGTTGCCGAGCCACTTGGAACGGAACCCGCGAAACTTTAAATCCTTGCAATTATCGCATTCAGGGCGAAGCCGCCATGGCTTGTGGCGATGCTCTTGGCCTCGGTGTTCTTGTCGGGGTCTAGCGCAGGGCATTCGCGCAGCAGGTTTGCGGTGCAGGTGTATCTTGAACCCGGCCGTGTGTCGTCCTTGGGGGCAAGGATGGCGACGGTAAGCGCTTTGTTGAACGGGGCCAGGTCGCGGGCGAGCTCGGCGAGTCGGCGGCCGATGTGCGTGTAGAGTCTGGAAGCGTCAAAGTCGAGCCGTTTGCCGTAAGGCGGGTTCAGCAAGATGACGGGCTGCGATGAGCTTGAAGCAGCATCGGCGATTTCTGCGGCTGTGTAGCTGAAAAAGTCGCGGATTTGTGGGTCGAGGACCGGTGCAGGGCCGCTCGGAGCGACAGTTGCGAGCGGGCTGCATTCCACATTGTGGCGGATGATTTCGACTGCCTTTCCGGAGATGTCGCTAGTGACGATATTGACGAACTGGAAAAGCCTGCTCGCAGGTGGCTCATGGCTTGTGATGAATTTCCACGTCGCTTCCTTGAATGCGGGCTGGTGCTTCAGGGCAAAATCGCGGCAGAGGCCCGGTATAAGGTCGTTTGCCTGGTAGGCGGCTTCGAGGCTGAACGTCCCGCTTCCGGCCATCGGGTCGATGAGCGTGATGGATAATGGATAATTGATGATGGATGATTGATGATGGATGATGTGGAGTGTGGAAATGGCTTCGAGAATCATTCCCGCGGCGATTGTCTCCTTGAGCGGCAACGCGCCGTCGGTACGGTACGGCTTTTCGGCGGCGGCTTTCGCGAGCGCGGCGTCGCACAGCGCAACCACCTCGTCCCACGCGCCCACGCCCCAGCAGTCGCATACGGCCTCCAGCAGCTGCTGCGCCTTGAGGCCGCGGTTCTTTTCCGCCGCCTTCAGGCCGCCGCGCAGCGCCACCGCCCAGTATTCGAGCGGATCGCACGCGAGCGCCTTCTTGAAGCAGGCCCTCGCAGCCTTCGCCTGGCCGAGCTTGCGGAGAAAAAGCCCCTTCATCGTCCAGAGCTTCGCCTCGTCCTGGCCGAGCGCGAGCGCGTCGTCGATGCGTGCGAGCGCCTCTGCCCAGTCGCCGCGCAACGCCGCGAGGCGCGCGATCTCCACGTACGATTCCTTCTTGCACGTGGCGCGCCACGTGCAACGCCAGAAGAGGTCCTCCGCGCGCTTCAGGTTGCCAAGCCCGCGCTCCACGATCGCGAGATAGTACTCGGGCGCGGCGTCGAGCGCGCGCGTGTAGTTCTGCGTCGCGCGCGCCACGGCCTTCTCCAGATACGGCTTCGCCTCGGCGTAGCAGCCGTTCTTCGCGAGGCGCACGCCCATCGCCACGTTCGCGCGCGAATAGTCGGGGTCGATCTCCAGCGCGCGCGCGTAGTACGGCACGGGATCCACGAGCCCGTTGTGGAACTGGTCCAGGCGCAAGCCCACGAGATAGGCCAGCTCGGCGCTCGCGTACTCCTTCGGCGGCTTCGGGTTCGCCACTTTCGGCGGCAGCGGGTCGTGCGGATCCTCCGGCACAGGCGTGTAGGAGAGGAACACGTTGCCGTCCGCATCGGCGAGGGCGGCCGTAAACTGCTGGTCCTTCGCGTCCGCGTCAACCTTCACCGTCTTGCACCATGGCGTATTGGGGTCGATGGCGATCGTGTTCTCCGTGAACACGGCCTCCTTGCCCTTGTACACCGTCACCGTGCATCCCTTCAGCACGCGCGTGGAGTGGAAGCCCACGAGCAGCTCGTCCTTCTTTACGCGATCCACGTTCACCGCGCCGTCGATCGTCACGTTCTTCACGCCGCCGATCCCCTTCACCGGGAACCAGAACTGCTCGACCTTGCGCGTCTCGTACGGCGCGATCCACGAGTAGTCCGGCTGGTTGTCCGACCAGCAGCCGACCATCAGCTCGAGATACGGTCCGTCGTTGTCCGTGAGCACCTTGTCCCACACGTGCGCCTCGGGGAAGTTGCCCCAGAGGAAGAACTTCTTGCCGACAGTGATGTGGCGGTTCGAGACGTGCGCCGTGCCGCACTGCTTCTTGTGGTCGTAGCCGGCGAGCCAGGCGTTGTCGGGGTCCATGCCGAAGATGGAGCGCGACTCGATGGTGAAGTTCTTCCACCAGCTGAGGTCCATCTGCCCGGAGATGTCGTCGGCGTACTTAGAGCGCTGCGAGGGAAGAAGCTCCGTCTCCTCCTTGCGAGGGCCTATCGGATACGACGTCCAGTAGTTCTTGTGGTGGTCGAACCCGAGGTGCATCGACGGCGGGAAGAGGATCTGGTAGTCGTCGCCGCAGTGCACCGAGACGTTCGCCCAGTAGATCATCGTCTCGATCCAGGGCTGGCGGTTCATGAACACATTCTCGGCCTGGAGCACTGCGCGGTCGGGAAGGAGCGAAAGCCCGATCGTCCACTTGAGGCGGCGCCGGAGCTCCGTCTCGCCGATCCAGACAGTCTGCGAGCCGTCCGCGTTCGCCACGTGGCGCCAGTCGATCGGCATGGCGGTCGTCGCACGGTGGTGGTGCGGGAAGTTCCACTCGACTCCGCCCGAGATCCACGCGCCGAGCATGCCGATGAGGGCCGGCTTGATGACGTGCTGACGGTAGAAGGTCTCAAAGCCCGTCTGCTTGTCGGTGAGGTTGAGGAGATGCCCGCCGTGCTCGGGGAGAAGGCCCATCTGGAGCCACTTGTTCTCGAGCGTCAGGTACTTGTACGTCTCGTCGAACTTCTCGTCGTGGAGAACGTCCTGCATCGGGTACGGGTAGACGCGCCCCTGCGCGCCCTGGTAGACGCGTCCGGTGTAGAACAGCGGATTCTTGTCGTACCCGCCTGGGGCGTAGGTGGGCAGCGTGATGCTGTCCTCCTTGAACGACACCTCCTGCGCTCCCAGCGCGAGAATCTGCGACATTGCGACCATGATTATTCCAGCCTTCATTTCTTCCTCCGGGACGGCCATGCAGCGGACGCCCTTCTTGTGGTTTTGATGTTGAGGCTATTGTATCATGCCCACGCCGATTCCTTGTACTCAATCGGCACAAAATAATATATCCGATCGGGCACACAACGGGGATGCCGCGCACAGGCGGATGCCTGCCGCAGCGAACGGGGGAAAAGCGCGCCCTGCCCCTCCGACTCTCCCGCGGCTACCTGCCGGCGGGTCTGGCGGAGGAAAGATGCTTCAAGATGCACTCGTAGGCCCAGGTGCGCGAGTCCGGCACCTTCATGAACACCTGCGTGTGCTGCGCGTTCTCGAGGCGCGCTTCGCACGGGACGCCGCACTTCTTCAGCGCATTCGTAAGCACAGTGTAGTTCTGGGTGGGCACGATGCCGTCCGTCCCGATCTCAGCGGGGGCAGCTGTCTTCGAGCCAAGCTCCTTCCAGAGGCCGGAGTAAGGCAGCTCCTTGCCGCCGGGCGACACGAGGTACTTGCCGGAAGTGGCTATCTTCGAGCATTCGGCGTAGACGCATACAGTGGGCGGGCAGCCCTTCTTCACAAGCGAGACAGGCGAGAACTTAGCCGCGCGGCGCCGAAGGTCCGCCACGTTTCCGAACTCGAGCTTGCCCCCCGAAAGCACGCTGAAGAGGCCGCAGCTGTCCCTGAACGACATCTTCATGGCGTTCATTCCCGACATCGAGAACTCCGGGCTCACGAGGTCCGTCGGCCCGCAGTCGCTGAACACGCACGCCACGGGCACCTTGTGCGCCAGGCGGAGGCCCATCACGGACGGGTTCGCCGCATCGTACGCGTAGAGGAGCGCGAGGTGCCCGCCCGCGGAGCTCCCGCCTATCGCAACGCGCTTGATGTTGACGCCTATCGCCTTGCCGAGCTTCGGCAGGTGCGACACAAGCGCATCGACGTCGGCGAGCATGTCGGCGAAGCAGTGCTCGCCGAACCTAGGACTGTTCATCGTGTAGTTCATCGATATGCCCACGAAACCCCTGCCCGCCATGTCCGCCAGCATCGGCAGGCCCCAGCTCTTGTTGCCCTCGGCCCACGCCCCGCCGTGAATGTATACGAACACAGGCGCATCCTTCGGAATCTTGCCGACTTCGCCGGGAAGGACGAGGTCATAGAGCTGCGCTACGTCCGCATGCACGGCGCCCGAACCCACCTGGCGCGGTCCGTACGACACGTTCATGCTCAGCCACATGTTCGGCGCCATCGGGACCTTCATTGGCGCGAGCTTGTCCACGGACGCCACGGCGCCTCCTCCGAAAAACGCGGCCATCATATCGGCCGGGTTCTGCGCAAAAGCCCAGGCAACGGCGCACATGGCCGCCAACAGCACAGATTGTTTCTTCATGATGTCAGTCCTTTCGCTGTCATTTTCCGCTATTCTACCAAATCTCAGCCCGCCAGTGCAAAATGACATGTCAACTTTTCTGCGTCGCCCGGCTTCTGATTGCCGCCACAGCAACGGGGAAATGTGCTATAATCCCCGCATGGAAATCGTGTTGTTCTTCCAGTCGACCACACAGAAGAGCTGGCGCCAGAAGCTCTCCGGCGTGCACATGTTCGCCCAGGAGCGCGGCTGGTTCGTGCAGGTGATAGACCGCTTCGCAACGGCAGCGGAAGTGAGGCGCGCTCTCTCCGAGTGGAACCCGGCCGGATGCCTTGTGGACCGCGCAATGAGCATGGGCGCCCCGCCGGACCTGCTGTTCAGGGACATCCCGACCGTCTACCTGGACCAGACCTCGGGGAAGCCATCCTCAATCCACCCGTGCCTTCTCCACGATTCCGCGGCGGAGGCCGCGCTGGCAGGAGGCGAGCTACTGCGCCTCAAATGCGCGTCCTACGCGTACATCGGAATGGGCACCGGGATACACTGGGACCTCGACCGGCTGGAGCAGTTCGAAAAGGATGCGAGAGCGGCCGGCCATTCCGTGGTCCTGCTGCCGCAATCCGGGCTGAAGGAGGCGATTGCCGCGCTTCCGAAGCCCTGCGGCATACTGGGCGCAAACGACAAATGCGCCGCGCGCGCATTTGCCGCGGCGGCCTCGGCAGGGCTCTCGGTGCCAGACGACGTCGCTGTAGCAGGAATTGACAACGACGAGCTCCTGTGCGAATCCGTGTCGCCGGGGATCACCAGCGCCGAGCCGGACTTCGAAGGCGCTGGATACCGCCTTGCGAGAATGCTTGCGGATGAGATCGACCGCGCTCGCCAGAGGCGCCGCGAAAAACGCCCGCCGCGCGTGGAGAAATACGGGCCTCTGCGGCTCGTCAGGCGCGGATCGACTGCCGCCCCGTCCACGGCAAGCCCTCGCGTCAGGCGCGCGCTCGAGTTCATCCGCCGCAACGCCTGCGAGCGTTCGCTCAAGCTAGACGACGTTGTCGCAGAAATGAAGTGTTCGCGCCGGCTCGGCACCCTTCTCTTCAAGAGGGAAACGGGGCGCACGATCCTGGACGAGATACACGAACGGCGCTTCGAGAAGGCGCGCGATCTTCTGGAGCGGACGAACCTGCCGATCGCAGTCGTGGTCGCGCAGTGCGGCTACATGTCGGACTCGTTCGTGAAGAAGATGTTCCGCGCGCGCACCGGGCTCACCATGCGCGAATACCGCCGCCACAACGCCTCTCATTGACAAAGGCGGCTCCCGGGGGAGCCGCCTTTGCGCGTTGCCGAATGAAGCTATGCAACCTTACTCGGCGCGCTTCGTGGGCCTCGAGAGGACGAGCGCATAGAAGAGGACGTATGCGAGCAGTCCGATCGAGAGCCAGTAGCTGTTGAGGATGCCGGCCGAGTCGGCGATGAAGCCCTGGACGGGGATCAGGACGCCGCCGAACACCATCGACATGAAGATGCCAGAGCCCATCGGCACGTACTTGCCGAGGCCCTCTGCCGCCATGTTGAAGATGCCGCCCCACATGACGGACGTGCAAAGGCCGACCGCCACCATGAACGCCATCGAAAGCGGGAATGTGTAGCCGAAGACAGGAACCATCTTCAGCGGCAGGAAGATCGTGGCGAGCAGAAGCGCGATGCCGAGCGAGGCGAGGAACGTCACCTGGACGCGCGAGGAGATCTTGCCGCCAACCACGCCGCCGAGCAGACGGCCGCACATCATCAGGAACCAGTACACGCCGCAGACAACGCCGGCGACAGTTGCGCCGACGTAGCTGGCGCTGTACTCCTTGGTGAGCTTCTTGCCGACCTCGGCGCCGTTCTCCTGGACCGTCTTGTACTCGACGAACTTCTCGCCGGGCTTGCCGACGGCCTTGACGTACTTCTCGCCCTTCGCCTTGGCGGCAGCCTGGGCGGCCTTCTCGACGGCGTCGGCCTTCTCGTTCTCGGCCTTGACGAGTTCAACGGAAACCGCCTCTTCGGAGAGCGTCTTGGTGTCCGTCATGTAGAGCATGCCCATCGCAGGCACGCCGACCTCGATGACGATGTAGAAGAAGATGCCGATGGCGCCGAACGTGAAGTGCTTGAACTTGAGCGTCTCGGCGATGTCCTTGAGAACGGACGTTCCGCCCGAAAGGCGCGCGGCCTTCTCCTCGGCGGTCTCCATGTGGGGCTCGGGGATCCTGGAGAGCGCGACGATGAAGAACGCGACGGCGAAGATGCCCATCGCGATCAGAAGCGCAGGCCTGGCGTCGCCGAACGAGGTGTCCTTCGTGATGTCGCCGATCAGCTTGCCGAGGACGATCGGGGAGAGCGTCGCGCCCACGGAGTTGAGCGAGCAGCCGAACTGGACGAGCTGGTTGCCCTTCTTTCCGCCGCCGCCGAGCGTGTTGAGCAGCGGGTTCGTGACGAGGTTCAGCATGCACATCGAGAAACCAGCGATGAACGCGCCGATCACGTAGACGAGGAAGGAGCTCATGAAGCCCGAGGCGAGCTGAATCGCAAGGCCCGCGAAGCCGACCGCAACCGCGGTGAGGGCCGTGAACTTGTAGCCCTTCCGCTTGAGGATGAGTCCGCCGGGGATTCCCATGAAGAGATACGCGAAGAAGTTCGCGAAGTTGCCCAGCTGGGATAGCGCATTAGACGCGTTGAACTGGTTTTTGGCGATAACGCCCATCGGACTGGCGAAGTTCGTCACGAACGCGATCATGAAGAACAATGCGAACATCGTCGCAATCGCGGCGACATTTCCCTTGTTTTCGTTTTCAGACATGTTTTGTTTCCTTGTTTTGTTGTTTGACGTGTTAAGGCGTTCGGGCTTCCGGCTACTCGGCGCGGAAGCGGTACTCGGTCATCGAATAAAGCGGGATTCCCGGCTTCACGAGCGTGCTGGGGAACATCGGCTTGTTCGGCGAGTCGGGGTAGTGCTGCGTCTCCATCGCGATGCCGCAGTTCTTGGAGAACTTGCCGCCCGCCTTGCCCGGAAGCCCGTCCTCGAGGTACGAGCCGTCGTAGATCTGGATTCCAGGCTCGGTGGTCCAGACCTCCATGCGGCGGCCGGACTTCGCGCCGCGCAGCTGCGCCACGATGCGGAAGTTGTCGCTCGGGTTGAGGCGGAGCACCCAGTTCTGGTCGTAGCCGTTGCCGTAGGCGATCTGGTCGAAGCTGCGCTCGTTCACACGGTCGCCGATGCGGTGCTCGTTGCGGAAGTCGAGGGGCGTGCCGGCCGTCTCGGCGAAGTTGCCGAAGGGAATCATCGCCGGCCCGTAGGGGGTGAACTCGTCCGCCGCGATCCAGAGCGTGTGGTCCATGATGTCGCCGCCGTTGAACGCGCCGTCGAGATTCCAGTACGAGTGCGACGTCGGGGCGATGAAGGTGCGCTTGGTGGTGGTGGCCTTGTAGGTCAGGTGCCACACGTCGTCGTCCGAAAGCCACATCGTTACCTGGAACACCACCGCGCCGGGGAAGCCCTCGCCGCCGTCGGGAGACTTGCAGGTGAGGATGATCCCGACCTTGTCCTCAAGCTCAAACGGCTCGGCGTCCCACACCTTCATGGAGAAGCCGTCGAGGCCGCCGTGGAGGTTGCATGGGATTCCGCCCGGGGCGTTGTTGAGGTCGAGCTCGTACTTCTTGCCGTCGAGGGTGAACGTGCCGTCGCCAATGCGGTTGCCGTAGCGCCCGACGAGCGCGCCCTGGTAGGTCGTGTCGGCAAGGTACTGGTCCAGCGTGTCGTACCCGAGGACAACGTCCCCCATGTTGCCGTAGCGGTCCGGAACTATCGCACGGACGAGCCGGCCGCCGTATTCGGTCACATCAAGCTCGGTCCCCTTGGCGTTGACCATCTTCCAGAGACGAACCTTCTTCCCGCCGACGACGCCGAAGGGAACCGCAGTAATCGATCGTGCCATAAAACAAAACTCCTTGATTTTCGAATACGGGTATTATACTACTTGGAGGTATAGCTTGGCAACTGCGGAATGAAGACATTCGGCGGCCGCTCACTCGGGCGGGCGGCGCGAAAGCACGGCCGCGGAGGCGAGCATCAGGACGAAAGGCAGTGCAAGCGCGTTCTGCGCGGCCGCTCGCCCGATCTCGCGCCACTCCACGCTCTCCCCAGCCGAGAACGACGCTATCGGGTGCAGCTCCCCCACGGGACGGGTCGCCTTCAGGACTGCCTTCGACACCTCCAGCCCGAACTTGGTGACGCCGTTCGCCCCCAGTTCGCTCGGGAACTGCACCAGCACGGCGGGCGCCATGAGGGAGACAAGTATGAGCACGGAAGCCGAAAACGCGGAGACCGTCTTCGACAGCGCGGACGAGAAGAACATCCCCACAGCAACAAGCACCGCCACGACCACGAGCTCCATAAGTACCATCCTGACGGCGTTCGCGGCGGCAGAATCGCCGGGTACGGTTATGAAGAGGTCCTTGCGCGGACGGAGCATGACATCGCCATCGCCGGCGTTGGTGAACCTGAGCTTCGCGGGCCTGCCGTCCGCAAGCGCCCCCTTCCCGGTGGGCGCGAGCGGCACGTCGAGCACGCTGCGAGTGAGGTTCGTTATGGCCGCACCGAACGCATCGTTGTCCGCGCCCTCGGAATACAGCGCGAACTTTCCGCTGACCGTGGTGCGTATGCCGTACTCCGTCGAGAACCGAAGCCTCGCGCCAGCCGTCTTCACGCCGTCCGGAAGCATGAAGCTCCATGTCATCGTCTCGCCGGGCCTCACGGCGTCGTACCGCTCGCCCATACGCTTCATGAGCTCCTTTACGACGGCCGCCTTGGGTTGCCTCTTTATCTCCGCCGGGGTCTCGGGCGCAGCCATGAAGCGCTCGTACTCGGCGAGCGACTCCTCGGCGACCGTCGGCATGACGGGCGGCATCAGCCGCACGCAGTCCCCTCCCGCCTCCGCCACGCAGAACAGCGCCACGGCCGCCGCGGAGAGCGACACTGCCGCGGCAGACAGTATCGCCGCGAACTTTCCGAGCCACACGCCGCACATCGGGACTGGACGCGTGACCGTAAGGGCGAGCCTCTTCGCGGCGCGCTCGTCCGCGAACGCGCCGCACGCCGCGACAAGCGACACTACGGCGACAACCGAGAATGCGCCGCCGAGCGCGAGCTGCGCGAGGACCTGCCTGGTGCCGGCCGCCGTTCCGTCGCCGCGCGCGATGTGCGGAGCCGCCACCACTGCCAGCACCGCGGCGGCCGCGCAGAAAGGCAGGGTGCCGGTGCGCCACATTGCGCGCCACTGGAGGGAAAAGCTCTGGATTATGCCGGACTTGGCGTTCATTTCCGGATCTGCCGCTCAGCCCAGCGAGTCGTAGTGGCGGGCTATCGCGTCGTAGCCCTGCATCATCGCCTCGGGAAGCCTTCCTGTTGCCTTGAAGTAGTCGCACACGACCGGAAGGCAGCGCGCCTTCCACTTGGCGGCCGTGTTGAGCGCTATGGACGCGAGCTTGTGGTGGGCGAACGGGTTGGCGAAACGCTCGAGCACGGACTCGGCGAACGCCCGCTTCTCGTCGTCAGGCAGCGGAACGGTCGGGAATATCTCCTCGAAGAGCACCTTGTGCACGAAAGCGCCTCCTTCTGGGCTCGCCAGGGTCTCTGCGACCTCCGAGAAGCCGCGCTCCAGCGCCCACCATACCATGGAGGTGTGCGTTGCGTTGAGGAACCGGACCTTGCGCATGCGGTACGGCGCTATGTCCGCCGCATACGCCACGTTGACACCGGCGGCCTTCAGCGGGAGCTCCGCCTCGAGGTCGAACCCCTGCGGGACCTGCACGGCGAGGAAGTGGAACGGCTCGCAGCAGACCATTGCTCCGTCCTTCACCCCGAACTCGCGCTCGAAGCGCGCCGCGCTTTCGGCGTCTGGCGCGCCGGAGACTATGCGGTCCACGAGCGTGGAGCAGAACACGCACTCGTCCTCGATGTATTCCGCGAGCCCCGGCACAGGGTCGTCCGCAAGGTGCTTCAGCATGCACTCCCTGAGGAGGGCGCCATTGTCAGGGACGAGCTCGCACGGCAGGAACACGAGGCCCGGAAGCCCTGCCGCATGGCGCGCCCTGACGAGGCGAAGCGCCTTCGCCGGGAATGTGTTCTCGCCCTTCACGTACTGGATGCCGGCCTCGGTCGTGTTGGAGGCAACGAACCTTAGCGAAGGCAGGACGGCAAGCCTGTCGATCTCCTGCCAGGTCGAGACGCCCTCCACGCACGTTATCTCCTCGACGCGCTCGACCGTTTCGCCTCCCTCGATTCCGCGCACGCACACGTGGTACTTGCCGCCCTGGGCATTGATCGTCCGCCCCGGCGCCTTGAGCTCGTCGCCGCGCGGCTGCACTATCGCCACGGACCCGCCGAAACCGGCCTGCGCGTTCATCCTCTCAACCATCCAGTCGACGTACGCCCTGAGGAAGTTGCCCTCGCCGAACTGTATTACCTTGGTTTCCATCCTGATCACCTCTAGTGTTGGGCCGTCTGCGCGTCAGTTCGCCAGAGAGCCGAGGTTGAAGATGGGCATGAACATGGCCATTACGATCGTTCCTATGATGGCGCCGAGGAACACCATCAGGAACGGCTCCATCAGCGACGTCAAGGTGGCGAGCATCGTCTCGACCTCCTCCTCGTAGGAATCCGCCACGGACTCGAGCATGTCCTCGATCTTGCCGGCCTTCTCGCCGGCTGCGATCATCCTCACCATGAGGATCGGCATGAACGGCTTGCCGTCCAGCGCGGCGTTGAGCTGGTTGCCCTGCTCGACCTCCTTGCGCGCGTCGATCACCGACTTCTCGAGCATGCGGTTCCCAAGGGACCCCGCGACGACCTCCAGCGACTTGAGGATCGGCACGCCGCACGCGATCATCTGCGCGAGCAGGCGGCAGAAGCGGGCGATCGCGCTCTTGAGGTTGAGAGCCCCGAACACCGGCATGGTGATCATGAACTTGTCGAACTTGAGCCTGCCCGACTCCGTCTTCTTCCAGACCCGGAAAAGCCATACGAGCCCAGCGACCGAAGGCAGGAGGATGTACCACCAGTTCTTCACGAAATCCGAGATGTCGACAAGCGACTGCGTAAGCGCGGGGAGCGGCTTCCCGAAGTCGGAGAACATCGACGCGAAGATCGGCACGACGAACTGGATGAGGCCGGCCGACATCAAAAGCGCGATCGATACGATCACTGTGGGGTACGTCATCGCGCTCTTCACCTTCTGGCGGAGGCGCGCGCCCGACTGCATTATGATCGCCAGGCGCCTCATGATCCCCGCGAACTCGCCCGACTGCTCGCCCGCTATGATCATGTTGACGTACATGTCGTCGAACAGCTGCGGGTAGTCCGCAAGCCCCACCGACACCGGCTCGCCGCCCTCGATCGTGTCGCAGAGGTGCTGCAGGACCGACTTGAACTCGGGGTCGTCGCACTGTTCCTCGAGCGTCTGGATGGACGAAAGGATCGTCATGCCCGCGGCGAGCATCGACGAAAGCTGCCGCGTGAAGGGAATGACCTCCTTCTTCGCCAGGCGCTTCGCGCCCTTCACCTTGATGGCCCGCCTCGCAACCGGATTCTTCGCCACTTTCAGCACCCCGCCTTTCCGGCTATTCTCCGCCCGTTACCTCAAACGCGGCCTGGAGGCTCGTCAAGCCCGCGCGCACCTTGATCATGCCGGCCTCCTTCAGCGTGACCATGCCCTCCTCGAGGGCGAGTTTCTTGAGAAGCTCCGCGTCGCCGCCCTTCTCGATGAGCGCGCGTATCTTCGGCGAGATCGGCAGCACCTCCATCATGGCGCCTCGCCCCTTGTAGCCGGAGTTGTGGCACTTCGGGCATCCGCCGGGGCCGAATATCTGCACGCCCTCGAACGGCTTGGGGTCGACCTTGTTGATCTCAAGCATCTCAAGGTCTACGTCCACCGGCCGCTTGCAGAACGGGCAGAGCCTGCGGAAGAGGCGTTGCGCCTGCGCGAGTATCAGCGAGCTCGCGAGCATGAACGGGGCGACGCCCATGTCGAAGAGGCGCGCCACCACGCCGCACGCGTCGTTCGTGTGCAGTGTCGAAAGCACCAGGTGGCCCGTAAGGGCCGCCTTGACCGCGATGTCCGCGGTTTCGCCGTCGCGGATCTCCCCCACGAGGCAGATGTCGGGGTCCTGGCGCAGCACCGAGCGGAGGATGCCGGCGAACGTCAGGCCCTGCGCCACGTTCACGTGGCACTGGTTCACGCCGGGAAGCTCGTATTCCACCGGGTCCTCGGCCGTCACGATGTTCACGTTCGGCTGGTTGAGGTCCTGGAGGCACGAGTAGAGCGTGGTCGTCTTTCCGGAGCCGGTAGGCCCGGTCACGAGGATGATGCCGTGCGGCTGCTCGATGGCGAACTTCATCGCCTTGTACGCGTAGTCGTCCAGGCCAAGCGACCCAAGGCCGGGCGCGAGGTTCGCCTTGTCGAGGATGCGCATTACGACCTTCTCGCCGTGGACGGTCGGAAGGATCGAAACGCGTACGTCCACCTCCTTCTTCAGCGCCTTCACCTTGAAGCGGCCGTCCTGCGGCTTGCGCTTCTCGGCGATGTCGAGGTTCGACATGATCTTTATGCGCGACACAACGGCGTTGTGCAGCACCTTTGGCGGCGACGGGCGCTCGACGAGCTCGCCGTCGATGCGGTAGCGCAGGCGAGACGACTTCTCGAGCGCCTCGAAGTGGATGTCGGACGCCTTCGTCTTGAGCGCCTCGATCATCATGGAGTTCACCATCCTGATGACCGGAGCCTCTCCGGCCGACTCCATCGTGGCGTCGATCGCGTCGTCCTTCGACTCCTCCGCGCTGGTGAACTCGATCTCGGCCTCCTGGCCCTTCATGATGTTCTCCATCGCGAGGGCAGGGTTCGCCGCGTCCGCCGCGGCCTTGAGCTTGCCAAGGGCGTCCGTTATCTCCTTCTCCGGGGCAACGGCGCTCCACATCCTGCCGCCGGCAGCGCGGGAGACCTCCTCCTGCGCCGGGAGGTCGAACGGGTCCGCGAAGGCCACCGTGAAGCGGCCCGCCATCTTCGCAAGCGGAATCGCCTTCACCCTGAGCCAGAACTCGAGGTCCCTCAGCCCGAACAGGTCGGACTGGGGCACGAAACCCGGCCCGAGCGAGATCGCGGCCATGTTGAAGTACGCCGCCACCGTTTGCGTGAAGGCCGCGGGATCGACGAGCCCGCGCTGCACAAGGAAGCGCTCGAGCGGCATCTTGGCCGCCTCCGCCTGCGCGGTGACGTCCTTCAGCTGCTCCGCGTCGAGCACCTTGCGCTGCAGAAGCGCGTCGGCAAAGCTGCCGTAGTGCGCTCGCACCCTTCTAAGTGGTATCGGTGTCATCTAGGCCAATTATAGCATAATGCGGACGGGATATGAACAACTAAAATGGGGGCGCGTGCCCGCCTCAGTTGAACATGAACTCGACAACGTCGCCGTCCTGCATCTCGTATTCCTTGCCCTCCGGCCTCAGCACGCCAGCCGCGCGCGCACCAGCCTCTCCGCCGTGCTTCACGTAGTCCTCGTACGCTATCACCTGCGCGCGGATGAAGCCCTTCTCGAAGTCCGTGTGGATCACGCCCGCGCAGCGCGGCGCCTTCCACCCGCGGCGGAACGTCCACGCGCGGACCTCCTTCGGGCCAGCAGTTAGGAAGCTCGCAAGCCCAAGAGTGTGATAGGCCAGCTTGATCGTGCGGTCGAGCGAGCTCTCGGAGAGCCCGTAGCTCGACAGGAACTCCTTCGCCTCCTCGTCGGAGAGGCCGGCGAGATCGGCCTCCATCTGCGCGCAGATCGCCACCATCTCGCAGCCCTGGCCCTCTGCGTACGCCTTCAGCGCCTGCACATGCGGGTTCGCCATCGGGTCCCCAAGGTCGTCTTCCGCCACGTTCGCGCAGTAGATGACCTTCTTGTCCGTGAGGAAGTGGAGGTCGCGCAGCACGGGCAGTATCGGGTCGCCTTCACCGCGCGGGAACGTGCGCACGGGCTTCCCCTCGCCGAGATGCGCGAGGAGCGCCGTCATCGCGTCGAACTCCGGACGCTTCTTGGGGTCGCTCTGCGCCTCCTTCTTCATCTTGTCGTGCCGCTTCTGCAGCTGTTCCATGTCGGCGAGTATGAGCTCCGTCTCGATCACCTCGGCGTCGCCCTTCGGGTCTATCGGGGCCGACTTGTTCCCGCCTTCCTGCACGTGTATGATGTCGTCGTTCTCGAAGCAGCGCACCACGTGCAGGATCGCGTCGCATTCACGTATGTTCGCCAGGAACTTGTTGCCCAGGCCCTCGCCCTTCGACGCCCCCTTCACGAGGCCCGCGATGTCCGTGAACTCAACCGTGGCGCGGATTATCTGCTCGGGATGCACCATCTCCGCGAGTTTTTCGAGACGCGGGTCCGACACCTCGACGATCGCCGAGTTCGGCTCGATCGTGCAGAACGGGTAGTTTTCGGCCGCGGCCTGCTGGCGCTTCGTCAGCGCGTTGAAAAGCGTCGACTTCCCGACGTTTGGCAGACCGACGATTCCGACTGAAAGTGACATTTTCGATTCCTTCCTTGTATATGGTTGGGTGGTTAAGTGGTTAAGTGGTTTTGTAGTTAGGTGGTTAAGTGGTTAAGTGGTTTTGTAGTTAGGTGGTTAAGTGGCGGGGTGGTTTCAATGGGACTACGGACGGCCCACGGCCATTGTCAGCATGCCGAGCGCGTGCGTGACGGCGTTCGCGCGAACACCCTCGCGGTCTCCCCTGAAGATCGCCTTCTCCGTCCGAGTGCCTTCAGCCGTCGCGAGGCCGAACCACACGAGCCCCACCGGCTTCTCCGCGCTTCCGCCGCCGGGCCCGGCGATCCCCGTCGTCGACACGGCCACGTCAGCCCCCGTGAGCCGCCGAGCGCCCTCGGCCATGGCCGCCGCGCATTCGGAGGAAACGGCGCCTACGGTGTCAAGCACCTCCCGCGGCACCCCGAGAACGTTCGCCTTGACCTCGTTGGCATAGGAGACCACCCCGCCGAGGAAGACCTCGCTCGAACCTGATACCGACGTTATCGCGCCGCCGACAAGCCCGCCGGTGCAGGACTCCGCCGTGGCGCACGTCCTGCCAGACGCCCGGTACAGCTCGACCATGTTTTTTGCGACATTGCTTTCCATGTCTGCGTATTATACCAAAACCGGCCAAACGGACCAAACGCTTATTGCGGAATTAAGGGCTCGGGTTTCGGGTTTGAAGTTTGATGTTTGATGTTTGAAGTTGAAAGCGC
>CAMORM010000042.1 GCA_946623785.1 uncultured Verrucomicrobiota bacterium
TGTCCACCGGCGTTCCGTCAGGCAGGAACGGCATGTCGCAGCTCGGCAGGATGCGGGAGATGCAGCCCTTGTTTCCGTGGCGGCCCGCCATCTTGTCGCCGACGGAGAGGTTCTTCTTGTCGACGATGTAGACGCGCACCTGCTTCACGACCGCGCCCTCGCCGGCGAGATCTGCATCGTCGCCCTCGCCGTTCTCCGCGTCGCGCGCTGCGTCGGCAATCTCGGCGAAGCGGGCGCTGAACTGGGAGACGATGCCCTCGATCTTCTCCTGGGCCGGGGAGTTCTCGATCTGGTAGTGGTCGTGGGCCTTGGCGAGCTTCTGGAGAAGCGTCTTGGTGATCTTCTTGTTCGCCGGGATGATGATCTCGCCCGTGGTGACGTCAAGGACGTCGAGCGGGATCTTCTCGCCGAGGTACTGGTCGGAGAGCTTCTCGGTAAGGTCGTTCTCGATCTTCTGGAGCTGCTCCTTGCGGCGCTTCTCGATCTCCTTCTCGGACTTCTTCTCCGCGGCGTCGGCCGATGCCGCAGCGGCGCCTGCCGCGCGCGGGAGGTCCTCCGCGGTCTTGACCTGGACGTCCATCACTACGCCCGTCGTGCCGGAAGGCACCGTGAGCGACGTGTCGCGGACATCGGCGGCCTTCTCGCCGAAGATCGCCCTCAGCAGGCGCTCTTCAGGCGAAAGCTCGGTCTCGCCCTTCGGCGTGACCTTGCCGACCAGGATGTCGCCGGGCTTGACTTCTGCGCCGATGCGCACGATGCCGTCGGGCCCGAGGTTCTTGAGCGCGTCTTCGCCGACGTTCGGGATGTCGCGCGTGATTTCCTCCACGCCAAGCTTCGTCTCGCGCGCGCCGCAGTCGAACGTGAGCACGTGGAGCGAGGTGAGCGCATCCTCGCGGACAAGGCGCTCGTTGACGAGGATGGCGTCCTCGAAGTTGTACCCGCGCCAGGACATGAAGGCCACGAGCAGGTTCTTGCCGAGCGCGAGCTCGCCCTGGTCGGTCGCGGGACCGTCCGCAATGCAGTCGCCGGCCTTGACCTTCTGGCCGCGCTTGACGATCGGCTTCTGGTTGAAGCACGTGCCGGAGTTGCAGCGGCGGAACTTCTGGAGCTTGTAGACGCGCACGCCCTTCTCGGGCGCGTCCTTGTGCGCGGCCGAGCCGGCGGGAAGCTTGCCGTCCGGCGTGATCACGATTTCCGTGGCTGACACGTAGGCGACCGTTCCGGGCTGGTCGGCGCACACGATCACGCGGCTGTCGCGCGCGGCGATCCCCTCGAGTCCGGTTCCCACGTACGGGCGCTCGCTCTGGAGGAGCGGCACGCCCTGGCGCATCATGTTCGCGCCCATCAGCGCGCGGTTCGCGTCGTCGTGTTCGAGGAACGGGATGAGGCCGGCGGCGATCGAGATCACCTGCATCGGCGCCACGTCGATGTACTGGACCTGCTCGGGGGCCATGTCGCAGAACTCGGTCTTCCAGCGGCAAGTGACGCGCTTGGAGGCGAACGACTTGTCGGGCTTGAGCTCGGAGTTCGCCTGCGCGATCACGTACTGCTCCTCGACGTCGGCGGGAAGATACTCGACGCGGTCGGTGACCTTGCCGTTCTTCACCACGCGGTACGGCGTCTCGATGAAGCCGAACTCGTTGATGCGCGCATAGATGCCGAGCGAGGAGATGAGGCCGATGTTCGGGCCTTCAGGCGTCTCGATCGGGCAGATGCGGCCGTAGTGCGAGGGATGGACGTCGCGCACCTCGAATCCCGCGCGCTCGCGGGAGAGGCCGCCAGGGCCGAGGGCCGAGAGGCGGCGCTTGTGGGCGAGCCCCGAAAGCGGGTTCGTCTGGTCCATGAACTGCGAGAGCTGGCTGCGGCAGAAGAAGTCCTGGATCACGGCGGAGAACGTCTTCGAGTTCACGAGGCGCGAAGGCGTAAGCGCGCCCTGGCTGCCGCTGTCGTGGAGCGTCATGCGCTCGCGGATGAGGCGCTCGGTGCGGGCGAGTCCCACGCGGCACTGGTTCTCGAGCAGTTCGCCGGTCGTGCGGATGCGGCGGTTGCCGAGATGGTCGATGTCGTCGACGGTGTCCTTGCCCATGAAGATGCGAAGGAGCAGGCGGATGGCCTCGATGACGTCGATGCCGCCCTGCTGGAGCGTGCGGAGGTCCTCAGGCACTTCGTCGCCGAGGTTCAGGCGCTTGTTGATCTTGTGGCGACCGACCTTGCCGAGGTCGTAGTGGTGCAGGTCGAAGAAGAGGCGGTTGATCATCTGCTTCGCGTTCGCGGCCGTCGGCGGGTCGCCCGGACGGAGCTTGCGGTATATCTCCTTGAGCGCGTCCTCCTCGTTGTGGATGCCGGCCTTCGCGTCCTCGCGGAGCGTCTTGATGAGCGTGCCTTCGTCGAACGACACGTCAACGACGTCGATCGAGCCGAATCCCGCGGCGGCGAGCTGCTCGAGGACGGCCGGGGTCACGGGGTCGTAGCGGCGCGCGATGACGACGTTCGACTCGGGGTCGATCGTGTCGTCCTTCACCACCAGCATGTGGAGGTCCTTCTCGGAGAACTTCTGGCCGAGCGGGAGCTTCTTGATGTCGTAGAAGAACTTGAGGATGTCCTCGTCGGAACCGTGCCCGAGGGCGCGGAGGAACGTGGTGGCGAGGAAGCGGCGGCGGCGGTGGCGCTGGTCCATGAAGCACCACATGATGTCGTTGGTGTCGAACTGGACTTCGATCCAGTTGCCGCGGTCCGGGATGATCCTCACCGCGAGGATTGGCTGGCCGTTGGCGTGCGCCGTGCGCTCGGTAGAGATGCCGGGGCTGCGGTGCAGCTGCGACACGATCACGCGCTCGGAGCCGTTGATGACGAACGCGCCGTCAGGCGTCATCAGCGGGACATCGCCGAGGAACACGTCCTCTTCGCGCGACTCCTCGCCGTCCTTGAGGCGGAACTTGGCGTGGAGCGGGGCGCAGTAGGTCTTGCTCTCGCGCAGGCACTCGAGGTAGCCCATCTTCGGCGGGAGGAACTCGTACTTGAGGAACTCGAGCTTGTAGTGCTCGTCGTAGGATACAACCGGGAAAATCTCGTGGAAGGTGGCCTGGAGGCCCTTCTCCTCCCTCTGCGCCGGCGGAACGTCCAGCTGGAGGCAGTCGCGGAAGGACTGCGTCTGGATCTCGATCAGGTCCGGCGGATCGAACGTGTTCTGGAGACGTCCGAATACGGTGCGTTCAGCGCTCATTGCTTACCCTTTTTGTTGCGGCCGCGCTCTGGGACTCATGGCATCCCCGCGCACAGCCTGTAACCGACTTCTGCAAAAAGACTTCTCTACCCTAACTGCCGACTTTATCCCGAAACGTGATGCCCGGTTTGCGAACTGAAGTGTGGTAAGCGGCCACTTTGTTAACTGTTTCGCGCTTTGGGCCCGTAATACGGGAAGGGAGACGCGGGCGTTTTCGCGCGCCGCGTCCCCTTCTTCGCCTGATGGCAGGCGTATTACTTGACTTCGACCTTGGCGCCGGCCTTCTCGAGCTGCGCCTTGATCTTCTCGGCGTCTTCCTTCGAAACGCCTTCCTTGACGGTCTTGGGAGCACCCTCGACCATGTCCTTCGCGTCCTTCAGGCCGAGGCCCGTGATCGCGCGGACTTCCTTGATGACCGCAATCTTGTTCGCGCCAGCGGACGCGAGGACCACGTCGAACTCCGTCTTCTCCTCGGCGGGAGCAGCGGCGGCGCCGCCAGCAGGGGCGACAGCGACGGCAGCGGCGGCGGAAACGCCCCACGCCTCTTCGAGCGCCTTCACGAGTTCGTTGACTTCGAGGATCGTCTTCCCAGACAGCTCCTTGATGATTTCTTCGTTCGTCATTTTTTCTTCTCTTTTCTTTTTTTCAACCGACGGCGTATTTCATCCGCCGGAGTGCCTGGCTATCTCTCCGGACCTTCCGTACCGTTCGCCAGACTTTTACAAATCCGTTCAGGCCTGCGCGGGAGCGGCTTCGCCGCCCTCCTTCTTGGCCTTCTCCGCCAGCACGCGCACGAGACGCGTCGCGGGCTCCTTGAGGAGCATGAGGAAGGTCGCGCGGAGCGCGTCCTTGCCCGGGACCTTCGAAAGCGCCTCGACCATCGCCGCGTCCACGATCTTGCCGTCGTAGTCCGCGCCCTTCACGGTCGCCTTGCCCTCGTTGTCCTTCACGAACTCCATCACGTCCTTCGCGACGTCCGTGACCTCGCCCTTGCCGGTGACAACCGCAGTCGGGCCGCTGAACATCTTCTTGACGTCCTCGGGCCAGCCCTTCTCGGCCGCGACCTTTGCGAGGTGCGTGTTCTTCACCACGAGCAGGCGCGAGGCGTGCCCGCGGAGAGCGGTGCGGAGCTTGGTGAGCGCGGCGACTCCAACGCCGCCGTAGTTGAGCACGAAGCAGTAGTCCGAATCCTTGATCCGGGCGGTGACTTCGTTGAGGATGGCGACCTTCTCGACGCGCATCTTGCGGGGTTTGCTGTTTTCCATTGTCTCCAAGCTCCTTTACTTCGTCTCGGCCGCGAGCGCCACGCGGACGGGCGCGCCCATCGTGGTGGAAACGGTCATGGACTTGATGAACACGCCCTTCACTGTCGCGGGACGCGCAGCGGCGATCGCCTCGACGATGGCGTTGATGTTGCCCACGAGCTTGTCGGCGTCGAACGAGCGCTTGCCCGCCACGACGGCCACGTTGCCCGTCTTGTCCATGCGGAACTCGACCTTTCCGCCCTTCGACTCCTTGACGGCCGTCGCGGGATCGTCGGTCACCGTTCCGGTCTTCGGGTTCGGCATGAGGCCGCGGGGACCGAGGACGCGGGCGCACTTGCGGACGCTCTTCATCGCCTCGACCGTCGCGATCGCGACGTCAAACTCCGTCCATCCGCCCATGACCTTCTCGACCATGTCGTCCATTCCGACGTAGTCCGCGCCTGCGGCCCTGGCCGCCTCAGCCATGTCGCCACCCGCGAACACGAGCACGCGGACCTTCTTGCCGCTGCCGTTGGGGAGCTTCACGATGCCGCGAACCGGGCTGTCGGTCTTGGTGGTGTCCACGCCGAGCTTCATGTAGACGTCAACCGTCTCGTCGAACTTCGCGCCTGCGTGGTTCTTGACAAACTTGACCGCTTCCTCGACGGACACCGCGCCCTTCGGCGCGTCCTTGAGGGCGTTCATGTACTTCTTGCCGTGCTTAGCCATTTCTTAGATCCTTCCCCTGGACTCAGTCCACGACTTCGATGCCCATGTTGCGGGCGGTGCCGGCGATCATGCGCATCGCGGCTTCCACGTCCGTCGTGTTGAGGTCGGCCTTCTTGGCTTCGACAATCGCCTTGAGGTCGGCCTTCGTGACCTTGCCGACCTTGTTCTTGTTCGGTACGCCCGAACCCTTCGCGAGCCCGGCGGCCTTCTTGAGGAGGACGCTCGCCGGCGGCGACTTGAACTGCAGCGAGAAGCTGCGGTCCTGGTAGACGGTGATGATCACCGGGATTACGAGACCCGCCTGCTTGGCGGTCTTGGCGTTGAACTCCTTGCAGAACTGCATGATGTTCACGCCCTGGGTACCCAGCGCGGGACCCACCGGAGGAGCCGGGTTGGCGGCTCCGGCCGGAATCTGGAGCTTGATCGTGCCCTTGACTTTCTTGGCCATTTTGCCTTTTCTTTTCCCGGACGTCCTCCCGGCATCCTACCGGTGCTAGCGAACGCCCGATTGCACGTCTACTACTTGGCTTCGGCGATTTCCTCGTCGGTGGCTTTCGACACCTGCCAGTATTCGACGTCGACTTGGACCTTGCGGTTGAAGATCGAAACCTCAACCTTGAGCTTGCCCTTGTCGGGATCCACCATGCTGACCTGGCCCATCAAACCCAAGAACGGGCCGTCGTTGATTTTCACCGTGTCGTCCACGTTGAAATTGATCTTCGGGCGGACGACTTCCTTCTCGACCGCGGACGGATTCACGATCGCGTCCACCTCGTCCTGCCTCAGCGGCACAGGCCGCTCCCCGCCTATGAAGCCGATGACGCCCGGCGTCTCCCTGAGAAACTGCCAGGTCTCTTCCACGACCTGCTTGCGCCCGTGCGCGTCGGTCGGCCTCGAGTCGTCGTAAAGCGCAAGTTCCACGAGCACGTAGCCCGGGAACACCTTCTTCGTAACGGTGCGCTTCTTGCCGTTCTTCGTCTCCTGCACCTTCTCCGTAGGCACAAGGCACTGGCCAACGTATTCGCCCATCTCCTTGAGCTTCACGCGAGCCGTTATCGACTGCTGCACCTTGTTCTCCTGACCCGTGAGGGCGTGCAGCACGAACCATTCCTTTTTCATGGCCTTGTCCCTCAGGCGCCGATGTGAACCGCCTGGATGACCCACTTGATGAGCTGGTCGTAAACCAGGGTCGTGGCGGAAAGAATCACGATGAAGGCAATGACCACCACGGTGGAATCCTTGAGCTCGCGGTAGTCGGGCCACGTAATCTTGTGGACCTCCGCTCTCACGCCCTTGAGGTAGTCCGTCAGTTTCTTAAGCTTGTCTTTCATCTCGTCCTCTTTCCGGCTGGCAGGGTAGGAGGGAATCGAACCCCCATAGGCGGTTTTGGAGACCGCTGCACTGCCATTGTGCTACTACCCTAGACCGGGTTGAAAATCGTTTGGACTACTTGACTTCCTTGTGTCCGGTGCGCTTGCGGCAGAAGGGGCAGTACTTCGTCTTCTCCAGGCGCTCCGTCATCGTGCGCTTGTTGCGCGTCGTCGTGTAGTTCCTGCGCTTGCATTCAGTGCAAGCAAGTATCGCCAAATCGCGGGGCATTTTCTATCGTCCTTCCCTCCCGCGGCGCCCACCAGCCCCGCAGCGCGAACCCCGAAGGGACGCGCCGCGGGACGGGCGCTCACAGGAAGACTGTTTTTACTTGATGATCTTCGTGACCGTGCCGGCGCCGACCGTGCGGCCGCCTTCGCGGATGGCGAAGCGCATCTTGTCTTCCAGAGCGACAGGGGCGATCAGCTTGACGTCGATCGACACGTTGTCGCCAGGCATGACCATCTCGACGCCCTCGGGGAGGGTGATGTCGCCGGTCACGTCCGTCGTGCGGATGTAGAACTGCGGACGGTAGCCCTTGAAGAACGCCGTGTGGCGGCCGCCTTCGTCCTTCGTGAGGACGTAGACCTGGCCGTTGAACTCGGTGTGCGGGGTGATCGTGCCCGGCTTGGCGAGCACCTGGCCGCGCTGCACTTCCTCCTTCTTCGTGCCGCGGAGGAGCGTGCCGATGTTGTCGCCCGCCTGGCCCTGGTCGAGGAGCTTGCGGAACATCTCGACGCCAGTGACGGCCGTCTTCTGCGTCGGCTTGAGACCGACAATCTCGACGTCATCGCCAACCTTGATGCAGCCACGCTCGACACGGCCGGTCACCACGGTGCCGCGGCCTTCGATCGAGAAGATGTCCTCGATAGGCATGAGGAAGGGCTTGTCGAGCTCGCGGACGGGCTCGGGGATGTAGGTGTCAAGGGCGTCCATGAGCTCGGTGATGCACTTGCAGGCCGGATCGTCGGCCGAAGTCGCCTGCGTGGCCGGATAGGCCGCGCCGCGGATCACCGGGGCGTTGTCGCCGTCGTACTCGTACTTGGAAAGAAGCTCGCGGATCTCCATCTCGACGAGGTCCAGCATCTCGCTGTCGTCGACGAGGTCGCACTTGTTCAGGAACACGACGATCTTCGGCACGCCGACCTGGCGGGCGAGAAGCACGTGCTCGCGGGTCTGGGGCATCGCGCCGTCAACGGCCGACACCACGAGGATAGCGCCGTCCATCTGCGCGGCGCCGGTAATCATGTTCTTCACGTAGTCGGCGTGTCCTGGGCAGTCGACGTGCGCATAGTGACGGTTCTCCGTCGCGTATTCCACGTGGGAGGAGGCGATCGTGAGGATCTTCGTCGCGTCGCGGCGACCAGCAGACTCGGACGCCTTAGCGACCTGGTCGTACTTGATTTCCTCGCAGAGGCCCTTGAGGCTCTGGACGTGGGTGATGGCGGCCGTAAGGGTGGTCTTGCCGTGGTCGACGTGGCCGATCGTGCCGACATTCACGTGCGGCTTGTTGCCGCGGACGAACTGTTCTCTCGCCATTTTAGGTTTCTCCTGTGAGTTTGATCTTCTTCGCCCCCCTCTTGCGCTGCCTCGCCATTGGAGCCAAGAAACGGAATCGAACCGTCGACCTCTTCCTTACCAAGGAAGTGCTCTACCTACTGAGCTATCTTGGCCTTCGTGGCCGCATATCGCCGCCAGAGGACGTGTTTCCCCGCTTCAAGGGCATAGGCCACCTAGGCGAAGAAACCCGAATATTCTACTAAAAATTTGAACGGAGGGCAATGGGGAAAATTAAAAAAATTGCCCCCCCCTTCAACGACAAATGCAAGGACTACTTGCGGAAGCTCATCCAGCTTGCCAGCTTTACGTGCTTCGCCTCGCGCATCTGCGTGGTCTCGATGTTCGGCAGGAGGGGCGCGGACTCCATCGTGCTGATCCGCGCCTGCATCGTCTGCTCCATCACCGCACGCGCCCGCTCCGCCTTCGCGACGGTCTGCCGAAGCTCCACTATGTCCTTCTCCCGCTTGACGAGCTCCTCCTTGAGCTGCTGTATCTGCGCGGACGCGAGCGCGCCCTGCGTGGAGGAGTTGCGCAGGCGCGAAACCTCCACCTCGTACCGCTTGATCTTCTCGTTAGCCTCCTGCTCGCGGCGCTCCGCCTCGCGCATCATCTGCTCGTTGATCTGCTTGACCTTGTCGAGCTCCTGGCGGAGGCGGACCGTCTTCGCGTCGTCCGGATGGTCGCCCACGGCGCGCTTGAGCATGTTGGACGGGCCGTCGCCTATCTTCTTCAGCAGCTCCTGGCGGCGGGCGAGAAGCCTGTCCTCGCGCTTCAGCCACACCTGGCGCGCGTCCTCCGCGTCGCGCTTCTCCTGCTCCAGCGTGCGCGCTATGTCGTCCGCCTCCATCTGCATGAGCTCGAATATCGCGGCCGTAGCGGCTGCCGCGGCGGCGCTGTCCGGCGGCACGCGCTGGAGCTCGTCCCCAAGCCGCGCGATGCGCGTCTGGTACTCCTTCTCGCGGCGGTTGCTCTGCTCCAGCAGGTCGGCGTACTGGCGTTCCGCGTCGGCAACGCGCTTCGCCGCGATCTCGGCCCTGCCGTTCGCGTCCGCTATCGCCGCCGCGTCGGAGGCATGCTGCTTCGCCCCCGCCTCTATGGCCGCGGCCGCATCCGCCCTGGCGCCCCTGAGCCGCGAGTCTGCGAGCGCAAGCTGCTTTTCACGGTCCGCCACGGTGTCCGCAAGCTGGCGCTCCAGGTCGGCCGCGCGCGCCTCGGCGGCCCTGAGCTTCTCCGCCGCCTCCGCGCTGTCCCGCCCGTACCGCTCAAGCTCCAGCCCGAGGTTCTTTTCCATCTCGGCCGCCTCTGCCTTCACCCTGGCAAGCTCCTCCGCCGCTTCCGCCTTCGCCTTCGCAAGCTCCTCCGCCGCCTCCGCCTTTGTCTGGGCGAGTTCAGCCGCCGCTTCCGCCTTCGCGGCCGCAAGCTCCGCCTCGGCCGCGCTCCTCGCCTCCGCAAGGCCTGCGTCCGCGGCGCTCTTCGCGGAATCGAGTTCCGCCGCAAGCGACTGCTTCTCCGACTCGAGCTCCGACTTTGCCGACTCGAGCCGACGCTTCTCCTCCTCGAGGCGCAGCCTATCGCCTTCGAGCTTGCGGCGCGCCGACTCCAGCTTCGTCTTCTCAGCCTCGAAGGACGCCTTTTCGGACGCCAGCTTCGCACGCTCGGCCTCTATCGCCGCAATCGCGGCAGGACTGTCCGCCTGCGCCCCCTCCTGCACGGCGCCAGGCTCTTCGGCCGCCGCAGGCTGCTCCGGCGAGACTGCCGGCGGCTCCTGCGAAGCGGACGGCTGTTCCTCGCACGGCGGGAAAGGCTCGTCCCCGAACGGCCCGCGCGTCTCCACGAGAGCCGCCGTTGGCGGAAGCCTTCCGCTCTTCAGAAGCGCGTCCGCCGCGGCCCTGTTGAACGGTCCGCGCGGATTGCCGTCCCCCGGGTCTATCGACCAGCGCATGTCCAGGAACGGGACCTCCGTCACGGGATACCACTTCTCCCCGTCGGCCGAAAGCTCCTGCCCCGGTATGATCCGCCCCATCTTCGCCCACTCCACCAGACGGTCGCGCGATTCCGGACCGAACGTCTCGTCGTTCGCCTTCAGGTACCACTCGTTTCTGTTCATCGATTGCCTCCGAAGAAATTCCTTCCGCTCGCCTGCATGCGCGCGAGCTCCCTGCGCGCCTGAGCCTCGAGCTCCGCAAGCGAGCTCGCTGCGTGCGCAGCCGACGGCGCGGCCCTGGGCGGGGCCTGCCTAGCGCGCGGCGCCTCCTCGACTATTACGACCTCCGGCTCCACCACGGCTTCGTCGGCCTTCTTGCGCAGCTCCTCCACCGCGCCCCTGAGCTCGTCGGCCTCTGCTAACGCCCTGTCGGCCTCGGCGCGCGCACGGTCAGCCTCCTCGCGCGCCCTGTCGGTCTCGGCGCGCGCACGGTCGGTCTCCTCGCGCGCCCGCTGCGCCTCGGCAACGGCGCGATCAGCCTCCGCGCGTGCGCGCTCCACCTCGGCGTGCGCGAGCCCCGATTCCGTCTGAGCCCTCTCCGCCGCAGCCTTCGCGCTCGCCGTCTCGGCACGCGCGCATTCAGCGTCCATGCGCGCTCGCGCGGCATCGCCGCGCAGCCGCTCCATCTCCGCTTGCGCGCTCTCAGCCGCCGCCTTCGCCCGTTCGGCGTCGCCGCGCAGCCTCGCCATCTCCGCTTGCGCGCTTTCAGCCGCCGCCTTCGCCCGTTCGACGTCGCCGCGCAGCCGCTCCATCTCCGCCTGCGCGCTCTCAGCCGCCGCCTTCGCCCGCTCGGCGTCTCCGCGCAGTCTCTCCGATTCGGCACGGATCCTGTCTTCGGACGCCTTCGCCTCCTCGGCGATCCTCGACGCCTCGCTCTTCGCCTCCATCATCTCCGAGCCGGCGCTCTCGGCCGCGGCCTTCGCGGAATCGGCCTCCGTCTGCATGTCGGCAAGCCGCGCACGGAGCGACGAAAGCTCTGCAAGGAGCGACGGCCTTTCGGCGGCAAGCCCGTCGGCCGACGCCTTCAGTTCGGCGAACCTGCGCCGCTCGTCCTCGACCATTCCGGACAGCTCCACCCGCGCGCCCTCGAGCGCCACGGCCCTCTCGCGGAGCAGCGCGTTCTCGCGCTCCAGCGCCGCGGCCTTCTCCTCGAGCCCGCCCTGGACGCCCTCAAGCTGCTCGATCCTCTCGCCCTGCGCCTCGATCTCGCGAGCCTGCGATGCAATCGTCTCCTCCGCCCGCTCGGCCGACGCGTCGTACAGTCGGAACCTCCTGGCGCTCGGCGAAACGCTGCCGCTCCTCACGAGGTCGTCGATGGCCTCGGAATGCACCGGCCCGAAGAACTGGCGCGGCGCAACCTCCACGATCCAGTCCATCCCGAGTTCCGGCATCAGCGTGGCATAGGTCCAGTTCTCGCGGTCGCAGGAAACGGAAGACGACGGCGCAATGCGCCCTTCGCGGGCCCATTGTGCAAGCGTACCGAGGTCGCAAGGGCCGAAAACCCTCCCGTCCTCGTTCCTGACAAACCACTTGTCTCCAGATTGCATGCCTAATACAGTACCAAAATCCGCCGGTTTTTGCTACACTTCACATCATGAAAACTGCATTCGGTTTCTTCGGCGCCGGAAAAATGGCCGAAGGCATACTGTCGGCGATGACCCGTCTTGACGGGTTCGATCCCGCATCTGTCATCATGGCGGAGAAGGTGCCCGCGCGCGCACGCGAGCTCTCCCGCAAATACGGCGTGAGGACGACCCCCGATGTCGCCGAGGTGGCGAGAACGGCGAAGACCGTGTTCCTCGCGGTGCGTCCGCAGGACCTCGCGGAAGTGGCTGCGGCCGTGAAGCCCCTGCTCACGGACAGGCAGCTCGTGGTGTCGATCGTCGCCGGCAAGACGCTCTCCGTCCTGCGCAAGGCGCTCGGCCCGAAGGCGCGCCTCGTGCGCGTGATGCCCAACCTGGCGCTGCGCGCCGGCGAGGGAATGTGCGCCGTCTGCGGCGGAAGAAACGCCAAGCCTGCCGACGTCAAGCTCGTCAAGCGCGTTCTCGGCGCGGCCGGGCGCACGGTGGAGCTTGCGGAAAAGCACTTCGACGCCGTCACCGCGCTCTCGGGCAGCGGCCCTGCGTTCTTCGCGTTCATGGAACTCGCGATGGCCGAAGGCGGCGCAAAGCTCGGGCTCCCGCGCGACGCCGCGCGCCTGCTCGCGGAGCAGACGATGTTCGGAACCGCCAAGTACCTGCGCGAATCCGGAGCGGACCTCAAGGAGTTCATAGCGGGCGTCGCCACAAAAGGCGGCACCACTGCGGCAGGGATGGACGTTCTCGCGGCGGGCGACTTCAAGTCAACCGTTGCGGCGACACTTGCCGCCGCCGCGAAACGCTCCGCGGAGCTGCGCGGCTAGCGCCGCGCCTCTTCGTCAGACCTCCACGACCTTGGAGTCGGCGGCGTTCTTCTTCACGCTCTCAATGCCCGCAAGGCAGCTGCTCGCGCTCGCATAGCCCTGGCTTGCGAGGATGATCTCGCCGTTGCGGGCCTTGAGGCGGAAGCGCGTCTTGCCGGCCTTGTCGGCGAACATCTCGAACTTCGGGCAGGCCTTCTTCTCGAAGCCTTCGGCCGTCTGGTCCTCGACGGGCGCCTCCGGCGCGTTCTTCTTCACGCTCTCGATGCCGTTGTCGAGGGAGTCGCGGCGGTTGTAGACTTCGGAAGTGCCGATCACTTCGCCGTTGCTAGCCTTGAGATTGAACATAAGCCCGTCGCCGGACTTCTTCACTTCGAATGTGCCCATCGTGGTTCTCCTTATTTTCATGTTCGGCATTGGCACGCGCCGCCGCCTGTCATTACAATGCAAGTGTACCATTTCCACAGTTGGCGGTCAATTGCAAATGCCGTCTTTGGGAAAAGAGCGCATACCAGCCACGCCCCGCTACGGCAGAAGCTACTCGCTCGGCGCTTTGCCTGTGATGTCGAAGAGGCACCCGAGTGAGCGCCTGAATTTGACGAGTTCGCCGTCGCATTTACGGTCCGGGCCTACGGTCCAGATCACCCCGCGCTGCGCGTCGTACTTCACCGGCGCGCCATGGTCGAACGGATCCACGGGAACTGACGGCAGGAACGCCGGCACGAGGTCCTCGAGCGCGCCAGGATACCTACCGGCGCGCCGCCTGTAGAGCTCCGCCGCCACGACGACCTCTTGCATCCTGATGCTCCAGTCGAACCTCGACATCTGCTCCGCCCATAGCCGGAGATCTCCGACCTTGTCCCTTTTGACTACCCATGCCCCGCAGTTGGGCACAAACCACTGCACCCACAAACGACGATGCAGCTCATTCTCAAACTCGTCCTTTAGGTCCTGCCAGTCATCATTGTCGAAGTCCCGCTCCAGAAGAGCTGCCGCGCGGAGATAGACGTCGGCGCACTCGACCCTCGTCCTAGCCGGACTGAAGGCAAAGCCCTTGCGTGGAAACCATTCGCCCATGTGCGACATCACCTCAGACATGTCGTACTCGCCTTTTTCAACCCGGCGCATCGTATCCGAGAAGTGGTAGCGGTAGTCGTTTGCCAGGATGCGGCGCCGACACGAAAGCGCCTTCTTCCTGTCGTCGAGGGACATCAGCAGCTGGAGAATCTGCGACAGCTGGTCATCCGTAGCCTTGCCAGACAAAACGACCTCACAGACGGCAGTGTAGACTGCGGTGGCTGTCAGCATGAGCAGCGATTCGAAGGTATCGCTTGCTCCCTCCATCATAATGCGCGTCATGCTTGCCATGTCGCGAACATGCTCCACCACCGCGGCGATTTCGCCCATTTCGACTTCACGCTTTATCCGCATGGTGAATAGACTGCGCACATTTCTGAAATGCACGAAGGATATGGACGGCTCCCCGTGTCGCGAAGCCGCATTGTACCAGGCAGGAAGTCTCATCGCCGCATCGATCTTCGCGATGGCCTGTGCATTGGACGCAAGGACCGCGTCCCACTCCTCGCGCGGAACCGCATCCGCCGCAACGTACGTGAAGGCGATGTCGTTCGTCGCGGCCACGAAGGCAAGATATGCGTTGTCCGCGTCCTGCGGCCGTTCGAGGTCCGGCTCGATGAACGCCGCCTCGTCGATCTCGGGCAGTTCCGGCGTAAGCCATATCCGCAGGAAAAGCACGGCAGCCACCACGCCGGCAACGACCAGTGCAGCGATCCACAGCGCCCGCTTAACGCGCCTCCACTCCTCTTCGTCTTCCTGCCGCATTTTCCCGTCCTGCTACACTTCCCCGCCCAGACAGCTACTCCTTCACCGGCACCAAGCCTTCATTCCGCCCCATCGCCGTTACAAGGTCGAGGCGGCCGGTGGGCGTGAGGAAATAAGTTTCCGATGGCGGACGCGGAACATGACCACCGAAGATCATGGCCGGCGTCACTGCTTTTTTACCCACATCAACTTCCCCGCCCTTCCTCGCCACCACAGCCGAATCCATGCAGTGAAGAAGGCAAGGGGCTCCATTTTCCTCCGAGCATTTCAGTGCGACAAGCCTCTGCTCGTCGCCAGGGCGCAGCAACTCGGCAATGTCGACATTGGCGGAAACGACTACGGGGAAATTGTCGGCGTCAGGCGGATTGACGGCGATGATCCATGTTTCCCGCTGCCTGTACTTGTAGGCTCCGACATGTCCGCCGAAGAGCGCCTGCACGAACTGCGTCGAGTTGGAGCATGTAGCGAGATCAATCCATTCCGCGCCGCCCCGCTTCCGCGCCGCGTCGTTGTCGCACACAAGCGCTCCCACAATCTTTGCCATGAAACAGGAATCGTGCACCCTTTCTTCGCTTGTGGTATACGAAGTGAGTGGCGTCATGCACAAAACCAGCAGGAAGAAAACCAGCAGACACCCACATGAATAGCCCTCTGTACGGTGTCCCAACCTTTCCTCCTGCCATTTCCTCGACGAGGGAAGCATCAGCAGCACAACAGGCACAACGCCAAGGACAACCGCACCGACCGTTAGTGCCATGCCTTCCACATAATAACAAGTCGCCGCCTTGCTCTCCACGACTCCAACAAAGAACTCCGAAACGGCAACCAGAATGCAAGGATAGGAAAACAACCTGAAGCGCCCCTGCAGGACACCGCACAGCATGGCTATGACAAGCACGAGAAGGACAACCAGGTAAAGCACATAGATGAAACTGTCGATAGACGCGGCGAAATGGCGGTCGACACAGGAGCGCACGACAAGATACGCCGCCCATCCGACGGCTAACACTACATACGTCCAAGCCAGGGCCGCCACTACCCGCACCGGCCATGGCATACGTAGACGCGCCGCCGGAGCGTCTCCGGCAGGCTGCACAGCTCCGCCAAGCCATTCGCCTTGTTCAATGCCTTCGCTCATCGGCTTGCATTATAATACAAGCGATGGCTTTAGGCAATGCGAAAACAAATTAACGGCCTTCTCGTTTGAGAAGCCGGCTGGCGACGGGGGTGAAGGAGCGAGAGGCTAGAGGAGCACGCCCTGCGGCGACTCCTCCGAGGCGTCCCACCAGGAGGGCTGCGACGTTGCGACGCGCGAGATGCCCTTCATCGTGACCTGCTTGCCGCGGTTGCCGTTGTACGAGGCGCCCGGAAGCGGCTTCGGCTTTCCGTCGTCGCCGGTCCTCTTCGACTTGTAGTACTCCTTGAGGTCGAACATCTGCTGGTGCACGCGCTGGTTCTTCGCCGGGCGGTACTTCACCCAGATGGCCTCCGGCGCGCCGCTCATGAAGAGCACGATCTTGCTCTTCTCGGGCGCTAGGCGGTACTCCTTGTTGTTGATCATCCCGCCGAACGAGAAGAACTTCACGTACGAGAAGCCGTAGAGCCCGTCCTCGTAGATGCACGTGTACTCCTTCTCGCGGTCCTTGTCCGGGTTGAAGAGGATCACCTCCACCAGGTCCTTGTCCACGAATATCTTGTCGTCGGGCGGGCACATCTTGTAGCGTCCGTCCTTCCACACCAGGATCAGCTTGTCGAGCGAGGAGCACTTGAAGAGCTCGTCGCCGCCGCGGATGCCGCTGCCGACGAAGTGGTTCTCCTTGTCCCAGCGGACCGTGAGCTCGCTGGACGTCAGCTTGCGGACGTCCACCTGTTTGAACGCACCCTGCATGATCTCGGTGCAGCGCGGGTAGTTCGCCTTGTACTGCTTCACTAGCCCCTTGAGGTACTTGACCACGAACGCGCGGAGATGCACGAGGTTGTCCTTCACCTCCGCCTCCTCCTTCTTGATCGCCTCGATCTCCTCGCGGTTCTTGTCGATGTCGAACTGCGAGATGCGGCGGATCTG
>CAMORM010000043.1 GCA_946623785.1 uncultured Verrucomicrobiota bacterium
GGACGGCGATGGAACGCCGTCCCTACCGGTGTGGTGCGGCGGACCGCGAACCACCGTTTTCCGGACTATGTTCCCGCGCCGCGCATGCGCCTCGCAGGATGGCTGTAGCATAGACAATCCAAGCGCCGGTGGCAAGAGCGGAAGTTAAAAGTTTGAAGTCAGGGCTCGGGTTTCGGGTTTGAAGTTTGATGTTTGATGTTTGAAGTTGAAAGCGCGCTGCCCACGGCACGCACGGGAATGTAGAAACTACCAACTTATAGGCAAGGCTCCAGGTCTCTCGTCTGACGTCTATCCTAGCGTCTCACGTCACAGTAGTTGCTTGCGCATCCGGCGCGACGACTTGGAACGACTTGGGCTTGGCGGCGCGGCAGGGAGGCGGGAATTCATCGGGGATTGCGGCGCTCTCGTCGAGAGCGCCCTACCAGGCTTCGCGACGATGAGATTGTTCCGGTGCGAAGCAGATGTAGCAATGGCGTCCTCGCCATTGCAGCGACGGCGAGACGCCGCCGCTACATCACACGCGGACCATTTGCAACAGCTACGGCGAGACCCCACTTCAAGACGTCAATCCGGGCAGCCCGCATTCAGTGCAGCGCGGACATGGGGACAGTAGTGAAGTTGATTGTGGCGTAGCCTGCGCCTTCGTAGGCTATCCCGATGCCGCCCTTCGGAAGGACGCAAAGATCGGAGTACGCGGCGCCGTTAGGCTCGATGCACACTCCGGAGTCCCACGTCTTGCCGTCGTCCGCGGACGTGCGGAGGTGGAGAAGCGCGCGGCGGTTCGGACTCTTGCAGTTGGAGAAGAGGAGCTTGTCTCCCACGCGCATTATCTGCGCGTTGCACTGCGGGTCCTCCAGCAACGCGTCGTAGCGCGACTTCCAAGTCGCGCCGCGGTCCTTCGTGACGTGGATCTGCCTGCCGCCGCCACGCCAGCGCGAGTTGATCATCCACGAGCCGTCCGAAAGCTCCACGACCTTGCACTCGTCGCCGTTCTTCACGGGCTTGCCTACGGCCTTCCACGTCTTGCCGTGGTCGGACGACCCGAAGAGCGCGTTGCCGTCTCCCACGTGCACGATCGTATGCAGAAGCGTGCCGTCCTTCGTCTGGATTCCGGACCCGGACGTGATGAAGATGAACCCGCCCTCGCTGTCCTTCTTGCCGAACGGCCACTCCGGGAACGCGATGTCCGCCGAGATGTCGCGCGGCTTCGACCACGTCTTGCCGTTGTCGGACGACTCCTGCACGTAGAACTGGAAGACGCCGTGCCTCTTCTTCGACTCCCACACGTTGTAGAAGAGGAAGATCTTCTTCTTCTGCGCGTCGACGACGAACGACGGGTCGGAACCGGCCCAGTGCCCTTCGTCGTCCCACTGCCACTTCCACGAGAACACCGGGGCCGTCCAGGTCTTGCCGCCGTCGGTCGAGCGCCTGATCGCGATGTCGATCGGCTTGGCGTGGTTGAGATCGCCGCCGCCTTCGCGTCGCGCGTCGCACGCGACAACGAGGTCGCCGTTTGGCGCGGTGCAGAGCGCTGGAATGCGGTAGACCGCGGAGGAAACGCCCTCCACGGCGTCGCCGTTCTTGAAAAGCACCTGCTTGCAGTCCGCGCACGACGCGAACGACTCAAGCGACGCAGCCGCGAGCGCGGCAGCGAGAATCCCGGTGAACTTCATGTCCGCCTCCTTACTTGTAGCCGATCTTCTTGAGACGCTTCACGCAGTCCGCCTTGGCGGCGTCGGAAAGCGACACGTTGGGAAGCCTCACGCCGCCCATGTCCAGGCCCCACACCTTCATCATCGCCTTTCCGCCGGCAACTCCGCCGTACTGGACGAGGATGTCGACGATGTCGCAGACCTTCTTCATCCCAACCTGGACCTTCTTGAGGTCCCCCTTCTTGACGGCGTCCCATATCTTGTAGTAGATTCCTGCAGAGTAGTTGTACGTCGAGCCGATGGCCGACTTCGCGCCGAGCGCCACGGCTCCGGCGAACCACTCGTCGATTCCCCACGTGATGTCGTACTTCCCGCCCAGGCACTTGATGCAGCGCTGGTACATGTAGAGGTCGGGGTAGTTGAACTTGATGCCTGCAAGGTTCTTGATCTTGCCGTCGGCCGCGAGGAGGAACTTCTCCATGTCGAAGTTGACTCCGCTCATGCCGGTGTGGTAGTAGTAGAACGGCAGCTTCGTGGAGGTCTTGAGAGCCTTCTTGAGATACGCCACAAGCGCGTCCACCGAACCGGGCTTGAAGAAGTTCGGCGGCACGATCGAAGTCGCGTCCATGCCGCACTTGACGGCGTACGCGCCGAGCTCCTGCACGTCGGGAAGCGCAAGCGCGCCGATGTGCGCGATGAGGAAGAGCCTTCCCTTCGCGGCCTTCACCCAGGCGTCGAAGACCTTCTTGCGCTCCTCGACGGAGCAGCAGATGCCCTCACCCGTAGTGCCGGACACGTAGACGCCCGTGACCTTCTGCCTGAGAAGCACGGCCGCCTGCTTTTCAACCAGGCCGAAGTTGATGGAGCCGTCGGCGTTGAACGGCGTGTGCGCCGCCGCTATGAGTCCTTCCAGTTTCTTCATCGTGCACCTCTCTTTTTTGTGTTGTATGTATGTTTGCGAAACGGAAAACGCACGGCAGACGCGTACGCCGCGCTATGCCGACCTTGCGGCCAAGACCGCGTCGTCTACGGAAACGACCTGTCCGCCCATGCGGTGGACCATCTTCACGGACGCCGCCTCCGCGCCGAGCCCGGCCTTCGCCAGGTTGAGCCGCACGTCGTCCGCGAACTGCCCGGCGTCGAGCTCGATCGCCACGATCCTGCGCCCCTTCGCCGCCGCCGCGAGCTGCCTGCACGGGAACGGGTTCAGCGATACGGGGCGGAAGCACCCTGCCTTCACGCCGTCCCTGCGGAGCTCCTCCGCGGCTGTGCGCGCGATGCGGGAGGATATGCCGAATGCGACGAACAGCACCTCCGCGTCGTCGGCGAGGTACGTCTCGGACATCGCGTCCTCCGCCATCCTGGCGTACTTCTCCTGGAGATGCTCGTTGAACTCCTCCTGCGCCGCGGCGTCGAGGAAGATGGACTTCACGAGGTTGCTGCGCGTCTTGGCCTCGCCCTGCGCCGCCCAGTCGGAGAAGTCGGGCTTCTCGAGTTCCTTCTCGGGGAGCTTCACCGTCTCCATCATCTGCCCCTGGAGCCCGTCCGCGAACACAACAGCGGGCGTGCGCCACTTGGAGGCCATCTGGAACGCCTTGACCGTGAGGTCGAACATCTCCTGCGCGCTCGCTGGCGCGAGCGTGAACGTCTGGTAGTTGCCGTGGCCTCCGCCCTTCACCGCCGGCGTGTAGTCGCTCTGCTCGGGATAGACGTTCCCAAGCCCCGGGCCGGCGCGGTTTACGTCGACTATCACAGCGGGAAGCTCCGCGCCCGCGAGGTACGAGACGCCCTCCTGCATCAGCGAGAAGCCCGGCCCCGAGGTGGCCGTCATGCAGAGCTTCCCCGCTGCGGCCGCGCCGAACATCATGTTGACGGACGCCGTCTCGCACTCGGCCTGCACGAACGTGCGGCCCAGCATCGGGAACCACTTCGCCGCGCCGTGCGCGATTTCGCTCGCCGGCGTTATGGGATATCCGAAATAAAGCTCGCAGCCGGCGTACAATGCGCCCATCACCACGGCTTCGTTGCTCTTTACGAACTTCGTCATTTTGTTTGTGCCTACTTGCCGCCGTGCGCGGCCTTGTATGCGAGTGTCAGTGTGTAGTACTTCACGAGCATGTTGGGCTTCTCCCATGCGGGCAGCCTGCCCTGCGCGAGGTACTTGAGGAAATTGCGCGTGACCTGCGAGAAGTGCGCCTCGTGGCCGATGTCGGCCGCCTTGGGCACGCTGATCGCCCATTCGCCGTTCTCGAGGCTGCACCCAAGGCCGTTGTCGCGGAGCTGGGGGTACTTCTCGGCGAGCTTGACCAGCCGCTCCGAGATCGCCTTGCCGAGCCTGCCGGAGTCGACCCCCTCGCGCGGCTTCACGAAAAGGCGCTGGCGGAAATTGGTGTCCTTGTTCTGGCGGATGATGAGTTCGGCCTTCGTGCCGCGCATAAGCGAGTAGTGCGTATCGCCGCCGCCAGGCTGGGGCATGAAGTTCCAGAGGACGGACACCTTCGCGTTCACGCCCTTTAGCTGGTAGGTGAACTCGCCGTTCGCCTTGCACTGGAGCACGCCGTTCGCGTCGAGGTCCTTCTTGAGGAACTCGGGCCACTTGTCGAGCCCCGTCGACGTCTTGTAGTTCTCCGCGGTTATCGCCGTGGGCCATATCCGCGCCGAGAGCATCTTGACGTCGGACTTCCTGAGCGCGACCTCCGGGAACGTCTCCCACTGCACGAGGTCCGTGAGGTGCGTGGTGACGTCCATTATCGCCTCGCCCTGCTGGTCCGTGTCGTAGTACCAGCCGGGACGCTGGAGCGGCTTGCCGTTCACGAGCTTGCAGAAGTGGTGAACCGACTCCTTGGTGACGGCCGGATTCTCCGGCGTGCCCTTCTCCTGCTCGCCGTAGATCTCCTTGACCATCGCGAGCTCGCGCTGGAGGATCGTCGTGATCTCGAAGCGCTCCGTCATTATGTCGTAGACCATGAGGCCCTTCTCGTCGGCGAGCGCGAAGGCCTTCTCGAGCTTGGCGAAGCGGTCGGGGGTGATCGCCATCGGCTTGTCTGAGAAGACGTTGTACCCCGCCTCCACGCACTTGAGCACGTAGTCGGTCTTGTCGCAGTTCTTCCCGGCGAACACGGCCACAGGAGTGTTCCTGACCTCCTTGCGCCACGCAAGCGCCTTCTCGAGGAAGTCGTCGCCCGAATACACGACCTCCTTCCACGATGTCGGGTCCTTCTCGCGCGTGTTGAACTGGTCGATCAGCTTGAGGTGCGCGTCAAGCTCGGGCCCCTTGGGCGCGAACACCCGCACCTCCTCGGAAACCTCGGGGTAGGAGCGGTTCTGCACGAGCGCCGCGTGGAAATGCCCGGGCGCGACCTGCACGACGTCGACCTTCAGCGGTTTGCCGCCTGCGGCGCCCGAACCGCACGGGCCGTCATTGCGGCCCACGCAGCCAGCGGCGATGGCGGCGACGGAAACAGCGGCGAAAGCCATCTTCATTTCACTTCCCCTTTCCGCGTTACGCGCCGAGAAGCGCGTTGACCTTCTTCATGACCTCGAACGCGTCGCCCACATAGAGCACGTCCGCCTTGCCCTGCGCCCATCCGCAGTTGGCGTCCAGGTTCACGGCGCGCCTCTCGCTTATGAAGCGCCAACCGACCACGTGCGGCTCCTCGCCGTGGCAGCATGTCGAAAGGCCCTTCTTGTGGCGCGGCGTGGCGCCGGTCTGCCCCACCTGGTTCATGTGGCTCATGAACGTGAACTTCTCGGCAGCCTCCGGCATGTCGACGAGGGACTTGGAGGACCCGAGCGACGCGCCGCTCTTAGAGATGAAGCCCGTGATGGCAGCGGCCGCCTCGTCGAGGTGAACAGCTCCGTCAGCCTGCTTCTTCGTCCAGCCCGCGCCGGCGACGAAGAGGAGCTCCGCGTCCGGCTTGATCGTCGACTCACCGCCGCCCGAAGCGGCCTCAAGGCCGTTCTGCACCGTGCGCGTCTCGACGTCGCCGCACGGAGGAACCGCCTCTGCGGACGCGCCGAGCTTGGCGCATATCTCGCCGAAGAGCGAAGGGTCCGTCACGATCACCCACGGTTTCGCCGCACGGGTGAAGGACGTGAGGATGCGCTGGCGGTACGCCCACTTCTGGACCGTGACCGCATCGCCCTCAAGCGAGGCGTCTACGATGTTGGTGTCGATTTCCGCGCCGGCCCTCATGGCCGCGCCGGCCGCGCTGCGGCGGACGGCGGAAGTGCCGGGGAGGAGAACCACGTCCGCGCCGGACGCCTTAACCGCGTTTGCGAGAGCGGCCGCGTCCTTCGCGTATGTCCCGGAAAGCGTGCCGCAATTGTAAGCCTTGACGAGCATCTCTTTGTCCTTCCCTTTCCTCAGCCCTTGATCCACTCGACGATTTCCTTCGCGATGTCGTCCGCGGACATGTCCTTCTTGACCACGGTGTCTCGCTTCGACGCGGGCACCTCGACCTTCGCGTAGGATATTCCGCCCGTTCCGACGTCCGCCATGGCGGCCTTCATGAGGGCCGGCATCATGGTGCGCATGTTCATCATGCCGACCTGCGGGTTGTTCGGCGGCTCGGGCAGGCTGCCCGTCGCCCAGCTGACCGCGGCCGGGAAGCCCTTGCACGTGGACGAGAGGTACTTGCCTCCCTCGACGCGCTCGAGGACGGTAAAGGAATCGTCGTCCGCCAGGTCGAGCTTGTCGACCGCCATGAAGTGCTCGGTGATGCCCAGATGCTCGGCCACGAACTGGATCGTCACGCCTGCGTCGCGCGAGGCGCTCGCGCATCCGCCGAAGAGAAGCGTCTTCGCGGGGTCGTAGCCCGGAATCGCCTTGATCGCCTTCGCGAGCTCCGCCGCGGCGAGCTTCGCGTCCGTGAAGCCGGACGCGCTTCCGTTGACCGCCACCAGAGAGAACGGCGCCTTCTGCGCGACGCTCATCATGAGCTGCTGGAGCTTCGCCTTCGGGCCGAGCGCAACGAGAGTGACAGTGGAGCCGGGGCGCTTCTTGGCGAGCGCGGCGGCCTCGTATAGCGCGCACGCGGCCCATGGGTCGAGCACGCTCGGCAGCATCTGCTCGTTCTTAAGCCCCGGTCCCTGCGGGGTCTGGACCGGTTCAAGCGTCTGTAGCGGGTCCGGAACCAGCGAACCGCACACTATTATGTTCAGCGAAGTGGCCATTGTTTCTCCTTGGTCTGTGAAAAGCCCGTCTATTTTACCAAAAAAACGCCGTTCCGTGTGCTACAATCTGACTTTGCAAATAGGGGTTGCGCGAAAGGGATCGTTTCGGTAGAATAATGGCAAATGGAACCTGAAAAGAAGACTTGCCGCAAGTGGTGCGTACACAAGATCGGCTCCGAGCAGTTCGGGACACTCTGCAGCACGAAGGAGGAGGCTTTCTACATCCTCCAGCTGAACCTCGACAAGATCGACATGACGAGGTACACAGTGCGCGAGGTCACCGTCGTCTACGAGGACTGACTACGCACGCCCGCGAACGCCGAAGAGGTTGCCGTAGCGCTTTTGGTTGAGCGCTTCGACGAATGCCGCTATCTTCGTGACCGTCGAGCACGGGTCGATCGACACGTCCATGCAGTCGCCCTCGAGGGTGAGGAGCGGTATGCCTATCGACTCTAGCGTGTTCCTCAGGCGCTTCGAGAAAGGACGGTCCGCAAGCGAGCAGCGCCCGAACCCGTGCGTGTAGAGGATGCAGCCGCTGAACTTCGCCTCCTTGACGGCCTCCTTCACGTAGTTCACCCGCATCGAGGGGTCGAGGAAGCCTGTCGTGAGGAGCTTGTCCGCCAGCGAGCGGAGCGGGTCCTTCGGATCCAGGTCGTTCCAGCCGATGAAGTTCGTCTCCTCGAACACGATCGGCGCGTTGCAGCGGTCCTCTATGAAGTCGAGGTGGCGCGTGTCGTAGAACGGCGGCAGGTGGAGCCACAGGAGGCGGTGCGTGTCGTCGATCGAGTAGCGCTTCTCCGCCCACTCCTTCTTCATCTTCAGCTCTTCGAGGTACTCGCGCTGTATCTCCACGAACTCTGGCGTACCCCAGAGCTGCGAGAACACGACTGCGTTGTATATCGCCTCGCTACCGCGGACGAGCGGCGGCGAAGTCCAGCGGAGGTGCTGGCTCTGCCTTCCGTATTCCGCCGCCTGGTTCGAGAGCACGCACGCCTCCTCGAGGCGCCCCATGTCGAGCTTGCGCCCGAAGGCCTTCTCCATCAGGTAGATCGACTCGGAAAGCCCCTCGGCGATGACCTCCACCGCGTTCGGAGTGCGCTTGTTGATCGGCGTGTGGAGAGAGAACAGCCTGTCCGGGATGCCCTTCTCGTCGACGAAGTCCTCGAATATCCTCTCCGCCTGCTGGCACGGCTGGCTTGTGGACACCACGAAGTCCGGGGTCTCCAGGTCCACTCCCTCCAAAACGCGGAGGAACGAGCAAGTCTGCTGGTCGAAGCCCTTCTGCGCGGCCTTTCCGAGAGCCTCCTTCACTCGCTGCTGCCTGCGCCCGAAGAGCGCGGCGTACGTCTCGAGCGTGCGGATCCGGCAGCCGAAGGCGTTCAGTATCTCGGATGGGAAGAACAGGTTCCTGTAGACGAGCGGCTTCGACTTGTCGCGCGAGAAGAAGTCGCGCTGCGTCGCCTTGATGCGCATTACGGTGGACTTCTGGCGCGTTGGCTCGTATTCGACCTTCGCGACGGTCCCCTTGCCCTTGAGGTCCGAGTACTCGCGGGCGAGGCACGCGGCCCCGAGCGCGCCCATCACCTGGTGGTACTCGGGGATTATGATCTCGCTGCCCGTGAGCTCGCGCAGGTAGTGGGCCACTGCCGCGTTCGACGCGACTCCGCCCTGGAAAAGTATCTTGCGCCCCGGGCGGCTCAGGAGGAGCTGCCCCACGCTGTTTAGGATCGTGCGCGCCTGCGCGCGGCACGCGCCCGCGAGGAGGTCGCCAAGCGGGATCCTGTTCTTGAACTTGTTGATCGAGGTAGCGGAAAGAACCGCGCAAACGGAGCTGAACTCCGTGTCGGAATCGTAGTTGACCTTCTCGGATATCTCCTCGACCGGCACCCCGAGCTTCGCCGCCACGCTGTCGAGGTAGCTGCCCGTCCCCGCGGCGCAGACTCCCGACATCATCGAGGTCCACAGGCCCATCTCGTGGTTGTAGACCATGCACTTCGAGTCCTGCCCGCCGCAGTCGATGATCGCGTCAACGTCCGGATGGAAGTGCTTCGCGCCCGCTACGTGCGCGGAAACCTCGCTCACCTGGAAGTCAAACGGGATGAAGCGCTTCGTGTCCTCAACGATCTGGCTCCCCGTCACCACAACCGCCGCCATCGCGGCGACCGTGAACCCGGCCTGCTTCATGAACTCGTCCGTGGTCTTCTTGACCGCACCCATGCTGCAGTTCCCGCAGCCGCTGCAACGGCCAGAGCAAGCGAGCCTCCCGGAATCCACGGGCTGGGTCCGCTGGTACGTCCAGTGCAACACCTTCCCCGCATAGGACATTATCACGGCCTTGTAGGTCGTGGAACCTATGTCTATCCCCAAAAAAAACTTTTCCGAGTCAGCCATCGTTGCGTATTTCTCCTGATGCGGAAACCGTTGCTCACCCTCTTCCCACACCCGGCACTAGCCTAGCGTGGCGAAAAAAAGTGCAAATAGTATATCAAAAACCGCCGGAAAAGCCAATAGCCAGTTTCCTCTGGAGTTTACCCATTTTTGAGTTTCTGGCGAGGCGAAATGGATTGCCGATCTCTCCGCCTCTTGGACGCTGCCTTCTAAGCTAACTCCGACGCTTCGCAAAATTTGCTCCACTACCGTTCCGCCTAGCTTCGCACGCCTGAAGCGCGATAAATTTCCTATGCTTGTTTTATAGGCGGCTTCGCCGCGGTGTCCATTGCTCTACGGAGAGCGAGCGAAGCGAGCCAACTCCAAAGCACCCTCTGTGACTCTGTGACTCAAAAACTCCGTGTTTGGGCGCCGCAGGCAAAAGCCGGGAAACGGGGAATGGGAATTTATTCGTGGCTCGGAGGTGCGAAGCGTAAGGCGGAACGGTAGTGGAGCCCCTTTGCTAGCCATCGGAGTTGATTTCAAAGACTGGCATGGAGACGAATCGGTGAAAACCGCATGTGCGCATCTGGGTAAAGTTTTTACCCATTTCTCCAATGTCGCGCACGATAGCAGTTCCATGCCGAGGTCGTAACCTGTCCGGCGAGGCTTTCGGTCAAACGGCTGAAAACCTGTATTCGGTGGCCGACCTGAACACCTGGCCGGGACGGAGAACCGTGTCGGGCCAGCCTGGCTTGTTCACCGAATCGGGATGCGCTTGGGTCTCGAACGCGAAGGCCGCAAGGGGGAAGAGGCTCCGCCCGAACTGGTCCTTCAGCGAGTCGTTGAGCGCAAAGCCGGAGTAGAACTGCATCCCCTTCTCCGTGGTCCACGCCTCTAGGCGACGCCCCGTGACCGGGTCCTCGGCAGACGCCGCAAAGGCGAGCGAACCGTCCTGCGACGAAAGCACCCAGTTGCAGTCGTACGCACCATTCATGCGTTCGCCGACCGCGCGCGGCTCGCGGAAGTCGAAGTCCGTGCCCTCCACGGACGCAATTTCGCCCGTCGTGATCTGCCCGACGCCGTTGGGCGTATAGCTGCCGGCCGCGATGCGAACGGCCTCGTCCGAAACAGGGCGCCTCGCCTCGCCGCTCAGGTTGAAATAGACGTGGTGCGTAAAGTTGACGGGCGTGGCCTTGTCGGTCGTCGCAGTCCATTCGATGCGCCAGACGTTCCCCTTGGTGAAGGTGTAGACGCACTTCACCGCAAGGTTCCCGGGGAAACCGCCTTCGCCGTCCGGACTCAACAGCGAAAGCTCGAGCGCATCGCCTTCGGCCGTCTCGAACGGACGGGCCTCCCATATCTTGTCGTGGAACCCGGCGGAACCTCCATGAAGCAGGCACGGCATGCCGTCCGGCGCGATGTTCGACGGGAGCCTGTACTCCGTGCCGTCTATGGCGAACCTCCCGCCCGCGATGCGGTTCGCGTAGCGCCCGATCAGCGAGCCGCCGAAACCGGGCTTCGTGAAGTCCAGCGACATCGCCACGTTCTCGCATGCGCCGCTGCGGTCGGGCACCGAGAGCCTGCGGACCTTCCCGCCGTAGTCCAGCACCTCCAGCTCCGCGCCGTTTCCCCCGCGGAGCAAAAACGACTTGATCGCACGGCCGTCGGCCGTCTTCCCGTATTCCCTAGTTTCCATGCCATCTCCCTTCGTTGTCGTGCTGCGTATGTTAGCAAAAGGCCCCTGGGGCAAGGCGGCGCTCTCAGGCGCCGGTGAAGACTTCGCCGCGCCAGCCCAGCGAACGGGCCGCGGCGATGTTGCTCTCGAGGTCGTCGAGGAACAGGAGCTTTTCGGCCGGAAGCCCGATGCGCTTCGACATCAGGTCGTAAATCTCGCGCTGCGGCTTGTAGAGATGCACGAAGCCGGAGACGACCTCCGCATCGGCAAGCTCGCGGAAGCAGCCGAACACCGGCACGAAGTAGTCGTTGAAGAACGGCACCGACATGTTCGTGAGTATCCCGATCCTCTTCCCGGCCGCCTTGCACTCGCGCATGAGCCCGAGAGTCGCCTCGTCCGGCCTGCGCCATCCGCGCGAGTCGGCGAGGTATATCTCGCGGAACCACTGGGCGGGCGGGTCGGGGAGGTTGTTGTCGCGCAGTATCTTCTTGTACAGCTCCTCGCAGTCGATGAACCCGGCGTCGTATTCGTGGCGGTGGTCGTCAAGCCCGCGCTTAACCGCCTCGCGCGAAAGGCCCACCTGCGCGCACATCGGGTAGATCGGCCAGTCCGCCTTGGGGAAATGCGACATCACCCCGCCGAAGTCGAAGACAACGCCGTCAACGAACGGCATGTGCGCTGCGTACTTTTCCTTCATTGATTCACTGCCTCACTGCGGACTGGAGATAGATGGGAAGGGGCTCGGGCGTGTCGATGCCTGGCGATTCGAGGACAACCTCCGCAAGGCGCGACGCGAGCGGCACGAGCGAACCATGGTAGCGGTGCGCGAAGACGCTCTTCAGCAGGTCCTCTATCCGCGCGCCGTCCGGCGTGACGACGCAGTATCCCTCGGGAACAGCGTCCTGAAGGCCCTGTTCGTCCACGAGCACGAAGTCGCACGGAGTTGCGACGCCTTCGTGCAGGACCACCCAGAAGCGGCCGCGCCTCGCATCGCCGATGACCGCAATCCTGTCGTGGCTGCTCGAGAGCGCGAGCGTGGAAGGAAGGCCCGTCACCTCGCATCCCGTTGCCGCCGACACGCCCTGCGCGAACGCGAGCGCCGCCCGTATGCCTGAGAAGCTGCCGGGACCCCGCCCAACCACGATCTTGCCTATGTCGGGGAAGCCAAGCCCGTTGGCGGCGAGGAACCCCTGTACCTTTACCGGCCAGTCTGCGCTGCGCGAATCGGAATGGGGGAAGACCTTGGAAACGACGCGCCCGTCCTTAACGAGGGCGACGCTCTGCGTGTCGGTCGATCTGTCTATTGCAAGAACCGGCTTCATGGATGCTCCGTTGCGCTGCGCTTCAGGAGACTACTTGCCCTTGGCCGCCTGCTGCTGGAGCCAGGCCTCGATGAAAGGCTGTATGTGCCCGTCCATCACTCCGTTCACGTCCGAGGTCTCGTACTGCGTGCGCAGGTCCTTGACCATCGTGTACGGGCAGAAGACATACGATCGGATCTGCGAGCCCCAGCCGTTCTCCGACTTCGCTCCGTAGAAGCGGTCCATCTCCGCGCGCTTCTGGTCCTCGTAGTATTCGTAGAGCTGGGCGCGGAGCATGTTCATCGCCTTCTCTTTGTTCATGTGCTGCGAGCGCTCCTTCTGGCACGCCACCACGATGCCCGTGGGGAGGTGCGTGAGGCGCACTGCCGAATCTGTCTTGTTCACGTGCTGACCGCCCGCCCCGCCCGAGCGGTACGTGTCGATGCGGAGGTCTTCGTCCTTGATCTCGACGTCTATGTCGTCGGCAATCTCGGCGACGGTCTCGACGGATGCGAACGACGTCTGGCGGCGCTTGTTCGCGTCGAACGGACTGATGCGCACAAGGCGGTGGATTCCGCGCTCCGCCTTCATCGTGCCGTATGCGAACGGGCCCTCTATCCTGAAGTAGACGTCCTTGAGACCGGCTTCTTCGCCCGGCTGAATGTCGTATTCCTCGACCTTCCAGCCCTGGTCCTCCGCGTAGCGCTGGTACATGCGGTAGAGCATCTGGACCCAGTCGCACGCCTCGGTTCCGCCCTGTCCGGCGTGGAGCTTCACGAACACGTTGTACGCGTCGAACTTGCCGCCGAGAAGCGACTGCATGCGGAGCTTCGCGAAGAACTCGTCTGCCTTCGCGCACTCCGCGACCGTGTCCTTCAGCGCCGCCTGGAGCGCTTCGCCCTCCTCCATGCCGGCGAGCTCGAGCATCACCTCCGCGTCCTCGACGCTCTTCGTAAGCTGGTCGAATGGGATCGTGTACGCGCGCTCAGCGTTCGTGGCCGCGATGACCTCCCGCGCCTTGTTCTGGTTGTTCCAGAAATCGGGCTCTGCCTGCTGCGCCTCGAGCGCGGCGAGCTTCTCCCGGCGTTCGCCGATCTTGATGTAGTCCGCCATCTCCCCGACCTTCGTCTTCAGGTCGGCGATCCTCTGTCGCACCTCCTCTGTCTCGAGGAGCTTCTCTTTCACTTCTTCTGCCATGGTCCGCCTATTATACCAAACTTTGCCCCCACCGCATAGCACAACAACAAAACACTTACGGCCAACGCGTTAAAACACGATCCTTCCCCTTTGGGGCACTCCGTCTCCGGCCGGCGTTATCTGGAGCCGTCCGTACGCAGAGCTCCACGACGTGGAGACATCGAGCGCCGGGTTCAAGTTCCAGGTCCGGTTCATCGCCCACTCGCATCTGGTTCGGCGAAAGCGGCCTTCCATTTGGCGCGAAACCGCTCTTCAGCACCATCGGGCATGTCCCGGAAAAGAAGTGCCAGCCACTGCCTGTCAAACAAACGATACCCGTCTTCGTAGTCCCTCCTCGCAGTTTCCGCTATTCGACGTGAGCCCTGCCTGGGATTCTCCTCGTCAAAAGACGAGCAAAGAGCCCGGAAGGTTCCCCACGCTTTGATAACGTAGTCTGACAAAGCGCTCTCCGATGCGCCATTAGTTTTCAGTGCCTCGGCTATCGGCATGATCACCCACAACAAATAGTCCCTCGCAAGACTTGCTCGCGCGGACGGATCGCCAGCCTGAATTGATTTGGAGACCGACGCGTCAACAAGTTCCTGCAAGCGGGCCGTCCTCGCCGCGCCACTCTCCACACCCCGGACTTCGGCTAGCACAGCCAACATGGCATCTTGATTAGTCCAGTTGCGGAAACACTCCTCCGCAATACTCTCTGCATGGGACGACTGCATCCCTTGAGAGATGCGCCCTCCAGACTTGACATGGAGAATCACTGCGGCAAAGGCAACACCGCAAGCCACTGTCATACCACACAATTTGACGGACGTTTTCATCTAGGTTCCAACACTCCTTCCGATCTCCGCGTTGATCCATCTGCATCGCGTTCAACCCAGTAGCCAAACTTTGTCAACCGCAGTCTGCCGCTTGCATTGAAATCAAACCGCTGGATAGTTGTCTGCCCAATCTCATTGGTCGCTGAAGCGTCACCGACTCGGTTCCATCCAAACGGTATTGTCCAAGAAAGAGCCCCTTCAGACCAAGGCGCGTCCAAGACATAATTCATGCTCGGATGGTCATCGAAGAAGAAGTTGTCGCTCCCTATAGCATGCCAAACGCCAGCACCTGCTTCTTCACCATGCTGCCATGCGGAGGCAAAGTCACTTGACAGAAAATACCCTGTTACAATACTGTCAGATGACGGCACCTCCATGAACGACAGGCCTCGAAACGACACATTTGTAGGCGCCACATAGAGTAGCATGCTCATCTCAACACCACCAGCAAAACCAGACGCCACCGCTGATTCTTCTTCTCTTGCCTCTCCCACAAACACCCCGGAGGGCCCTGCGACATTGGCAAGGGGAATGTACTCGGTGCCGCTTGCATCAACCGAAAAGGCCTTTGCCGCCGCATTGGTGCCGCACAGATAATAGCAATATCCACTAGTGACATTCGTAACGACACCACCCGCCAAATCCGTCACGGTCACATGCTCCATTGTTGGTGACCATTGGCACACCACCGATTCGCACACTCCAAATGAATGCCGATGCAACAGATTTCCAACGACAAACTGGGGCGTAAGCTCAACTTTCACACTTGTAATAGTTGCTGACGACTGAATTGGCTCAATTGAACCCGTTGGAAGAATGCTACCAGAAACTGATATGTCGTTAGCCGCGACACTTGGTGTATCCCCTTCGAAAAGATACTGTGCACTATACGTCTGATTGGCAGCGAGATTGAGCGTTGCCGGCAGAACGACCGGACCGCATGCAACTGGAGAAAGCATCTGGAGATTCTGCGACGTCAGCGACAGCAATCCACCGTTCGGTCCTCCGTTTGCATATACCGTGAGCCATGTGCGAGTCGACCTTTTGGGCTTCCATACGCCAGGACTATCCTTGTAAGTATCCTCGAAGATAACGGCTGAATCACTGAAAGAAACCGATAGGCAAGGGCCTTCAGTCTGAGGCTGGGTTGGATGGGACGTGTCGGTGAACCCGCATCGGCACTCTCCGCCCGACACGGGGAAGACCAGTCCCTCGTATCCAAAGGAACCTGTTGCACCGCAACTTGCCCCGCAGGCGCATCCAGGCGTACAGGCAAACGTTATGGCTGAGCCACTGCATGTCATGCAACCACACAAGCACGCCGGGCCCCACGAAAACACGCCACCTGGGGCATAGAGGATTGCCGTTACACTGTAAGTGCGGCTGGTACCGCCGGATTGTGTGGGAGCGTTGATCGTCTCGGCAAATGCGAAGCAAATCGGCCAGTGGATCCGGCATGCCCTTGACGAATCAAACGTCACCTGCGCATATCCGCCTGCAGGTGTCGAAACGCTTATCGGCACGGTTGAAGTAACTGCATACTCTACACCCACAAGAAGCGGAACGGTGTTCGTCTCGCCGGCATGTGCAACGATGACAGGCGAGCCGAGGTTGCCAGCCTGCGATGCGCTGAACGCAATTTCCGCGGGGCCGGTCGTCACTGTGACGGCAACTGGCGCGGGGGAGCGCAGTTGACCTATGATGCGCATGAGTCCATTCGTCTTGTCTGCGACAAGCGACGCGGCAATGGCAAAAACCAACAGCACGGCCAACACATCCCGCCGCAGAATGCGAAGAGCCGACGGGCAACGTTTAACCGCAAAGCCAATCCAGAAAACAAGCAAGGACAGAACAAGGTAGCTGATATATGAAGAGTTGTTCATAGCACCACCTACCGAATCATTATGTCGAACCGCGTGTTCTCGACATCAAAACAATTCGTCACCGCTTCCGCGTCAGACTCAAAGCTAGGCGCGAGGACAAATGTCTCGACCGCCAGCCCGGCAAAAGGCGCGCAGACAAGCAGCAGCAATGTCAGAATCAGTTTCACGCCAGAATTGTACCAAACAATCGGGGTGCGGAGAATATAAAACATTGGACTCGTTAGTTGTTAGTCACTAGTGCTTTTACCCGCCGCTCGTGAGGCACGAGCGGTACGGACCTACATGCCGCGGTCACGCGGGACGCGTGACCCTACC